>CAIXQV010000220.1 GCA_903921605.1 uncultured Planctomycetaceae bacterium | reverse complement strand
GAGTAACTGCCGTAGCTGGTTGTCGAATCGCTGATCTGACAGAAGTAACCCCACAGAGGCACGCTGTCGCGCCCCAGATCCTGATGCAGCATCGGCACGACACAGATCGGGAAGTCACCCGCGATGCCGCCACCGATCTGAAACATCCCAATCGAATTCTTCATGCTGGCCTCAGTATAAAACTCGGCCAGCCACGTCATGTATTCGATCCCCGTACGAACCGTGTGAACATTCTTGATGTCACCACGAATCACAGCGGCGGCGTACATGTTGCCGAGCGTCGCATCTTCCCAGCCCGGCACAATGATCGGCAGATTCTTTTCGGCCGCTGCCAGCATCCAGGAGTCCTTTGGATCAATCTGGTAAAACTCCTGATACTTGCCGCTCAGAAGAACCTGATAGAAAAACTCGTGAGGGAAGAATCGCTTGCCGGCCTGATCGGCGGCCGTCCACACTTCCAGCATCGCCGTTTCCATGCGGCGCATCGCTTCACCTTCGGGAATACAGGTGTCGGTCACTCGATTCATGTGACGATCGAGCAGATCCTGTTCGTCCTGTGGCGACAGTTGGCGATAGTGCGGCACTCGTTCGTAGTAATCGTGAGCAACGAGGTTGAAAACGTCCTCTTCGAGATTCGCACCGGTGCAGGAAATAAGATGCACCTTGTCCTGTCGAATCATCTCAGCCAGCGACAATCCCAGTTCCGCAGTGCTCATCGCACCGGCCAGAGTAATCATCATCTTGCCACCGGAGGCAAGGTGCTGATGATATCCCTTGGCCGCATCAATCAACGCGGCCGCATTGAAGTGACGATAATGGTGGTTGATAAAACGAGTAACCGAGCCGTCAGCTTGCTGGGAATGAGCCATTGCAGAAATTTCGTCTTCCGGAGTCATGAAAATCAGACAGAGACTCGCCTGACGCCGCCGAACATCCGAGCCGTCTTCCCAAAGTCCGCGGCAAGCCAGTGTGAGTTGCGGAATGTTACCGGACACAAGGCTCCGTGCCACGCTTCCGGAAGCCTGCCGTTCAAAATGCCCCTGAAATGACAATGTGACGGTGGCTCTTCCGAACCGTGGTTTGGCGAAAAGTGTCAGTGTTTCCCGAGTGAAGACTTTTCGACGATACCGGTTTTTCCGAGGGAATCTGTCCCGCCCGTCAAAAACTGGGACTCCCACGACGCATCGCCTTGCGAACGGTGCCCTGTTCGATTAGTTTCCGCCTCCCACAGAGCAGCAAGTCCAACGATTTCTTTGTTGTGGCGAGTTGACATGGTGGAAAATTCAGGTACCCGCCGGAGTGGCGGAATGGCAGACGCGCTGGATTCAAAATCCAGTTAGAGTAACATCTAGTGCGGGTTCGACCCCCGCCTCCGGTACTTGATTACAACGCAGACTTACGAAGTCGCCCTCAGGACCCCGAAAAACATTGAGTTTTTCGGGGTCCTTCTTTTTTCTACGTTTGCCTTTTGTGACCATCTCGGCTGCTTCTGTGCCACTTGGTATTTCATGATTGGCTCCTGCCCTTTGTCGCCACGATCGGTGTTTGCTCGGGCGTTTTCTGACAACGTGTGAAATCTCCGCTGCAACGCTGGATAAATCTACATGCTGATGTGTAGTATTGTGAGCTGGCATCGACGACTGGTCTTGCAAAATTGTTGCTTCGATTGAGTCCTGTTAGCGGGGAAGTTAGCTATGAGAATCCTGCATATCCGGCAGATGCACGCCGCTATTCTGATGAGCTTTATCGCATTCATGCTCGACCCATCTGAAGTACGACCGGCCGAAGACGAGTTTGAAAAAGAGCCGATTCTCTACAGTCAAAGCAAGCCACAGAATCGCGTCTCAGTCCTTCAGGAAAGGCTCAAGCAGGGCGAAGTGGAAATCCCTTACTCGAAAGCAATGGGTTACCTGCCTGCACTGCTGAAGGCACTCGAGGTTCCCGTTGAATCGCAGGTTCTGGTGTTCTCCAAGACCAGCCTGCAGATGATGCGGATCTCTCCGCGAAAGCCAAGAGCGATCTTCTTTAACGATGACGTTTATGTAGGCTACTGTCAGTCTGGAGAGGTGGTGGAAATATCCGTTTCTGATCCCTTGCTGGGTACGGTGTTTTATACGCTCGATCAGCAGGAGGGTGAAACGCCGGCCATTATCCGCAGAACAGAAAACTGTCTCGTCTGTCACAGTTCGTCGCGGATGGAAGGCGTGCCGGGTCACGTTATCCGCTCTTTATACGTCGAGTCCGGCGGACAGCCCCTGATGTCAGCAGGAGGTCGCACTGTTGATCATACGACACCTATCGAAGATCGCTGGGGCGGATGGTACGTCACAGGAACTCATGGGTCACAGAAGCATATTGGCAATCTGGTCATTCACGGCCGGAATGTTGTTGAGCCCGTTGATAACTCCGCGGGACTGAATGTTGTTGACCTCAAGTATCGAATCGATCCGGATTACTATCCTACAATGCATAGCGACATCGTAGCGCTGATGGTGATGGAGCATCAAACGCTTGTTCATAACAGGCTTACAAAAGCAAGCTTCGAAACTCGCCAGGCTCTGGCCTATGACGAGTTTATGAACTCGGCGCTGGGAGAACCGGATGCGACGACGCTTGAAAGTACGACTCGCAGAATTCAGGGTGTCGCTGATCGGCTTGTGGACAGTATGTTGTTGGTCAACGAAGCAAAGATTGTTGATCCGATTCGAGGCACCTCAGGATTTGCAGAAATCTTTGCAACCGCCGGGCCTCGCGACTCTCAGGGGCGATCGCTGCGAGATCTTGACCTGACGACTCGCATGTTCAAGTACCCTTGCAGCTACCTGATTTATTCGCCGACATTCGATTCACTGCCGAGAGAGGTTCTTGATCGAGTTTATCAGCGACTATGGGATGTTCTCTCCGGCGCGGAACAGTCCGAAAAATATGCCCATCTGGGGCCAGAAGATCGCACGGCTATTGTAGAGATCCTGCGAGAGACCAAGCTGAACCTGCCGGAATACTGGAAACAATAGGATGACCCGCGAACGGGACCAGTTGATGGGTAAGAGCACTCCGGAAGTAAAATCATTCGATCTGATGATCATGCAGGCCGCCTTAGCAGCAGTTCACAGAATTTGAACAGCTGTGAGGCCTGCGTTCTGGCTGTCCGGCAAAATGGTTTGGTCTACTGATGCCGAAACAATAATCGCACGGTATAAATAACGACAGATCCGACAACCGCAGTGCCACCCCACAAAAGTGCTTGGGCGACGATCGGACGAGTTCGCCCGACGAATTCAGCGATCGTGACCACAAGGGCAGTCATGATCAATTTGAAGATGGCCATGCCCTGAACGCCCCAGCGAGCCAGCACCCATTGCGCGACGGGATTGCTCTCCACGAACGTGCCCTGAGTGCGGCCTTCCGCACTGAATTTCAGGGCCAGCCAGGTCATGATGATGTCAAGTATGCTGACCAGCACAAACCAACTGATCTCTGTTTCAAATCGCAGGCCTCGTCGAGCCATCTTCAGACTTCTCCTGCATTGGACTCTGCTGCTGGCAGAGGATCGTAGCGGTAGCCAACTCCGTGAACCGTCTTTATCAGAACTGGATTGGCCGGATCCAGTTCAACGCGTTTGCGAAGCTGCGAAACATGCTGATCCAGCGTACGACTGTTGGGGAAATAATCTTCTCCCCAGCCTGCCCGGAAGATTGCATTGCGATCCAATGCTTTGCCCGCGTGATCATTCAGCAACTGCAGAATGCGAACATCGCGAGGGCTGAGTTCAATTACCAGATCACCTCGACGAGCACGCAGTTCGGCGGGACTGATCTTCAGATCCCCCATCCGGAACTCTGCAGGAGCATCAGGCTGGCGAGCACAACAGCGGCGAGCCACCGCGCGGACTCGAGCCACGACTTCACGCACACTGAACGGCTTGACGATAAAGTCGTCGGCCCCCAGTTCAAAGCCGACCAGCCGATCAAACTCCTCCGCCTTCGCGCTAATGAAGATGATGGGAACGTCCGGAGACTGAGCCCGGATTGCTCGACACGCTTCGTAGCCGCTGCGACCGGGCATCATGATATCGAGGCAGACAAAATCCGGACTCTGTTGCTGGAACAGCTGAATTGCTTCCGAGCCATCAACAGCGACCACGACACGGTAGCCTTCACCTTCAAGGACTTCGACTAGCCCTTCGCGAGTAAACCGGTCATCTTCTGCGATCAGCACTTTCATGTTTTTCTCCAGCTCAGAGAGCAGTCATCGTAACATGATCGAGGAATCTGGTCGCCAGTTGGATAATCCAGTTGAGGCAGATTTTACAACCCTCTTGCGCCCCAGGAACCAACTACGAGGGCACTCTCTCCACCGAAACCCGCGCATGAAAAAACGCTGCAGTGATAAACACTGCAGCGTTTTCTGGTAGTGCGCAAGAGAGGACTTGAACCTCCACGGGTGTAACCCCACTAGCTCCTGAAGCTAGCGCGTCTGCCGATTTCGCCACTTGCGCGTGCGATTGGGCTCGGAAGTATACTGCCCAGAGACAGCATCGGCAACTCTATGGTTCGCGAAATGCTGCAATTGGAAATCGGCTTTTTCGTCACGGGCCTGCAGAGAATTCAGAACTCCTGCAAATTCCTTCCGGAATGCTGATTACCTTGGGAGGCAAACCATTCCCGACAGCGGACGAATGTAGAGATTTTTATACCACACCTCGCTGCCATGGTCGGTCAGCATCAGGCGACCGGAATGATTCTTCCCGAAACCTTCCTGATCCTTGAACTTGCTTTGAGCAATTGCGTTGGCAAACTTCGGAGAGCAGTCCAGTTCGTCAATGATCAGATTTCCGTTCATCCAGTGACGGATGCGATGATTCTGAACCACAATTCGGCCGACGTTGAATTCTCCGGCCGGTGAGTATTTGCGTTCAAGAATTGAATTGGAGCGATCCATGATGTCATACAGAGATGCGCTGTAATGCTTTGGCGGAAGGTTTGGAAATCCTGCGTCATCCTGAATCTGATACTCGATGCCCAGCAAGGAGTTCCCATACTTCTGAACTCGATATTTGATCCCGCTGTTTCCTTTGTCTGAAATCCGGTACTCAAACCAAAGTTCAAAGTCCTGGTACTCGTTTCGAGTAATAATGTTGTCGCCTTTTCCCTGCAGGTGCAGCGTCCCATCAGCATCGAACGTCCAACCGTTCTCGACATCTTTGCCGTTGGGAAGCATCCACTGCGACAGAGACTGGTTCTGCAAAAGGTTCGTAAACTGTTGAGCGTCAGCAGAGCTATGAATCAAGGCGACAACTGCCAGGGACAGCAGGACAATGAATCGAGTCATCGAGAGAGTTCTCTTGTCTGAGGGTGAAGCGAGCAAGTGGCGGGGTTGGGTGTGGGCACAGTGTCACGAGAATCCAGTGTTGTCGCAACCATGAAAATCGATGATACAGAGGCTTTTCTGGCGATCATTCGCCTCGCAACACGCCCCGCCCTATTCACCTTTCAGCAATTCCAGGACGACTTCAATCGGAATCGCCAGCGATGATTCGCGTGCTCGCCTCGCAATGTTGACGCCGATAACTCGTCCCTCGCTGTCGATGAGCGGACCGCCGCAGTGGCTCGGTGACAGTTCAATGTCGTGCTGCAACACGTCAGCAAATCCACTGCGGCGTTCGCTGACGATTCCCGAACGGCCATCCAGGAACTCAGTTCGCTCGAATCGCTCGGCGGGATCATGCTGCAGGCGAGCGAAAGTGGTCGATGACTTTTCGGCGATTCGAAATTGAAACTGCAGCCAGTCGCCAGGCTGATGTTCACTTAACAGTGCGCCGACATTGTCCAGAGATTTGACTGGCTGGCCGTTCATCGATTCGATAAGACAAGTTTTTGATAACCCTGCGACAGATGCCGTACTATTAGGAGCCACCTCTTTGACTCGCACTGCGCGGGATGTCTCATCGACATCTAAAATGGCACCCAGTTTTCCGTTGAGCCGAGGTTCGTTGTGACGATAGCGAGTTATCAAGCCAACCCGCACTGGCTCGCTCTTCGCAGACGCTGCAAACACGAGTGAAAATTTCGCGGCTGAAACCACGGTTTGCGAAACAAGCGAAGTGGCTGCCCGACGAGGACTTTGCAGCTTTAAGAGTGCAAGATCCAAAGCAACATTCGTCATCGCAATCTCTGCGACACACGGATCACCTTCGTGAAATCGGCAGTCGATCGTTTCGTCGGGTGTTAGTTCACTCAGTTTCGTGGCAACGTACTCCGAGTTCAGTAACGTTCCGAGGATCAGTGGAGCGGCCTCGCCATCTGGCGTGGATTTCCCCTGAAAGATCTCCACTCTTCGCAATTGCATCGTCGTCGTCACGGCACGATTTGCTTTTGGCAGTGCGGCTGCGAAACCGCTCCCCGTTGATGATTCAAGGGAAGCCATTTTTTGCAGATCCAGAATAGACTTCACGGAGTCTTTAAGATGCTCCAGTGGAAGATGGTGATTCGACTCACGGCTTAATCCGATCTGTCGATGCAGTCCGATCAGTTGTCCTTGATGATTCACCAGAGGACCTCCTGAATCGCCGGCCGTCAACGTGCAGGATGAACGCAGAGTTGTGGGTTCAACCGCGAGCAACTCACCAAGGCGAATAACAGGCCGCAATCCATCAGATTCTCGCCCCGGACATCCGGCGGCCAGGACCAAAGCCGTTTTTCGAAGTCCCCCTGCTGGAGCGATCGAAATCGGGGACAATGCGAGCCGCGTGGAATTATCGGAAAGCTTTAGCACCGCAACGTCCAGAGCCTTATCGCGAAGAATGATTTCCGCTTCAGCTTTTGCTCCGTCGTGAAAAACAATGGCGGCCGTGCGACTTTCTCCGTGAAGCCCATGAGCGACCGTCAGGATGTGACCCGCCGAGGAAACAATGACTCCGGACGACCGATCGTTGTTCGACACAATTCTGACCGTGGCGTTTTGAAGCCTCTGGCAGATTTCTGCCGTTGCCGACCCGCTCGACAAATTCCCCGGTTCCTGCGCCTCTGCGACGAGACAACACGCAGACAGCAGTCCAACCATCGCGAAGATTGGGATCAACGGCATGTTGCGTTTGGCTGCCGAGCAGTGACGTAAGAATTGCGGAGTCATTACTTCGCGGCCGTCACGGTCAAATCGCCGGCCAGTCGCACGAATAATCGCTCCAGCAAAAGAGCCGGGTCGACTCGACTGCCACCTTTCATTTCAGAATCTGCTTCAACCAGCAACTGCAGGATCCTGCTGGCGCGTTCAAATCCAATTCGACGCAAATACGCTTCTGCCTGACCGATCGCGTTGGAAAAAACTCCTGCCGCGGCGATTGCTTCGCGTAGCGGAGTTCCGGTTCTCGCTCGCTCCGTCGCTTCTGCGAATTTTCTAAAGACGAACGTGACACCTCCCAGAATTTTCTGAGGAGCCTCACCGGACTTCAGCAGTTTATCAAGAGCTTCGATGGCGTGCCCTGGATGGCCATCGCGAACGGCATCGAGCATCACCCATGTCGTTTCTGTTCGCCAGCCGCCGACAACCTTCGGGACATCTTCCCGAGTAATCGTGTCAACATCTCCGACCAGTGCAGCCAGCTTGGCGACTTCCTGTTCCAGAAGATTAAGACCATCCCCGGCCAATGCGATGATCAGAGCTGCGGATTCACGATCGAGCTGTTTGCCGTACTGATCCTTGGCCAACTTCTGCAACCATTTCTGCAGAGCGGCTCCGGTGAGTTCCGCACATTCCAAAGCCATCGCATGCTGCTCAACGAGCTTGAACAGTTTCGTGTTCTTCGGCCAGCTCTTCACATCCAGAATCAGCATTGATCCTTTCGCTGGTTGGGTCACATACTTCTCAAGCACCGCACGATTCTTTGAGACGAACTCATCGGCATCCTCAATCATGACAATCCGCTGATCGCCAAACATGGAGACGGTTTTCAGTTCCGCCATCACATCGCGAATCTCCGCCTTGTCACCCACGAGACGCGTCAAAGACAGTTCCGCATCATCGCCGCTCGCTCCGGGAATTCGATGCAGGATCTCCTGACGAAAGTATCGCTCGGAGCCAAACATCACGAGCACGGATGTGGGCAGCGTTGGCGATTTTGCAGACAGGAATTCAGTCGCGTGCATGAGGTCTGAGTTTTCAGAAGGTCAAAACGGCTACCAGACCCCCGTAGTGTGCAGAAGTCTGTCTCGTTTTTCTATGTCAGAGGGCTTCTGGTTGAAGTTGAATTCCTGACCGGTACCATTCCGGCAGGAAATTGCGGTCGAAAGAACCGCTGATTGACTCGTTTAACGGCAAGCCGCAGCCGACAGTGTCAGCATGAGCCGACGCCTTAGGCCTGCCAACAAACTCTTCTTCATCTGAAATTCTGTCCTGGAACACTCATGTTTAATCGTACGCGTCTGATGGAACTGGTTCGGGAACGAGCCCTCAAGTTTGGTGACTTCACTTTGGCCTCTGGTAAGAAGTCAACGTATTACCTCGACGGCAAACAAGTCACACTCAGCGCCGAAGGATTGATGCAGATTTCTTACGGTCTGTTGGAACTCATGAAGGACGTGGAGTTCAGTGGCTTCGGTGGCATGTCGATCGGGGCCGATCCGATCATCGGTGGAGTTCTGGTCGCGGCTGCATCTCAGAACCGTTCGCTGCAGGGGTTCATGGTTCGTAAGGAAGCCAAGGGCCACGGTACTCAGCGATTTATCGAAGGGCCAATTCAACCCGGCGACAAAGTGGTCATCGTCGACGACGTTGTGACCACCGGTGGCAGTGCCTTGCAGGCGGTGGATCGAGTCGAAGAGTTTGGCTGTAAAGTGGTTCACGCGGTCGGCATTGTGGATCGTCTGCAGGGCGGGCGAGCAGCTTTCGAAGCTCGCGGTATTCCGTTTTCAGCGTTGCTCACGATCGAAGACTTCGGCATCACACCGCCGAAAGAGTGACCGATTGTGCGG
>CAIXQV010000219.1 GCA_903921605.1 uncultured Planctomycetaceae bacterium | reverse complement strand
TGCATTTGCCACCACGCACACGCCCCAAGGGCTCAACAATCATCAACGGTCCACTCTTTGAACGATCGGAGTGTAACGCCTTGTCCAGTTGCAGCTAGTTGTCTCGCAGAATTTCGCATGGCTTTTTGCGCGTAAGGGGACTGGTGTTAACTGGAGTAATTCATTGGGTGGATGGACGAGATTTGTCTACGCAGCCACGGTATCCTGGGTGAGAAATTGGGTTCTGCGCGAAATAAAAGCCGCAGGTTAGAAGCTCCAAATTCCGCGAACTGATGTCGTTCGCGGAAAGGCTAAAAAATTGGAGAGTCGCATGGATCCTCACCTCAAAAAGGGGCCTTTGCGATTCGGGCCAACTGGCCCTGACAGATCAGCCTGAGGCAACGCCTCAGGTTGCATCTCCCTCACCACAGTTTGCCCTGAAAGGGCGACACAAAACAGACTTGTTGAACCCCATTCAGGGTGCGCTACGGGACGGGACACTGACCTATGGCGGCGCTCATCCACGTTCGTGGATTCTTTTGCCACAGGCTGATGTGTACGAGCCTTTCAGGCTCAATCGCAACCGTGACGATGTCGATTAACTGCAAGTGAGTTGACGCACAGTTGTCAACTCGTATTTCGTGTCGCGCAGAAGCAGAAAAACGTCCAATATGGTCGTTAAAATTACCAACTGGTTTCGATTATCATCGCAGTCTGAAACGACGGCATGAAATGTTCGGACCAGAAAAGATTTGCGTCTTTGAGTCCATTATTTCCAGAGCGTCTTTTAGGCTAAGGTTGAATCGTCATGCATCACAAATTCTCTCGTCGCCATTTCGCAGGTCTCGCCGGAGCGACTTCGCTGGGTCTATGCAGCGCACTAACACCATGGGCATCCATCTCAGCCGCGCAGGTGGCCTCCCCCAGTGCTGATGATGTCTTAAAAGATCTGCTGGACGGAAATGCAAGGTTTGTCAGCGGCAATACCGAAAGTCCACGGCGCGCCCCCCGAGACTTCGCCTTGCTGTCTGAAATTCAACGACCTGAAGCCATCATCATCGCCTGTGCGGACTCGAGAGTACCTCCGGAGATTCTTTTTGATCAGGGCGTCGGAGACCTGTTCGTGGTCCGCGTTGCTGGCAACATCGTGAGCGGGGCAGGAGCCGTGGTCAAAGGGAGTATTGAATATGCAGTTGCCGAACTGGGCGTCAAGCTGATCATGGTCCTGGGACACAGCAATTGCGGCGCAGTCAAGGCTGCCGTCAAGCACATCAATGATCAGGACCCGCTGCCGGGCGCAATTGACGAGATGGTGAAACTGGTTCAGCCGGCAGTCGGGCGAGCAAAACAACTCCCGGGTGACATCGTCGAGAATGCAATCCGGGAAAACGTTCTGCTTGGCGTCGAGCGGCTCAAAGGGCTCGAACCGATCATCAAGGAACCTGTTGCCGCGGGACACCTGAAAGTGGTGGGAGCAACTTACGACCTCGCATCCGGCCGTGTTCGGCTGGTAGACTGAGGCAAAACGATTTTTCATCCCCGCAGAACGAAGGTCATTGCTATTCCAATTTTCCCCCGGGTGCAGGATGTTGCCAGTCCCGTGCCAATCTCGACTGCTGACGATATCGCAACGCTTGAGTCGTCGCTGACAGGCAAAACCTATTGGAGCGAAGACCTGGCGCCCGTCCCCCTGTCGGCTCGCCGCTGGGCTTTGCGGGACATGATTGCCTTGTGGGTCGCGTTATCCGCGTGTATTCCAACGTACATGCTGGCCTCGTCGTTGATCCAGCAGGGGATGAACTGGTGGCAGGCGGTTTTGACCATCTTTCTGGGGAACCTCGTGGTTCTGCTGCCGATGGTGCTTAACGCCCATGCGGGGACGAAATACGGGATTCCGTTTCCCGTACTCTGCCGTGCGGCCTTTGGCTTGCGGGGCGCGAATGTCCCTGCGCTGTTGCGCGCTCTGGTCGCCTGTGGCTGGTTCGGTATCCAGACTTGGATCGGGGGCTGGGCCATCTATAAAGTTCTCGAACTTTACTTCCCCTCGTGGTCGCAGCAAACGAAGCTCCCGGTAATAGACATCAACTTGCCGCAGCTGATTTGCTTTCTGGCTTTCTGGAGCCTTAATCAGTACATCATTTGGCGTGGCATCGAATCCGTGAGGGCGCTCCTGAATATCAAGGCCCCCTTGTTGATTGGCCTGGGACTTGCGCTTTTGGTCTGGGCCTATCGCGAGGCGGGCGGATTCGGGCCCATGTTGTCGCAACCGTCACAGTTCGTGTTGGGTGGTAAGCGGGAAGGGCAATTCTGGAGCTTCTTTTTTCCCGCGCTGACCGCGAATGTCGGGTTCTGGGCGACGCTGGCGCTGAACATCCCCGATTTTACGCGCTATGTGAAAACCCAACGCGACCAGATGCTTGGGCAGGCGTTGGGGCTTCCCTTGACGATGGGTTTATACTCGTTCATTGGAGTGGCAGTCACCTCGGCATCCGTTGTGATCTACGGTCAGGCGATCTGGGACCCGGTAGAATTGTTGTCTCGCTTCGAGAGCCCGTTCTGGCATGCGTTAGGCTTGTTCGGGTTGGTCCTTGCCACACTGGCCACCAATCTGGCTGCCAACGTTGTCGGGCCCGCCAACGACTTCGCCAACCTGAGTCCGCGTCACATCTCGTTTCGAACGGGGGCGATCCTGACTGGATTGATCGGGATTCTCATTCAACCCTGGCGGCTTGTGGAGGATCCATCGGGTTATATCTTTAAGTGGCTGGTCGCCTACTCCGCCTTGTTGGGTGCCGTCGGTGGCGTGATGATTGCCGACTATTATGTCCTGCGACGGAGGCGGCTTGATCTGCGTGGACTCTACGAACCCCAGGGCCCTTATTGGTACACGATGGGGTTTCACATTGCCGGG
>CAIXQV010000218.1 GCA_903921605.1 uncultured Planctomycetaceae bacterium | reverse complement strand
TCCAGCATTGTTGCGATGACGCTCATCGCATCAACGACTGTGGAACCCATGTCGACAGCCTGCTGATGTTGATCGGTTTCAATCCAGGCCGCAGGCAATCCGTAGACGGGCTCGATGGTTGCAATACCCCCCGGCGGCATGGCGGCTTTCTCCTGGACAATCGCCAGGATTCTTCCGGGGATGATGGTCCCCCGACCAACCTCAACACCGTGAATCAGGACGCGAAACTGATCCGAAGGGACACTTGAACTGGACTGAATGCGGAACGGCTGGAGTTGGAAGCCAAGCGTCTTCTCAAGATCGACTCGCGTCGCGGTGATGCGATCCGTGATTCGAAAGTTCAGAAGTCGCTCGTTCGCCATTTGGAGAGCGTCCAACACGGCTGAGCCGAGTTCCACGCGGACAGTCTCGTAGTGGCTGGAGGCATGCTGAACGATGGTGTCCAGCTCCTGACTCTGGGCTCCCTCAGAATTCTCGAATCCATCCGATGAATCTGTACGACCGAGTGATGCGACCGGGCCTGGACGGATCATATCGCTGACCATGGTCACGGTACTGATCAGACTTCGTTGAATAATGATTTCGGGCCATTGATTGCCGCGATCCTCCAGCATGTCTTCAATCAACAGCCGGTCCGACCAGCCGCCGGCTTCGTGAGAATCCTGCAAAACGACGCCCGTCATGCGAATACAGTCGTCCGCAACCGCCGCCAGCGTTCCCAGGAGTCGTGCGTGATCCCAGGTCACGACGGAAACGGCACATCCCTGCATCTGCTGCAGAAAACCTCGGAAGTCCTGGCTCATGATCGGGCTCCATAAGTAACAAATGCTGCCGCGAGATGACGCGGGCCGCCCCTGTGAAACCGCGTGTTTTATTCGCAATTGACCGATTCAAAGCACAGGCGGGAAACCAAATCGACAACTGTTCATGAACGCCCCGCAGTCGTTTTGAGACTTCAATGATAGCGGCCCAATTTAATGCTCAAGCCCGGATTGGCATAATGGGCGGAAATTTGCCTATCTCACGCATGTTTCCCTGGGAGAAATTGCCTCCGCCAAGTTTACGGAGGAATCGAGGCCGGTCTTGACCGCCTTTCCGGATACGTAAACAATTCCGCAGCTTCGGCGATTCGGGCAAACCGTGTTGGACTAACCACGTTTTTGCGTCACCACAGCGCTGAAATGTCCCTGGATTTACGTACATTGTTCACTCTGCGCGGGCAGGCGACGTGATCTAATACCCACGCCCGAATCAGAATCCTGACGAATTTGGCACCCCTGAGTGCATCGGAAATCTTATGACTGAGCCCGTTCCTACCGACGAAAATCTGAAAAAAGTCCGTGAGCGGGTGATGCAGCTTGCTCGCGAGATTGAGCAGATGTCCGGTCAGGATCTTGCTCCTCCGTTGTTCTTTCAGGAGTTTCTGGTCCGCGTTGTGACCGCGATCGGTGCTCGCGCGGGAGCTGTTTGGCTGGTCGATGAATCGAATCGTCTGGGCCTTACGGCGCAGGTGAATTTGGAACAAACCGGACTTCGCGAGCGTCCCGGCGCGCTGGCGATGAACGAAAAGCTGATTGTCGATGTTCTGCAGACAGGTGAAGCTCGCACGTTGACTCACGGTGGCGAAGCTCAGCTTCCGACTGAGCATGTTCTTGTACTGTCTGCTTTGCACAAAGAAAAGAAATGTGTCGGCGTTGTCGAGTTATTCCAGCGACCGGATGTTCCGATCAAAGCTCAATCGGGCTACATGCAGTTCCTGGAACAGATGTGCGGTTATGGGTCTCGATTTATCGAAGGCAAACGTCGCAATCTTGGTGATCAGGCCGATCTGAAGAATCAGTTCTGGACCGACTTTGAGCAATTCTCTCTACGAATTCAGCGATCGCTTGTTGAGCAGGAGGTCGCTGATGCAGCAGCCAGTGATGCTCGATCGCTGCTGGGTGCCGACCGTGTCAGCGTTGTGACTCGCAAAGGGCGCAGCGTGCGAGTTCGCGCGGTCAGCGGTCAGAGCAGCGTGAATCCTCGCGCGAATCTGATTGCCGCCATGAACAAGTTGGCGTCGCGTGTCATCGACATGGGCGAAACGCTGACTTACACCGGCAAGGTAGACGGTCTCGCGCCGCAGATTGAAGAACCGTTGGCGGCTTTCGTTCAGGAAAGCGGCTCGCGTATGGTGATGATGGTGCCGACTTTCGAAACCGAAGACATGGTGCGAAAGCAGGGCGAGGAAGCCGACCGCGACCGCAAAAAGAAGCGCATCAAGGCCATGGGCTGTATCGTGATCGAACAGATTGCGGAATCGGAGCCGCTGCCGCAACTGGAACAGCGTGCAGAATTGATCGCCGATCACGTCGG
>CAIXQV010000217.1 GCA_903921605.1 uncultured Planctomycetaceae bacterium | reverse complement strand
TGCCAGACGCTGCTCGAAAGGTGGAACTGCATCAGATCTGTGTCACGGGAGACATTGACGACGTCGCCGGTGTTGTCGAGTTCGATTCCGAGCGTTTTTCCATCAATGCGGAAGCTGACAGGATTCACTGTCAGTTTGAATGTTTTCACCACGGTCAGATTGTCGGCAGCCGTTTCCAGTTTTCCATCCGGACCAAAGTTCTCGACCGTGACGCTGACTGTTCCAGCGCCGAATGAATTTCGCGCGGGCTCAAGGGTTAGTGTGGCTGATGCGCTGGATGGAACTGCAGTGACTCGAACACCACAACTTAGCGATGCACTTTGGAAACTTGCGGAGATCCTGACCGGCGTCTGACTGCCGTTGCCGGGGCCTATTCCGGTCAGAGCGATATCGTACGACGCCGAATCTTCCTGAATCACGACGTCACTGATCGAATCCAGTGTTGGGCTTGTCGCCGACAACAGAACCTTCTTCTCCAGTTGTTCGGTCGCCGGGAACTTTCCGACACGGCATCGTCGAGGTCTGTTGCCGGCAGAAAATGGTGCCGCATCAACTCCCAGGATGTTGGCCAGTGAGAAAAGTTTCGCAAAAGGAATGGACATAGACATTTTCCATAATCTTTGAGTTTTCGACGTCTCAAAGGGCTGCATCTGTGCGGAATCTCATCCAAGGCCAGGGCTCCTGAACTTCTGGAAACTTAGTTCTGTTCTCTGCCTCGGTATCCGTATTCCGCACCTATCCGTGGGAATAGGACAAGTCCTCAACTCGACTGCCAATAGTTCTCCTCGTTGTGCATTCTTTTTGCTTCAATAACCGGTTCAGAGTGACACCCTGAAGTCGCAGCCGTCCAGCGGTAATCCATCCCGCCATATCTCAGAATTATTTCCGGGTAGGGGTTTCACCGACCTCGTCGTTTTGGCGGACCGATTCACGGTACGTCTTCCCCGCAGGGGCTAAGTTTCACAGGTGTTCTACCCGTAAGCAGTCTTTTAAGGGTGAGCCTGAAAAACTCGGGGTAGAAGACGATTTTCTCTGAGATTTTCGGCTTAGCGCAAGACGATCTCACAGTGCCACAACAGACTTGAATCTGCTGTTGCTCGCCATCGGCGATGGAGTTGGTGACCCTGGGCGTGCCAAAGACTTTCTTAGGGAAACGACGTTTTTCGTACGACCTTAACAGAGGCATCTGCTTCTGCGGCTGCTGGTACAAACCCCTGTCTCATGGTCAGAAGAAATGATGATCGAGTTACGCAGAACAGCCGCTATTCGTGAGGGGCTTAAATACTGCAGCGGAAGTCAAATTACTCAACAACGCTGACAAACCGATTCTCCGTCTGAGCCCTTGGCACATTGACCTGTCTGCAGGGATTCATCGTGGTGACGGGACATGTTCAGGGATGGATGATGGCATCAAGAAGCTCGTCGCGCCATTCTCGGCGAACAGGATCCCAGGCTCCGAATCCTGAACAGAACTCCCAGTAGGCAGATCCGAATTTGTGTTTCCGACAGAGGCCTGCAACGGTCCGCGTCCAGCGTAATCGGTCTTCGCCGGGGGCGATGTGATAGCAACCGAATTCCCCGACATAGACGGGGCGATGATTCTTCACGGACCAGTCGGAGATGCGTTGGAAATCTTCCTCTATCGCTGTTCTTTCTGCCTGATTAAACGGAAACTTTCTTCCCGCTGGTGGAGTCTTGTCACCCAGGAACTCCGCGCCCTGATGGGTAAACTCGTGAGGTCGATAATAGTGAACGGTGGCAATCAGCATCTGATCTTCCGCCGGAAGTTTCAGGTGGATCAGTTCGTCCGGCGAGTTCCAATTTCCGCCGCCCAGAATGACGGCCCGGTTCGAGTTCTTTTTCCTGATGATGTCGAGAGCAAGAGGAAGGATCTTGTTCCATTCCTGCGTCGTCAGATTATCGTGCGGTTCATTGAGAATTTCGAAGTAGACCGTCTCTGGTTGTGATGCAAACAAGTCCGACAGCTGCCGCCAGATCGCGAGGAATCGATCCGTCTCCTTGTCCGGTGCCACGTGCATTTCATCATAGTGATGAATGTTAAGCACAACACGAAGACCCTGCTTTGTGCAGACAGCCATCACCGTTTTGACTCGCGCAACAAAAGCGGGATCAATCCTGAAAGGGGCTTTCGTTGAAGCATGAGCCGACCATTTCACCGGCAGCCGGACATGTTGAAATCCGGCTTTACGAATGATCGCTGCATAGTCGTTTTCAAATCGAACACCCCAGTCACCTTCGTTAGGGGCATCGAGCATATTCCCAAGATTGATGCCGACGCCAAGATTGTCTGCAGCTTCCTGAGCCGTGGCTGTTTTCGCGAGTTCGTCGGCAAGAAGATTCTGTGAGATACACTGCAGCAGAGAAATCAACAGGAATGATCTGCAAAGAACATGGGATCTTTGATTCATTGAGATCAGGCTCCTGAGGCAATACGCAGTAATAAGTGAAATTCTGACGGCTCTGTTATGCCACAAGTTAACCACCGGCGGGGACAACCAACTCAGGATTCCACAGCAATTGAGGAATCGAGGACAATGCCTGTGAAAGGCGGATCTCCGTGATTCCTGCACTCATGCGCAGCATCACACTGTTGTTTGTAATGGCCATGATTTTAGCCTTGAAATCTTTGCTTTGAAGTTCATCGCCGACAACAACAGTTCTCGTGGCTCCTCCTTCAGGATCAAAAAACATGGCTTCCACTTCTGCTCCGGACATGATTGTGCCCACAAGCACCAGTGGTGAAGGGGCAATGGGTGGTCGCGGAGCAGGAACGGGAGCAGCTGGAGGCGGCGTTGTTGCCTGAACCACCACAGGTGCGGGGGGGGCAGGCGGGGCTGGAATAACATTCGGGAATAGAGGCTGCAGGAAATTCCTTGACTGCTCCTCGGGAAGTCTGTTCAGCGTCGCCGCTACCGACGGCAGGGCCGCACCGGATCCTTTCATTGTCGTCAAAGCTTCCACTCGATATTCAAACTTCGCCAGCCCGCTGCCATCTTCCAGCGGAATGATCTCCAGATCCCGGACTCGCTGATTGACGGAGTCTTCCGCGATCGTATGCAGCAGCACTGACATCTCAGAAAGAGTTCCAGTGCTCACAATATCCGCGGCAATCGTTCCGCAGAGTGCCTCGTCACTTTCTCGTTCCAGTTCGCCCACCGTGGCCACGGTGTCTCGAAGACCCGCCGCCGTCGCGCTTTCGTAGATCCACTTCTGAAACAACGCTGCCGCTGTCGACTCC
>CAIXQV010000216.1 GCA_903921605.1 uncultured Planctomycetaceae bacterium | reverse complement strand
CAGTCGGCGTTCTCACATATTCGCATCCGCCGGAACGGCTATGTGCGCACTATGATCTTTGTACGTGACAACGGCGAAGAAGCATGGGAGAGTCAGATGAACCTGAAGTCTCCTCATGTTTTGAAATTCACCTATCTGCAGCACATGTTTGCCAACTACCTGCTGCAACCGAAACAGAGCAAAGTGCTGATCGTGGGGCTCGGTGGTGGATCGATGGTGCATTTTCTGCAAAAGCATGATCCAACTGTGGCTGTGGATGCTGTCGAAATCGACCCTGTGGTTGTGCAACTGGCTGAACGTTTTTTCAACCTGAAGCCCCAGAAGAATGTGAAGCTGATTGTGGCTGACGGGTTTGAATACTTTAAGAAGACGCAAACAAAGTATGACACGATTTACATGGACGCATTTCTGAAGCCGTCTGCGGAAACCGATGAGACTGGTGTCCCGTTGCAACTGCGAACGATTCAGTTCTACCAGCAACTGCAGAGTCGGCTGACGGAAGGTGGTTGCGTTGTTTTCAATATCAATCCTCACGCGGGACTCGATGAAGATCTTAAGACGATCACCAAAGCGTTTCCGCAGACTTATGTTTTCAGTCTGCCGAATTCTGAAGGAGTAGTCGCGGTTGGTTCAATGCTTCCAGAACGCCGCGAACTGGATGCGCTCCGCGAAGCTGGCGCTGCGATGGATAAGCGGTTCAAAGCCAGCTTTTCCTTTGAAGCTGTTGCCTCTCGACTGCGGAAACCGATCGTGATTAAGGACGGCGAGTAGATCTGTAGAAAGACGGCCATTTGAGGAATCATGCCCCTGGAAGTTCAGTTGGACAAGAATGTCCAACGTACTGGGCAAATCCTGCAGTGGTGCGACTGCAGGAACACTGCATTCCCAGCACTGCAGCGTTGGTAATGGTCACTCCGAGAAAGCCTGAAACACTGAAAAAACCACCTCTTTTTGCGTAGTTTCGCCGTTCAGCAATTCGTGTGACTGAACGGCACGGCATTTGATTTAGGCCTTTGTGAAACCCAATTGTGTGTTCACAGAGGAGAGAAGTCATGTCCGTATCGGGTGCGTTTGATAAGGCGATGCCGGATGAATTGGCGACAACACCGATCGCCAGCCAGGAGAGCCCTCGAGAGTCCTCTTCAGCGTTAGAACGCTTCATCAACAGTTTTCTCCGCGAGCAGAACATTCGCTGGATGCTGGTGATAGGAGCGGCCATCGTTTTTGGTTCTTCCCTGATGCTGGTCAGCCGGGAATTCTCCAGTTGGCCCGCTGAACTCAAGTATCTGACAGTGCTGTGTTACACGGGCGTGATCTTCGCGGCTGCGGAAGTCGGACGTGCTCGACTGGGTTTGAAAGCCACCAGTCGTGTTCTGCATGTGTTAACGCTGTTTCTGCTTCCTGTCTGCTTTCTGGCTCTAACCTGGGTCGGGTCTTCAGGCTTGGCCGGCAGTCTAATGAACGTTGCGAAAACGATCGCGTGGGGAGTTCCGGCGACTGCGTTTCTTCTGTTCGCGGCCACTCGAATCTTTGACCATCAACTGCGAGGACGCCAGACCACATTTGTCGCGGCGTATGCGTTGCTATCAATCGCCGGTGCGCTGCCGAAGTTGACTCATCCTCTGCTGTCATTCAGCGTTTCGCTGGTGCTTTGGTTTGTGATGAGTGCCGGAATGATAAAAGTGAATCGCCATATTTTCTGGCTGGCTGAAGAAAATCGCTGGCCTCGCATTTTTGCGTTCTTCCCCTCGCTGCTGCTGGGGATCATGTTTCTGATGCTCATGGTGACTCGAACCGCCGTCGGTGTGTCACTCGAATGGATTGGTTTCGGCTGTGTTCTTGTCTCCGCCACAATTCTGATGAACGCTCGCACGGTCGCGGATGTCTTCCGACAGCGAACAGGTGACCTCGTTCGTCCACTGCCGTGGTCTATTGTGTTGCCTGTGCTGATCGGTTTGATCTGGATGGTCGCTGGACTCGGGCTTGCATTTGCAGGATTCCCAAAGACCTTCGCGCTGGTGCCAACATGTGCTTTGGCGACAGCAATGTTGTTTGTGACAGCTCGCGAAACCAATCATCGCGGATTTGTCTGGGCTGCCTTAATCGCCGGCCTGATGACCTACCAGTTTTCGCCGACACTTTTCAGTGAAACCGCGATGGCCCTGAGAGACGCAGCGGCCGCCGGACTTCAGACCCCAAAGCTTCCGCTTGCGTTTTATGGATTGACCTATCTGCCGTTTATTCTTGGAACCGCAACACTCTACCGTGTCTTCCGGACTCGAGTTGCATCGCATCTGGTTGAGCCACTCAAGACGTTTTCATGTTGCCTGGCAGTCGCTCTGCAGGTTGCCGCGATTACGAATGCTCAGGCCATGTTTCTGGTTTCTGCGGTCAACATCGTCGCGTTCTACCTGTTGGGAATCATTCTTCGCGATCGCAACATCGCAAGACTATCGCTGATCTCGCTGGGTTCATCTGTCACGATGCTGGTACCGTTCTTCACGGCAACCTCCAGCTCGACGCCAATGATCGTTCTGCTAATGACATCGGCATCGTCCATCGCATTGAGCCTGGGAATACTCGGCTGTGTGCTGGCGGTGACTCGCATTGCAGATCGGTTACTGAAGCTTGTGCCTGAGGGCGAATCATCTCACGGCGAAAACTCCCGACTGGATCACCTGGGCGAATCACTGGGACTATTTCTGTCCGGTGGTTTGGCGATCTACTGGATTGCTTTCGCTTTCCGGAACATTGTTCATCCACAGAGTTCTTCAATATCGTGGATTCATTGCCTGCTTCCGCTGACGACCTTTGTGGTTCACTCTATCCGCTATCGCAATCTCTTGAGCGGCTTTGTGTTCTGGGCTCTGCTGCTGACGGGGTTCGTGTTTGTTGCCGTTGAAGCAAACATCAGCGGGGCCATGATCAATTCCTGCCTCACACTCACGTTGGGAATCGGTTCCATCGCCGGAACACTATGGTTCCGGTCCGGACTGACGGCATCAACGCCGGGCATCGGCTTGTCGGCTCTCGTACCCACATCATTGCGAGAGTCAGAGCCAGGAACTACGACTCGCGATGCGTTATTGGTGCCATTTAACTGGCTCAGCACCGGTGTTATGTTTGCGATGACGGGGCTGCTGCATCTTCCGACTCTGATGTATCACAACCTGAATCACACCGCACTGCCGATGCCGATGGCTACGACGCTGACGATTGTGTGGTTGACGGTTGCGACATTGATGATTGGAAGTCGACTAGCCAGCGTCCTGAGTGCGGTCACGATTCCCTTGCTGTGTTCGTCACTGGCCTTTACAGCGGGGCTTTTCCGTGATCCTTCATGGACGCAAATCTTCGTCATCTGGGCAACGGCTTCATCGGCCTGCAGCATTCTCTTTTCGAGGATGCGAAGCCCTTCGACAGAGTTGGCCTTGATGACCAGTCGAGCGTGGATGTTGGGCACACTGGCTGTTTCCACAACGAGCTTTAATCTTGAACATCGCGTCATTCCTGTCGTCGTGTTGCCGGTTCTGTTCATGTTCAACCGACATTCGCTGTCTGGTCTTCAACGAACAATCATTGCCATCCTTGCCAATGTTCACTCTCTTCTGTTAGTTGGGGGAGTGATGGGATTGCAGGGAAATGTAACATCGCTGTTTTCTTCCTACGACGAGAATGTTCTGCGAGTTTTCTTTCCGGCCCTTGTCGGCAGCGTGTTTGTCTTTGAATTGCTTCGCCCACGGCTGGAGCAAGAACTGGTAGATGTTTGGCAAGTGGTACTTCGCGTCTGCGGAGGAGTTGTGGTTTTCGCAGCCATGGTCCGGGGACTGCCTTCGTTCCCGATGAGTGTCCTCACGGTGGGTACATTCCTTGCGGCAGCGGCATTCGAACTTTGGAATGCAATCCGCCGTCAACAGGAATTCTACGTCTGGAACGCCTTTGCACTGATCGCTGGTTGTGGTGGCTGGATGATCGTCGAACGTCTGATTGTTCCCGGGACAGGGATGTCTCAGATTCTGCTGCTGGT
>CAIXQV010000215.1 GCA_903921605.1 uncultured Planctomycetaceae bacterium | reverse complement strand
TTCAACTCGCAATAACTCCCGTTCAACTCGGACCAGAAACGGCCGGAATGGATCTTCGATGATGATCGACTCGTTCGGCACAACACTGATTTCAGCAGCACTCTCGCTAATCCCGCTCGTGATCGTCGTGCGGGGCTGCAGTTCCGTTTTGTCATCGCCCCCAATGACACTCATTCCTTCGGCTGTGAACGAAACGAGCAGCCGCGGATTTCCCTGAGCACCAGGGCTGTCTATTTTCATGGCGGAGATTCGATGCAGCATATCCGCCTGATCGAATAGAAACAGAAATCGTGTCAGCCCCTGAAGATCTGTCTCGGCCTTCTTCACCTCAACGCCAACAGTTCCAAATTCTTTCTGCTGCGATCTAGCGCCGGGAGTCACCTCAAAGCCTGGACCACTGAAGCCACACTGTCGAGTTAACTCGTGTACCCATTCCCGATACAGGCGTTGAGCATCGTCCTGATTCTGAGGCAGACTGATGTACTTCCAGTCATCCAGATTCTTTCGCGCAACCTTGAACTTGATCTCCTGAAGTTTCAGAGATTCATTTTCGGCGTTGGCCATGTTCAGATTTCTCTGCAGGTCGCGAATCGGTTTCATCAGAAACCCGTCCAGCGTCGACCTCAGACTGTAAACGGCAATCGCCGCGACCAGCCCTGCAGCAAGAATCTTTGTGCGTTTCTTTTCATCCATTTTCATTAGCCCGATGCTGATTCCGGATCCGCAGGGAGCGAAACTTCCAGAACTATCTGAACACCATAATCCTGTGACACCGCCGACGCACGGTACTCCGGCTCAAACGGCTTCACTCCGTAGCCTGCATCGCGAAGCTTCCGCGCCAGTTCGTTAACATCCGACTCAGACTTCGCAAACCCAACAAGCTTCACTGACGGCGACGCTCCACGTTGAATCGCCGTGAACTGAAAACTGTCGATGAACATTCTGTCGGTCGCCGGAAGAATGGACTTCAGACGAACCATTTCATCCAGCCATTCAACATCTCGATTCGCCCACTCTGAAACACTTTCAGACTGAGTCATCTCCTTGCTGCCGGCTTGCAGCATTTCTTTGATCTCAGCATTCTCTGTATCTACCAAATACTTGACGTCGGCAAGCTCATTAATCTGCCCCTGTCGCCAAAAGTACCCGCCGGCCACAATAACCACGCCGGCCAATGATCCCAACAGAACTCGAAGCCGTCGCAAATCCTTCTTCGCCGGCGCGCGACGAGGATTGATCAGGTCCACAACCTCAACGCCACTCGCCGCTTCACCCAGAATCGCCCCCGCAAGTGTCACGATATCGGCGGAGTTAATTCCCTCTGGCAACGCACCGGATAGAAATGCATCAGCCGGGTTGACTCGCTCAATTCGAGCCCCATCCAACCGAGTCGAAATCTGATCGGTCACTGCCGAGGTGACTTCCGGAGCACCAATCAGAATGACTCGATCGATCTTATGCTCGCCCAGAATCTCGGCCGCAGACATCCGTGCTCGGGTCAGCTCCGCACGAATCGTCTTCTCGACGGTCTCCAGAGATGCCCAAGAGCTGCCGCTGTGCGAAAAGACAACCGAGGTGCCTCGAACGAAAGTCAGCTCGATAAAGTCCCGCCGCATCACGGCAACGACATCGACCTTTTCCAGGTCGGCTGATTCTCGCAGGAATCCCGCTCGAGCAGCCGCCTGAGCCACACAATACGCACTGACGCGAACTTCAGACAGCTCCAGACCCGCATCATTCAATGTTCTTCGTGCCACCGCGACCTGATCGCTGGGCACGGTTACCAGCAGGACGTCTCGCGTCGAGCTGCCCGGCTGAATTGGAAGCGGGGTAAAGTCCATGCAGACCGATTCGACCGGCACTGTCAGGCGCATCGAAGCCTGCAGCCGGATCATGTCCGGGATTTCGCTGTCCGGCACCTGAGGCAACTGGATGCGATGAATCGTGACCATCTGCCGGGGAAACACAATCGCGACTGAGGCACGCTTGCGATCCGCCCCTACCGGAAACAACTGCTTCAGTTGATCTACCAACAAGAGCGTGTCGTTTGAATCCGACTGACGTTCAAGGATCCTGACCAGCCGGAACTGAGCTTTCTCGCCTGCAGCAGTCCCTTCAGCGACGACCAATCGGTCGCGATCCCATTCGATGAACTTGTCTGCCATATTTCGGGACCTGCGATTTACCTGACGCCAAACGACAAACCTGATTCTATGCCGAATTCTGAACGAGTATCCCGAGCGAATTCAGCGATTCCGGCCGAATTTCGAGCCAAACCGAATCAGTTACCCCTATATGAACACCACAACGGGCATGGTGGAGCCGTTGTTCGGAAGAAACAAGCATAGGTTCTCTATGTTAGCCGCTCCGTGTTGGAATCTGCTGATTTTTCCAATTTTCCGCCCGGCTACACCTTCCGCCCGGCAAATTGGGCGATTGGGCGTCGCCACGCGCCCGGGCGGATTGCAGAAGACTACTCCGAGCGAAAGAAAAACAGCCGGCGAATGGCGTGCAGCAAGCCCTCGGGGGTGCCTTCCTTCGCCTCATCCTTAAGTGCTTCTAAAGGCGGATGCAGGAGCTTATTGACGATGCGCTGAATCGTGGCTTCAATCGCCTGTCGCTGAGCACTCTCC
>CAIXQV010000214.1 GCA_903921605.1 uncultured Planctomycetaceae bacterium | reverse complement strand
TGCGAACTGGTGGAAGCCACGGCGTTGACAACAAAAGATCCGGCACCCGTGCTGACGGCGATTTCGAAAATGCAGAACATCCTGTGGCGAGAAGAATGTTACGTCGTGGCTGGCCGAGCCTTTGCGGATCGAAAGCTGGACAAGAAGGCTGACGAATGGATGGCTGGTAACAAGCTGCCGTCTTTGGAGCAGATTTGTCTGCTCTATGGAGCGTCTTTAGGCATTCTCGAGCGACCAGTTCCCGTCGCTAATGCTCCTGCCGGAACGGATGCGAAGAAGGCCGCGGCTCCAGCGAAGAAGTAGTGAACGCTTATGGAATCCCGCGAACAATCTCCGGGCCGATGAGCTTTGTGAGCCAGATTGGGAGTTTCTGCCAGACGGCGATCACTTTATCAAATTTGCCACTGCTGGGGCGTACATCACCGATGTCGCCTTTCCGCAGGCAGTACTGCCATACGGCTGGATAAGCTTCTGCACCCCACTGTTGCTTAAACTTGAATGTTCCGCTGTCAACAGAACTGCGACCGAAGTCGAACGCTTTCTGTCCACGTTCAACGCTGTGTTTCAGGCAGTGCCAGTACATCAGCATATTGCAGGCGGTGTGATTGAACTCCCGCAGTGAACTCGCACTGGGAATCAGAGTCACCTCGGGGCCGTGCAGCAGAAATCCCGATGCAATCGGACGATCATTCGTCATCACGGTACAAATCTCCGCACTGTCTCCGAACTGAGTCAGCATCTCCTCAAACAGACGCTTTGAAAACGGCGGCGTTCCCAGGTCACGCATGTTCTGGCAGAAGACATCATAGAAGTTCTTCAACTGATCCTGGTGACCAAACTGCACGGACAAAGAGTTGTCATTGAGAGGCTTCTTCACCTGACTCCGCAGCTTCGACTTCAATCCTGTCCACAGTTGTTCGCTGGTCTCAGGCAGCTCCAGCCGCATATGGACCTTCTCGGTATTTGTCGAATTCAGACGTGGGTGCTCGCTGCGGCTTTCGTGTCTGAGTTCCAGATGTTTGACGTTGAGTGAATCCGCCAGCGTCACGGCTTTGTCAATGAGCTGACTTGCAATCTGAGGCGAATCGGCAAGCACACCGCCCGTATTCAGGTACGGCTGGCTGACCAGAAAACTTCCGAAAACCGGGCCAGTAATGTGCATCAGAGGCAGGACACCGACGATGCGTCGATCCTGTTCGGCCCATAAAAACTGTGGCCGATGGCGCAGACCTTTTGCTAACACCGTGGCCCACTCAGTACGGAGATGAAACCCGTCGTATCCCCATTTGCAGAGATACTCGTTCCATCCGGACGGAGGACTCGTATCGTGATGAACGAGGACTGAAGTTGTCGTTGGCGCTGAAATCATTGAGGCCAGATCCTGATTGGCAATGCTGGAAATCAATTGTGGCATGAAGGCCTCCGAACCGGACGCTAACGCGTTCCAGCTAATTGTTTTCTCAGAAAACACTACCGAGCACCAGACAAGACACTTTCTGAGATGTCGGCAGATGAATCTGAGAGCTCTGCTTCAGCACTCGTCTGGAGAGCATTCGCAGGAATCCTCTCTGCCAGATCTTTTGAAAGCTGGCGATAGACGTCCACGACTTTCGACATACGGCGATCGAAGCAGAATCGTTCTTCAATCGTCCGGCGCCCCGCTTTCGCCAGTTCAATTCTCTGAGTGTCAGAGAGCACGCATTTTCGGATGGCTCGATACAGTGCGTTTTCATCGTCGGTTGGAACAACAAGTCCATTCTGTTCGTGTTGAACCAGCTTGGGAATGCCATTGCAATTGGTTGTGACAACAGCACGTTCAGACGCCATTGCTTCCAGAACAACGTTCGGCAAACCCTCTCGCAGGCTGCTCAGGACAAACAAGTCGATGGCCCGATAAAGATCTCGCGGATCATTCATAAAGCCGGCCAGACGCACGTGATCCTGTAGTTCCAGTTCATTAATCTGGCGCTGAAGCTGTTCTCGCAGATGTCCTTCACCGGCAATGATGAGTCCAATTGGATGGCCATCAATGATCAGTCTGGAGACCGCATTGATCAGATGATGAAAGCCCTTCTCTTCGGACAACCTTCCAACGGCTCCGATCAGAATTCGCTGGGAATCAAAGCCGAATCGAGCCTTGTCCCGCAATGTTGGCGGTGCTGTCGTATAGTCTTCCAGCACGATCGCATTATCGATCTGGTGCAGCCTGTTGTCTCGAATCCCTGATGCACGGCAACTGTCGTACAGATCCTGCGAGACGCAGATGATCTGTTCGTAAAGCTTCATGCTCAGTCGATCAATTTTGTAGTAGAGCGGTGTTCGGGATGTGAATCGCACCCAGCCGTGAGCTGTCGTCACCAGATGCATCCGATGAAAAATGCGGACGATCAGTCCAATCGCATTGCTCTTGTAATCGTGTCCATGCCACACAGTGACATTGCGTTCTTTGCAGATGCGAATGCACTGTTGAATCACACGCCAGTCTGTTGGACCATTGTCATCAATACCGATGATCTCAGCCCCGCACGCCGCTGCTTTGCGCTCCAGAGTTGCAAAGCCCGGATCTCCGGGAGGTCGCATAAACAGGCACGCACAGTCGATCCCATACTGCTGCAGGTATCGAGGTGAATTCAGGATCGTCTTCTCCGGCCCGCCGCCGACTCCGGTCACGACTCGTGTATGAAGAACAAATGGTGCGTTCATAAGATTCTCTGTCTCTGTTTCTGACTCAGACGTGGACTCTTCGTCATAATAGATTCACTACCGCTGTGATCGAACAGGTTGACTTCCCGACGATGTGGGTGGTTTAAAGGCAATCACAGGTGGATCAGGCAAAGTGAGCCGACTCTGAATTCGCTCACTCTTCAGAAGATGCTCAAAGCGATCGGCCTTGCTCTTCCAGCTTTCCTGATGCAGACGGCAGCGTGCTAACGCCTGAGCTGGTGAGATTCCCGAGTAGACTCGATTTCGCACGATCTGACTGAATTCCGCCGGCGTCTCCGCGGCATCAAGACAGTCGGCCCATACGTCTGTCGAAGGCAGACGTTTGACGACTACGGATTTTCCTGTCGCCAGATACTCCTTGAGCTTCAAAGGCTGCATCGCCCTTGTCACAGGCAAATCGGCATAGGGCATAATCAGCACGCTGGCCTGCTCCGCGATCGCAGGCAACGCAGACAGTGGCTGTGCGGGTAGAACTCGTACGTTCGAAAGAGTCAGCAAGGCAGGATCGGGATCCTGTTGCGGTCCCACCAGGACAATTGTTCCCTCAATCAGATCTTTGGACAGTTGAATCAGCGACGGGGAATCCATGCGGCGATCGATTACGCCCCAGAACACGATCAAAGGACCAGCGATGCCATCGACGGCAGTCGGCGCAGTTGCCAGCACATCAGCCGCACTGATGCTGGCTGCCGCCGATGCCCCTGGAGCAGACTTGGCGTTCTGGCGACCGCTGATGTTGGCGGTCTCAGTCTCTTCCGTAACAACCGAAAGCGAAGTCAGACGACTGTCTGCCGCTGTCCGCAGATGCAGGCGAGAATTTTCAAAGCGACGGGCAACAGATTCCGATCGAACGATCACGCTCCGCTGACTATTCCAGAAATCAACGTCGACGCCATGGGTCAGCAGTGATGATGATCGTCCATGAGACGCAATCATCGACTGCAATGTTTCACTGGCAGCGACAAGACTATCTGCCTGCTGGATCATGTCATGATCCATCTGTCGCAGAGTCTCACCGTCCAGGCCTGGCCACTGAGCAAAGTCATCGACGCAATAATACACCCAACGATCCACGGCCAGAGTATCCGGCAGATCGGCAGTAATCGGCAGCGTTGTCACGGCGACGACTGGCTTCGGTAGCTTTGCGATCAGAGGACTCAGTTGCCGTGTGAGCAGCCAGCGATTCAGACGTCGATCCCGGTCGCTGGAAAACCATGGCCACATTTTTGGATTCACAACCTGCAGATTGTTGTGAATCGGAGATTCCTGTTCTCGCTGGATCGCAGTACCCGATCGTTTAGAACTTCTGCAGAACACCCGCGTCAGTCCCGTTGAGCCCCATTGACGCATCTTCTCCGCAACTCGACGTGCTGTCTGCCTGTCAAGGCGCGGCGTACGAGTACCGATGGTGTTAACCCAGAGCACTGGGTATCGATCCAGTAAGTTGCGAGTCAGATGCTGACAGGAGGACGGATGCCGTCCCCAGTCGTCTGAGAAGATCAGCAATGATCCAATTTTCTCTGTCGGAGGACACTCGGTAATCATGAGTGGGCTCCTGTCTTCTTACGATTCGTCATGGCAGCCTTCATCGGCTTTGTTTTAGGATGAAGGTCTGTCGTCTCCAGGACGTCGTTATATACGTCGCGGTAGCTGTTCAGCATCCCTTGCAGCGAAAACTTCTCTTGAGCTCGACCTGCGGCAACTTCAGCCATTTGAGATCTCAAAGCAGGACTCTGATAAAGTTCAATCAACGAACTGGCCAATGACGACCCATCTCCGGAAGGAGCCAGCATCCCACTGACGCCATGTTCAATCAATTCCGGAAGTCCTCCGACGGCCGTAGAGACCACAGGACGTCGGGCTGCCATGGCTTCAATGACTGTGAGTGGAATTCCTTCACTGATGCTGGACATCAGAAACACGTCAGACGCAGACAGCAGGTCTGCGATGTCTTTGCGAGTTCCCGCGAGCGTCACGGTTTGCTCGAGGCCACGCTGCCGGATTGTCTGTTCAATGGCCGTTCGCTGATCACCTTCGCCGGCGAGCAGAAGTCGCAGCCCGGGAATTCTATTGCGAGCCTCATCGACAGCTTTTAATGCCGTCTGATGATCTTTCAGCTCGTGCAATCTTGCGACCAGAACAGCCACGAAGTCGGTCGGTGCGTAACCAAACTCTTCACGAATCCGTTCCCGTGCGCCGGCCGAGGGCTTACTCAAAGCCTTTAGATCAACACCGTTGTAAATTACTTCGACCCGTGATTCCGGAAGGCCTTCGTTGTCGATCAGTGCCTGACGAACAGCCGCACCGCAACCAAACAGTCTGTCATGGCGTTTCAGCAGCAGACGATTGACGATGGCTCGCTTGCGACTGGGAGCATCAGGAAAATGACGACCATGTTCAGTAAACACGACCGGCCGCCGACCTGTCAGTCCCCGGCTCAGCATAGCCTGAAAAAACGGCGTGCATTGGTGAGCGTGCAGGATCACCGCGCCTTCGCGATCAGCAAACTGTCGCAGACGCGTTGCACATCCTCGATCAATGCCGGGCTGCCGATGGAGATGTTCAACAAGAAATCCGTCTTCCTGAAGTCGCGTCCCGATTTCACCGATCTCGTCCAGTACCGCCACGATGCAGCGGAATTCTTTCTGCATGCGGCGAATCATCTGATCCACCAGAACCTCCGCGCCGCCAACTCCCAGCGCGTGGATGACATGACAGATCGTGGGGCGATCATCAATCGGAATGACTCGAAGTTGTCTTGGGGCTGCCTGAATCATGGTTGATAAGTCGGGGTGAAAGGTTCCGGTTAGATGTTGGAAGTGATTTGTGAGAATCAGAGTTGTCGCCGCAATGCCTGCCACGCCTTCCAGATTCTTGTCGGCTGAACAGCTTTCAGAGCGGCTCGTGCCAATTGAGCGGGCGACTTCAGCAGTGTTTTCACTCGCTGTTTCTGAGGTATGAACATGGACCATACCGTGGTTTCATAGCGAGCCGGACAAGCGGGAATCAGATTCGGTTCGCAGTAGCTGTGAAAGACTTCTCGATGCCCTTCTGTCATGACGATGGACAGACAGCGAGCCGTCAAAGAGGCATCGCCGAAGGCCGCGAAATCTCGCCACGCAGCATCATTAATCTGGTCGGCTTTCATTCGCATGGCCAGAGCCTGCCCGGCATCGTCTTCGCAGGACGCTGCAATCCGCAGGACGTTGGCTTTCCGAAAGTCCTGAGCGGCCCAGGCTTCGGTTGGATACTGCAATTCTTCAGGATGTTCCAGAGTTCTTCGTTCGTAAAGTGCCATCCAACGACCGTAAGTCTTCATGACATCACGGGCATAGCTATACATCGGATCGAACAATTCCGCATCGCGTTTGGCGATCAGATATCGTCCAAGTGCGTTCAGAAACACTGTGTAAGACCAATGACCTTCCGCATCCAACAGGTGCAAGTCGTCTGGCTTCTGCTCAGGATGCACACAGCGGCGAATCAGTTCTTCCAGCTTGCTGATATATCGGTCGGAATCTGTCAGCAGCCACGCATCCAGCAACGCATTGATCGAATTCCCCGCACCTCGGCCGGGGCCATGAAAGTCTTCGAAAACAGTCGCCGAAGCCGCGCCTGTCGGGCCGTCATCCAGCAGGCCGAAGATGGTGTTGCGACCATCGTCCATCTGAATCACCCAGTCGGCCAGTGACAGTACGCTTTCACGAGCCTCAACGTGGCCGGTCAGAAAATAGTAGTGCAGCAGACCGGTTGTGTAGTTGTGCTCACAGCTTGGACCACCGCCATAAGCATGGCCAGGTTTCTGATTGCGTCTTGAGTAAGTACGATGAGTACTCAAACGCGCGTCGACGTAATGATCTGTGTGCCAGAACAGTCCACCATTGAACGCGGCTCTGTCTTCATTGGTGTGATAGATGTCGATATCGATCACATGCCGAGCCAGCGGATCCAACAGGTCGAACCATTTCAGGTCGCCCGTCGCGGCCAGTTGCAGAGTCGCCCCGAAGATCATGTCGAACTGATTATTGTAGTGGGAAACAATTGTGTTCGAACCGGCATAATGAGTCTGCTCATGATCCGCCGGGACATCACCAAAATTCCGCCAGCCATACTCGTCAATCGAAGCTCGCCGAGCGTCCAGGCTGAATCGTCCAGCAGTCGCGTTGTGGAGATAATTCGCGAAACGCCCCACGACGGTGCCCGCTGACAGTTCTGAATTCAGAGTGCCTTGCGAATTCAGTTCCGAAGAAAGTACTTCTCCCGGGAACCAAGAAATCGCATGCGTCGTTCGGACAGAAGTCGGCGACTGGATCAGGCGAGGAACATCGAAGGCCCAGTCGAGATGGTCAACGTCTGAGTTGTTCTGTTGAGTCGAAATCCAAAACGAGCGTGTCTTCTGTTCGCCACCCTGAAGTTCGTGAGTCACACCCTGCAATGCTGGAAACAAACCGACTTCAAGGCTGCCCATCGCGGCCGCGACGCTGCCGGGAAACTGTTGCCAGAACTCCGGAACAGCAACGGCCATCGTCGAGCCATCACCTTCGATGAGCAATGTTGGTTCCGCCTGATATCCTCGCAGAACTCCCGATTCACAGCTTGCTTCAAATCCACGCAAGCGCACCGCGTTGGTTTCATCAGCCGACAGATGATTCGTGCTGCTCCAGTGTTTCTCACCACTCCCGAACTGTCGAATGAAGACCTCGGACATCGTCGTTCGGACTTCGCTGTCTCGGTGAGCTTTCCAATGAGTTCTCGCGTTCGCCGGAACTTCATCGCTATGAAGAGACAACTCGAGACTGCGAAACAGCAATGAACCGGTATCGCCCAAATCCCAAAGGCCACCCTTATGGACTGCCCGGCGAGTATTCCGAATTCGTGTTTCGACTTGCAACAGTCCGGTGATCACCCACTGCGTCAATCGGATCTGCAACGTGACCGATGGCAAGGTCTGAACACGCAGAGAAACCAGGAACGCTTGCCGCACTGGTCCGCTGACTTCGGTGCGAATATCGTCCAATTGCAAAACCAGTTCGTCCCCGCGCGCATCGCCGAGACGTGTCATCAGTCGAATGGTTCGCTCAGCAGGCGGATCACTGTTGAGATCTCGGATGTGAAGACGAATCTCACCCGCAATGAACTTGACCGCGGTAATCGTTCCAGTGGGTTCGACCACGATTTGTTGCCCGCCAGCGTCGTTTGATTCTTCGCGAGCAACCACGTTGAGCGACTTCGCGACGCTGCTGACTTCCGGAGCGAGGAAGCTGGTCAGTAACCAGCGAACACTGCCATCATGCCAACGATTCAGGACTTCGAACTGAGCATTGACCAGACTTGTGAAGCCATCAATATGACCGCCACCTGGATTCTTCAGTCGGCCTTTCGGAACACAAAGCCCCGCCACGACCGGCACGTTCTGCGCAGCAGTTTTTCGCGAACGCAGCATTGTGGGAATGCTGATCGTCTGGCGATCGTTCTGCACTGTACTGGTTGAGGATTTCAGAGTCATACCGAGGACAATCAACGAGTTTCAGGAATGTCAGTGACGATGTTTCGGGAGCAATCAGGTTCTGGATGTCGTTTGCAAAACCAACTTCCGAGCTGGAGCCTTCAGCACAGGCTTTGATTCTGGTTTGGCCCAGGCATCCAGCCAGCGTGCCAGGACCAGCAGACTCCAGATCAGCTGGCCATGTCGCCCGGTTCCTCGACAGTGCGATTCGTACATCAGGCGAGCCGCATCGACGTTGATATACTGCGCGAGAAGACTGTTCGAATTCAGCACATGCACTCGGACTTGTTCTCGCAATGGCCCGCGCAGCCACGCATCGATTGGCAATTCAAACCCCTGTTTGCGTCGATTGACGAGGTCTTTGGGCAGCCGCGATTCAAACAGCTGCTTCAGGATCCACTTCTTCGAACCGTTACGAATTTTGAACTCTGAAGGCATCGAAGCCACGAGTTCCATCAACTGCCAGTCAATCATTGGCGGACGGACTTCCAGTCCAAAGCCCATGCTGGCTCGATCGACTTTAGTCAGGAAATCATCGGGCAGCAGAACATTCGTATCGGCGGACAGCATTCCGCTCAACGGATCGCGGTGCCCCGCTTCAAAGGCGTCGATGATCGATTGCTCCGGTCGATAGTCTCGCAACGTGGCGGAAAAGTCACGACGCAACAAACTTCGTCGCACAGAGCTTCGACAAGTGGAAACCGTATTTGCATAGGCTTCGGCTGGGCTTCGCGAGAGATTCTCCATCGCGGTTTTGAGTCGCAGGGGGCGAGGCAACCAGTCAGATTTTGGCCAGATGGCCGCCATCGGACGCAGCACCAATGACCGAATCAGGGCGGGAATTCGATCGCGAATCCCGGCTTCCTTCAGATCGTGGGCGTATCTGGAATAGCCCCCAAAGAGTTCATCGCCACCGTCTCCGGACAGCACTACTTTGACATGTTGCGCGGCAAGACGAGAAACCGCCATGGTCGGAATTGCCGAAGCGTCCGCGAATGGTTCATCGTAGAGAAACGTCAGATCGTCCAGATCTCGAACGGCTTCAGGCGTCACGATCTCTTCTGTATGAATGCAGCCGAAATGCTTCGCTACTTCGCGAGCATGAGGCAGTTCGCTGAACTCTGCTTCGTCAAAGCCAATCGAGAATGTTTGCACCGGATCAGATCGCAGACCTGACATCAGTGCGACGATAGAACTGCTGTCGAGCCCCCCGCTAAGAAATGCTCCCACAGGAACGTCGGCCACAAGATGCGCGGCAACGCTTTCCTGCAGAACAGCATCGACTCGTTCTTTCCATTTTTCGGCGGACGCAGGATTCTCCTGATCAAAGGACAGCTGCCAATACCGCTTCGGCGTTGCTCGAAACTCGCTCGGGGCGATTCGCAGGAAGTGCGCCGCCTGAAGTTTCATGACCTTGGCGAAGATACTTCTCTGCCCTGGGATAAATCCAAAAGTCAGATAGTCTTCAATCGCGGCCGGATCGATGGCTCGATCCAGATTCGGATGAGCCAGGATGGCCTTCAGCTCAGAGCCAAAAACCAACTTCTCGTTGTCTCTATAGATGAAGAACGGCTTCTGTCCCAGGTGATCGCGAGCCAGCAGGAGTTCGCGGCGACGTGCATCCCAGATCGCGAACGCAAACATTCCGCGCAGATGAGTACAAAGGTCCGCGCCGTGTTCTTCGTAGAGGTGAACCAGGACTTCGGTGTCGGAGTTCGTGCGGAAAACGTGACCGCGAGTTTCGAGGCCGCGACGCAGTTCCTGATAGTTATAAATTTCGCCGTTGAAGACAACGTGGATCGATTCATCTTCGTTGGACAGTGGCTGTCGGCCGCCTTCGAGATCGATGATCGCCAGTCGACGATGAACAAACCCAACGCTGCCCGCTCGAAAAGTGCCTTCACCGTCCGGTCCCCGATGCGCAATGGCATTCCCCATCTCCGTCAGCAGTTCTGCGCTGACCGATCGATTGGAATCCGCGTAAAGGACACCGGCAATGCCACACATAATCGTATTTTGCTTTCCAGCGATGAAGTTTGAGTCAAGACCTGGGCTCCGCGCGCATCCCCTCAGTGCACGACGAAGCCGCAGGTCTCACGAAAGCCTAGGTCACAACCGGTCACCGCGCGGACGGTTTGGGAAAATGAATGTGTCCGGAATGACACATTTGAATGCTCTGCACCATCATGTTGCGTTTTTGAAACACGAAAAGGCACTCTCGGAGTTGTGAGTACAATCCGGACAACTGGCTCAATCCGTCACATTGATAGGATCGAAACGAGTGCATTCGTTCCCTGCCGTGAAAGGCCGGGCTGCGATCAAATGCCGCTCTGCGGCAAATCGCATCGGCGTTTCTCGCGGAGCGAGATTCGATGGTAGCCGGGGGTTTCAACTCCCGGAGAGCTACCCCGAAACCTTCTTTGCGATCATCTCAACGACCTGAGCAATCGTCAGGTCTGAAGTATCGATCACGAGAGCATTTTCCGCGGGTTTCATCGGAGCGTGAGCGCGTTGCTCGTCACGTTCGTCTCGCTGACGAAGCTGATCCATGACGGTTGTAATCGGCTGGTTCACTCCTTTGTGAGCCAGTTCGCGCTGACGTCGTCTTGCACGAGCTTCCAGATTTGCGGTGACGAAGAATTTATGTGCTGCGTCAGGGAATACCACCGTACCCTGATCGCGGCCTTCCGTCACCATGCTTCCACGCCGACCAATCGCACGCTGCAATTCAACCAGCCGATTGCGAACGCCGGGGTTCGAGGCAATGATCGACGAGACCGCCGTCACTTCCGGCGAACGAATCTCGGCCGTCACATCGTCCTGATTCAGCAGTAGCCGATCGCCATCGAACTCGATCGTACAGGCTGCCACAAGTCTTGTAACAGCCTCAAGATCGTTTTCGTCGCCAGCGCCTTTCAGGACCGCCAACGCGACCGCTCGATACATGGCCCCGGTATCCAGAAAGCGAAAGCTCATTCGCTCCGCGAGCAGTCTTGCGACCGTGCTTTTGCCGGAACCTGCCGGGCCATCGAGAGTAATGATCATGGATCTGACTTCCGCGAACGTTTCCGTTCGTCAACCGCTACTTACTAATGGCCGCCTTCACGGCTTCCATCTGACTTGGATAATCCGGTACTTTAGACGCGGTATGGTCACCAGTCATCCAACGCACCAGTAAATCCAGATCAGTATCGGTCAGCTTCTCCGGAGTCGAAGCCGTCATTTGATTCTTTGCACCATAATGACGAGCCGCCGCAGGGTTGCGAATAAAGTCCTTCAGCCACGCCGCAGAGCCATATTTTGCCATGGTCGGGTAACCTGAAGCACCTTCGTCGGTCGGCTGAGCAGGAAAGGCGTCGCCGATTGTTTCGTGACATTGCTTGCAGGAAGTGCCGTTCAGTGCACCAGCCCAATTGCCTTCAGTCGCAAGTTTTCGTCCCTGCTCGATCAAAGCCGCATCGAATTCTGCTCCGGCATGTCCGGCTTCTGCAGCGAGAAACTCTACCAGAGCTTTCACGTTGTCAGCATTCTCAGCAGACTTCAGTGATTCGACGTTTCCTGAGGTCCAGTCCGCCATTTCCGAACCATCCGGATTGATGAATTCGACGCTCTCACCCGCAGCGGCTTTGGCCTGTGCATCCTTGAACCACTGGGCGTTCTTGAGCCAGGCGAAGTGATTCGAGTAATCGGTAACGATTCCAGTCATCCATTCTCGCTTGCCAAACGTGCCGAGATCAGCAGCCGTCGGAGCACCGATCACGGGAACTTTCTCCGCGTTCATTTCCATCACAAGAGTTCCACGGCCTGTATGTCCATTGAAGCGATGGCACGCCGCGCAATGCTGGGCAAACAAGCGAGGACCTTGAGTGTAGGGATCGCGACGCAACAACGAGACCGCTCCGTCGACGGGAATCTTGTCCGGACCGGACGCCAGTTCAATCGCCCGCTGCCCATCGCGATGAGCTTCCGCCAGAGCCGCCTGATGTCCTCGATCATTCGCATCTTCATAAAACGCCATTCCGGTCAGCACGGCAATCGCAATTGCCATCAGCCAGATAAACGCCTTGTTCAGCCGATGGCCCCATTCGCCCAGTACCTGAGCCGTGATCGGCATAATGGTCAGAATGCCCATGATGATTCCCGGAACGATGATCGCTCCGAAGGTCAACCCAAGAGCTTCCACAGCATGGAATCGCAGGAAGCGAAACAGAAACAGGAAGTACCATTCCGGGCGAGCCGCATCAAACTTTACGGCTGGATCCGCAGGAGCGCTGAGTTCGGCCGGGCGAAGAATGGCCAGCATCAGCACAACCGCCAGCACCGCGAGACACGCGACCGCATCCTTCAACACCTGATCCGGCCAGAATGTGGTGTCCGGAGCATGTTTTGCATCATGCACTGTCAAACCATGGCGTCGAAAGACATAAATATGCAGAGCCAGGAAAGCCACCAACATCGCTGGCAGAATTCCCGCGTGCATCGCAAAGAATCGAGTCAGCGTCAGGTGACCGTAATCGCTGCCGCCCTGAGCCAGCTTTTGCACTTCTGCGCCAACGACCGGGGTCGCGCTCATGATGTTGGTTGTGACCTGAGTCGCGTAGTAACCCTTCTGGTCCCAAGGCAACAGGTAACCTGTCAGAGATAACCCGAGCACGATCATCATCAACACGATACCCAGCCAGAAATTCATTTCACGCGGAGCTTTGTACGCTCCATCGATCACGACCTGAACCAGGTGAATCGCCATCAGCACGACCATGGCCTGAGCCGCGTAGTGGTGCAGGCCGCGAATGATATATCCGATGAACATTTCGTTCTGAATGTAGTAGACGCTTTCCCAGGCTGTTCGAGTACTGGGGCTGTAAGCCGACCACAGCATGAAGCCGGTGATCATCTGCAGCGTGAATGTGAAGACGAGCGTACTGCCCCAGACGTAGCGCCAGCGTGCTCCACCGGGGACGCGTTCATAGAGCGCCTCGTGCATCATTTCGCGAAAGCCGGTGCGGTTATCGAGCCAGTTAATCAATGCGTTCATCGGGAATGAGCTTTCGAAGTCAGCCGTGCGAAGATATTCGAGTGCAGAAGGGAGAGGTCAGTGCCGGGTGAGCGGCGAACTGACCGGGGAAGGCTTTTCTCCCGTAAATCAAACGGCAATCTTTTCAGCCG
>CAIXQV010000213.1 GCA_903921605.1 uncultured Planctomycetaceae bacterium | reverse complement strand
CTTCGCCGTATCCAGATTCGGCAGAGCATAGAACGTGCTGTTGCCTTCGACGGTGTGAAAGATCTTCGAATACTGTCCCAGCCATTCAGCGCGCGGCGCCTTTGTCGTGTACAACGATCCGCGCCAATGGTCACAGGCCCACACGGGACATCCGAGATACAAAGAGTGTGAGGCAGCAGCAGACATCAGCAAGTTTTTGTTAGTCGAAGGCGAAGAGTCGATGGCCACGGGAACTATATACAGAATCGTCATGGCTTGTCGCCCAACGGTTCCCGTCTGGCCAGCAGAATCATCCGGCGGAAGTGAGTATCACCGGCTGCGCGGCGCGAAATCGCATCGATTAACGTACTGAAGCTCATCTCGTAGTAGCAACGTCCCGAATACGCTACATGAGACAAACGTTTTCCGTTATGCTCTGCAAACCAAGCTGAGTATCTGTCATATCCTGAACATCCCATGGCGGGGAGAATCTTCGGTGGCAACTCGAATTCTGAGCATTTCCGGCCTGCGCGGCATTGTCGGCGATGGACTTGATCCGGTGTATGTGTCGCGTTTTGCAGCGGCATTGGGCACCATCTTCTGCGGCGGAAAAGTTGTCGTCGCAAGAGACGGCCGATCGACGGGCCCCATGATTCATCAGGCCGTTGTCTCTGGGTTGCTCGCCACTGGGTGCGAAGTACTGGATGCAGATGTCTGCACAACTCCAACCTGTGGTGTTCTCGTCAAACATTACCAGGCGGCTGGTGGTCTGCAGATCACGGCCAGTCATAATCCGATCGAATGGAACGGCCTGAAACCATTTGCTCCGGATGGCTCGGTCTTCAATAAAGATCTTGGACAGCAGTTGATCAACATTCTGGAGACAGACGCGATCGTCTGGAAGAACTGGTCGGGCATCGGCAAAGTGACAAAACTTGTTGATCCTTCAAAGCCGCATATCGACAAGGTTCTTTCACTGGTCGATGTGGAAGCGATTCGCAAGAAGAAGTACCGAGTCGTCCTCGACTGCAATCATGGCTCGGGTGCCACTTGCGGCCCCCGCCTGCTGGAAGCACTGGGATGTGAAGTGGTCGTTCTGGGCGGAACTCCGGACGGCCGCTTCGAACATATTCCTGAACCCACCGAAAAGAATCTCGGCGACCTCTGTCGAGCCGTCATCCAGCATAAAGCCCACGCTGGTTTTGCTCAGGACCCTGACGCAGACCGCATGGCGATCGTTGATGGCGACGGCCGCTACATCGGTGAAGAACTGACTCTGGCACTTGCGGCAGACTTTGTGCTTGAGCGTCGCAAAGGCCCGTTCGTTGTCAATGGGTCCACCAGTCGAGTCACCGCCGACATCGCCGCGAAACATGGATGCCAGTTCCATCGCAGTTATGTCGGGGAAGCTCATGTGTGTGCCAAGATGAGATCTGTGCAGGCAGTGCTTGGCGGTGAAGGAAATGGCGGAGTCATCGAGCCAGCCGTTGGTTACGTTCGTGACAGTTTGGTCTCGATGGCCTACGTACTGGCGGGCATGGCGGACAAAAAGAAGACTTTGGCCAAGTGGGCCGATTCTTTGCCGTTTTATACGATCGTTAAGGACAAAATTACCTGCCCTGCGAACGCGGTTCCTGCAGCCTGTGAAGCTCTGCGAAAGGCCTTCCCCGACGCCGAAGCCCGCGACGGCGACGGCCTGCGACTCGACTGGTCCGACCGCTGGGTTCAGGTCCGCGCCAGCAACACCGAACCTATCATCCGCATCATCGCCGAAGCCCCCGAAACCAAAGATGCGGTGAAACTGATCGATGAATCGATGAAGGTTGTAGCAGAAGCGGTCGCTCCGTACGTGAAGTAAGCAATCGCCGCAAGAAAATATGTGTCGAACGCTCAACAGCCTCGTCTGCACGCGGAGGAGATCCAACTTCGATTCGGCTGCGTTTTTCGGCGAGTCATCGAAGAACGTTCCAGCACTTTGGAGATTCAAGCCGTAAATCAATCTGATTGATCAAACGGGATCGTCAATTTTCGACGCATTAACGATTAGGGCGAAACAGAATCGCCCTCGCGAATTTCGCCCAGATCATTGTCAAGAACTGATCGTTCGAGGACATTATCGGGACTGATGGCCCTGATGGGTTGAACGCCCTGAAAACAGGATGATGCCTAACGCTGCGAATATGCAGAGCTGATGCGATGCCGCACTTCCGGAAAGTCTTACTATGCAAAATCACAAATACGTTGAACGCTTCGTTAATCTGCTGGACCCAAAGAACAACACGATCTTCAACATGACGGTTGAGGAAGCGACGGCTCGATTGGGGTCGGGAGATCCGGCGAAAGTCCGTGAGATTGATGGGCAATTTGCTCTTGTGCATCAGAACGGGCACATCATCAGAATGGCTCGATCAATCGGTCGGCCGATGCGATACTTCCTGGCCAAACAGGTGGCTGGACCTTGCCTCATCGTTGCCGAGCGTATTGATGAAATCGCTGCATGGCTTAAGAAAGAAGGCTTGGCAGAACAATTCCATCCGTCTTACACGCGTATGGTGCCAGCTCATCACATTCAGGAACTAGCACTCATCGGCTGCCCTGACCCAAGTCCAGGCTGCGTGCGATTCTTCACGCCGGAACGCAACAAGCTCAGCAACAATCTGGATGAAATTGGTTACGCTTACATCGCGGCGATGCAGCAGGAAGTCTACCGCTGGCTGGATCAAATCCCGTCGACAGAACCCATCGGAGTACTCTTCAGCGGCGGCATCGACAGTGGCGCGGTTTTCCTGGCGATCTATGACGCCTTACTGAAGCGTGGAGAATCTCCGGGACGACTCAAGGCGTTCACTCTGTCACTGGATTCGCGTGGTCAGGATGCCGCTCAGGCTCACGAGTTCCTGTCGGCCCTGGATCTCGGATTGTTTCTGGAAGTGATTGATGTACCACGGAGCGCCATCGATTATCGCGAAGCCGTGCGAGTCATCGAAGATTACAAACCCCTCGACGTGCAATCGGCAGCTATGTCACTGGCTCTGTGCAAAGAGATTCGCAACCGATACCCGGAATGGATTTATCTGGCCGACGGAGATGGCGGCGATGAGAACATGAAGGACTATCCAATCGAAGAGAACAGTGAACTCACCATTCGCAGCGTGCTGAATAACTCCCTGCTCTACCACGAAGGCTGGGGAGTGAATGCCGTCAAACATTCTCTGACTTACAGCGGAGGTCAAAGCCGTGGCCATGTTCGCTCGTGGGCGCCGGCAACGATGCTGGGATTTCGCGGATTCAGTCCGTTTGCTTTGCCCAATGTGATCGAAGTTTCCGAAGGAATCCCGTTCATCGAACTTACCGACTGGCAACACGACAAGCTCTATCAGCTCAAAGGAGAAGTGGTACGTCGCGGGGTTGAACAGATCACAGGACACACGATGCCTGTGTTCGAGAAACGCCGTTTCCAGAAGGGAGCGACTGAAGACTCGACTTTTGAAGCGTTGTTTCCAAAGAACGAACTCCCCTATCGACAAGCCTTCGCAGAACTCTATGCTCGATAGCGGCTCTTTGCTTCACCCGCCACCGACCCCGCGTCGGTGGTTTAACGGCTTTTGCACCATCAAAGACCAGTGGCGCAAAAGCCTGCATGCCCCTGAGGCAGGCTCAGGGGGATTAAATTAACAGGTCGCCAGCAACGGCAGACCTATTTGACGGGGCACCGAGGTCCCACCTGAAACTCTCCAGAACCAAGCCGCCCCATGAAAGATTCAGGAGCCCAAGAGTACGCCGTTCTCAATGGTACCGTCGTACTGCGCGATCGACTGTTCGAAGACGGAATGGTCCGCTGGAAAGGGTCGAAGATTATTGCCGTCGGGAAGCGAAAACGTCTGCCAAAGAGTGTGGAACAAGTTGATGCCAATGGTGGATTCATCTCACCCGGATTCATCGATATCCATGTTCACGGTGGAGCCGGTGCCGACTTCATGGATGGCACACCGGAAGCCATCCAGACGGCCTGCGAAGCTCACGCGCGGCACGGAACAACGACGATCTTCCCCACGACGACGACAGGCAGTTTCAAAAGTCTGATGGCTATGATTCAGGCTTGTGCGACAGTGAAACAGTCGGCAGCAAAATCATCGTTGCCAAGCATCGCAGGAGTCCATCTTTACGGCCCATACTTCGCCGAAGACAAGGTTGGATGTCATTCGAAAGATGGTTGCCGTCCTCCAAAACTGAGCGAATACGAAAAGTACTTTGCCACAAAGATGATCCGCATCGCCACGTGCGCAGCTGAACTTCCAGGAGCATCAGACTTCTACGCATTGGCTCGTCGCAACAAGTGCCTGGTCACCTGCGGACATTCGAACTCCAGCTGGTCTGAAATGCAGACAGCCTTCAACGCGGGCATGAGACATGTGGATCACTTCTGGTGCGCGATGAGTTCTGTACCGTCGATGCGACAGCGGTTCAATGTCCCCATGCAGGCCAGTATGGCAGAGTTCGTGTTGATGAATCCGGAGATGAGTACGGAAGTGATCGCTGATGGCTGTCACTTGGCTCCGGAACTTCTGGAGTTCGCCTATCGCTTGAAGGGCCCGAATCGACTTTGCCTTGTCACCGATTGCAACCGCGCGCTGGATAGGCCGCCGGGAGAATACCTCTTTGGGCACTCAACTGAAGGCACTAAATTTCACAGTGATGGTCGCGTGGGCTGGGCTCCGAATGGAAGTCTGGCCAGTTCCATCGTTGGTATGGACCACATGGTCCGACACATGAAAGCAAGCACATCGGCCAGCCTTCCCAACGTCATTCGAATGGCCAGTCTGACTCCCGCGGAACGAACTGGAATTGCTCGCCAGACTGGAAGCCTTGAAACAGGAAAACGAGCCGACCTGCTGATTCTCGACTCAAAGCTGGACGTGCAGAACGTTATTGTTCGAGGTCGACTAACTCTCTGAAATCTTCAGAACCGATAGTCCCACATCGATAGCTCGCGACTGAACATGGCTTCAATTTTCCTGCGGCAGTGAGCATCGATCAGTTCGGAATAGTGACGACGGTCCGTTCGATGCGCGGCCTTGGCCGTGGGCAATTGCAATGATTCTGGAAGTCCGATGGCCTGACGGATCTCTTCCAGGTCTGCACTCAGAGTTTCGTATCGCCCAACTCTGTTTACGCAGACAGTTCCCGTCGAATCCGTATAGAGTTCGATACCACGCTGAGTCAGCAAGTGAATTTCGGGGCCATCCAAAAACTCTGCCAGCGTTGGTCGCGGCTCCGACTTGTGGCACCAGAAATACAGTGAGATGACTCGATCAAAGGGATTTCGCTCGAAGCAAAACTTGTAGTAGTCGTTCCAGGTCTCTTCGCCAATCAAGCCTCGCACTTCATGCGACGGCATATGGTTGTAGAACTTCTTTCTCCTGCCAAAAAAGATTGCTTGCGCCAGCTCAACAGGACTGTGTTGCCGCAGGGGAACTCGATAATTCTGCGGGCCGCGATAGCCGAGACCTCGGCGAATCGCTTCGTCGGGCGCGGAGATCGGCGTGATGATATCCTGCTCGCCGAGATACTTCGAAAGAGCAATCTCGATGCTGGTGCCAGCCGTTTTTGCGGTCTTCAGAAAGATGAATCGGTACTTATGCGAGACGATCATGGACGCATTCGGGGCATGGTAGTTCTTCAGGCCGCAGCAGAAATCGGTTGATGAGAGTCTACATACTCGCGGGTCCACGAATCATCCGTTTCGTAACCCAACTCGATCAACACATCGGGAAGTTCCGGCAACTCCTGAAGCAGCGATCGAATTCTGTCACGATGACAGGCCTCCCGCCAGCGAAGCACATTACTTTCATCCAGCTCGCGCAGGCCGTTGAGAGCTCGACCATCGAAACCGGCGGGGATATTCTGGTGAAAGTCACGGAACGGACGACTCAACTGACTCCGGGTGAGTTTTGCAAACTGTGATTCCACAAAGTCAGGTCCGCAAACAACATCTTCGTAACGAATCGACAACACATCATCTGCGTTCGAGGCCCACTTCCAATGACGATAGATGTGTCGCCATTGATTGGTCGTTACGAAATACTCGCTCGGCCTGGAAAAATGTACCGAGGTGAGAACCGCGCGAGGGTCGCGGTGCATCACAACGAACTGAACTTCCGCCGGATGTGACGAATAGAAATCACGAAGTTCCTGAATCAGAAAGATGTCTTTGGGCCGTTTCGTCATGACGCTGGCGTGTGTGCGTCGGCCGTACTTTGCG
>CAIXQV010000212.1 GCA_903921605.1 uncultured Planctomycetaceae bacterium | reverse complement strand
TCTCGTATCGTGGATTCCTCGAAGGTCGGATCGACGGCAATCGCTACCAGTTGCTCCTGCATTTGAGCAATATGGAACTGAAAGTACCCGGTAATCCGAACACGACAGTCAGCTAACAACACGCCAAAGGAACCATCGCCATGGAAATGATTCGACTCGACGCCGCGACCCCGTTTGGGGCCGGTGTCATTACTGACTATAACTGTGTAAAAAAGACGGATCTGATGAACCTGATGATCCGTTACCGTCGCATGGTCGCCGGAGGCTACCAGGCAGTCACACGCGAAGAGATTTCCGAACGATTCCCTGGTGGTCGTTTTGTTGTCTCACCGAAGATCGACGGGGAGATCTGGTTTCTGGTGCTGGATGGCAACGATGCGTGCCTGGTCAGCCCACGCGGGCGAGTGATTCACGGCGCAGTCCCGTTGCTGGAAGAGGCCCGTGGTTTCGCAGCCCGCTGTGCAGGAACCACAATCCTTGCGGGAGAATTATTTGCCGCATCGAAAACGAGTCGTCCACGAGTGGGTGATGTGGCGATGCTCTTTGGTGGCGGTGCAGCCGCAAAAGTCGACTCGCTGGGATTTGCTCCGTTTGACTTGGTTGCCGGTGGCGACAGTCAGGGGACGATGCCGTTAAATTCGTACGATGATCGACTAGCTGTTCTCCAGCGACTGTGCGACGGCAGTAAACGGGTCGCACCCGTGAAAACCGAAGTCGTCGGAACTGCCAAAGAGATCGTGACCTTGTTTACTAACTGGGTTACGGACGGTAAAGCGGAAGGCTTGGTAGTTCGCGCCAGCAACGAACGGATCTTCAAGGTCAAAGAATCCATCACGATCGACGCGGCTATCATCGGATACACCGTTCGAAGTGAAGATGCCAAGCAGGCGCGTTCGCTACTCTTTGCCTTGATGCGCGAGGATGGTTCGTTCCAGGTCCTTGGCCCGAGCGGAAATCTGGGTGACGATAGCCAACGCGTTAAGCTGTTGGAATTGCTGGCAGGAAACGAGATTGCTTCGAATTACCGCCATGTGAGCAATAGCGGAGAGTTGTACCGATTTGTTCAGCCTCTTCATGTGGCGGAGATCAAAGTCACGGACCTGCAAAGCCAGGACTCCAGCGGACAGCCAGCACAGCGTATGGTCTTGAAGCTGAACGCCGATGGTTGGGAGTCGGTTCGGCAAATGCCGGGAGTCTCTTTGATCCATCCGGTGTTCCTGCGATTGCGACCGGACAAACAAGTCAATGCTGCGGACATCCGCATGTCCCAAGTCACCGACCGTTGCCACATTCCCGATGTTCAAGCACCCGTTACGGTATCGGAATTGCCAAAGAGCGAATTGATTCGCCGCGAGGTCTATGCCAAAAAAACAAAGGACCAAGTAGCGATTCGAAAGCTTCTGGTTTGGAAAACGAACAAAGAGAACATCGATCCGGCGTACCCTGCCTATGTGGTGCACTTCACGGATTACAGCGCGGGGCGTAAGGAGCCGCTGGCTCGCGAGGTTCGGCTCGCTCCAAACCAAGAGGCCGCGATGCAGATCGCCGCAGGTATGCTTGAGGAGAATATCAAGAAAGGCTGGGAACCGGTCAGTAGAAGCGGGGTATCCGCGACAGCCGTGGCACCTGCTGAATCCCCGGTGGACAAACTCGCCGCGACGGAGTTGAAAGTCGCCGGTGATCCTGTTGATGCAGCCCCGGGTACCGAAGTCGAAGTAGCCACGAAGCCGAAATCCGCCGCACGCGGAAAGAAGAAAACAGCAGAGTCTAATGCCGAACCCAACGAGCCGGTTTCGAATCCGGCGGAGGTCGCTCCCACAACGGAGGTAAACGAGAAACCTGTGAAAAAAGGAGGCAGAAGGAAAAAGGAGGCTGAGTGATGGAACGTGATGGAACGTGATGGAACCGGCCGTAAACGAGTCGGATGTAAACGAGTCGGATGTGAAAAGTCACCTAGCAAAATAAGATGCGAATTCATTAGGTCCTACCGGGAAGTCTGTGGGTAACGGCAGGTGCAAAGCAGCCCTCATTGAGGGAAAACGCCGTATTTTCATGGGTCACTGGCTCAGAAATGCCTCACCCACCACCCAGGCATCCGAACTCCCCACCAAAACCCGGATGGCCTCATTGGCAAGCTATACAAGTCTTTATCTAGAGAGTTTAGACAACCTCTCTATCGAGGTGGCTGAGGAACTGAACAGCCATCGAAAAACCAATTGCTTTCTGGGAACCCCTTTCACTTTCAATGATCGAGCACGGCCGGATATCATAAGTGTCCGGCATCCGGGGTTCTATGTCACGCAGGAAGAAGCGGCGGAGCCGCGACCGGAGATGCCGTAGACCGCAGGCGGCGCGGTCTTTAAATGCGCGGGTGCAAGGCGCGAAGCCACCGCGTTCGGTCCATCGATACAATCTCACGGTGGGGTTTCACATCCAACCGACAACACATATGGAAATGTTGCAAAGCATGTCACCATCGCCGATGAGCGTTACGAAGTCCGCATTCCTTGCTGGTCTGGAATGCACACGACAAGGGTGGCTGAACCTCCGAGCCAGAGAGGATGCTCGGGACAGCGGTCTGCAGTTTCATCTGGAGCAAGGAATCGCCGTCGGCAAAGAAGCTCGCAAGCGTTTCCCCGGAGGCAAGCTCCTGGGTCGTCAAAGCCGTTCCACCCGAGGAACTCTCGCTGCGGAATTGATTTCTGCTCTACCGGGTGATGTCTTCTTCGAAGCCGAGTTCGTTTCCGATCATTGCATCGCGAGACCCGATATTCTGTGCCGAGACAAGGACGGCTGGCATTTGATTGAAGTCAAGTCAGCGACTTCCTTCAAATCGGAATACGTCGATGACGTCGCTTACACCTTGATGGTCGTCACGGATTCGGGGCTTCCGATCACTAAAGTATCACTGATGGTACTCAACTCGGAATTCGAGCTTCCCGGTCCGGAGCAGGATCGGTTCATGCAGGGAATAATCATAGACGATGCACGAACGAAAGCCGATACCATGCGCCAGCAGCGTCCCGGACTGGTTCCGAAACTGCTCGCTGACGTACCGATGGCGGAGCAACTGATTTACGCATGCAAGTCATGCGATTTTTTCGGGGATCGCTGTTTCAAGAACACGATGCAATCTCCGATTTTCAATCTTCCAGGCACAAACGAGCGTCAATTCAAACAAATCCTTGCCAGCGGTCACACGGAGATTACGACCGTCCCAGGATCCTTGCTGACCAGTGAGAAGCAGCAAGCGACCAAGAAAGCTATATCGCACAACAAGGTTCAGATCGAGAAGGCTGCGCTCAAACAGTTGCTCGACGAAGTACGCTGGCCAGCCCATTATCTTGACTTCGAAACGTGCGCTCTAGCGATGCCGTCGGTTGAGCGAGTTCGGCCGTATGAGCAGTTACCGGTACAGTATTCGCTGCATGTGTACTCCGCACCGCATCGACTCGAACGACACGAAGAATTCCTGGCACAACCCAACGAAGATAGTCGAGACGCATTCTGTCGACGATTGCTATCGCAGGTTGGGCGTACCGGGAGCATTGTTGTGTATTCGTCGTTCGAGAAAACCATCCTCAACAAATTGGCTGAACGATTGCCACACCATCGTGCTGAGCTCGATTCACTCATCGAGCGATTATTTGATCTGCGTCGCGTGTTTGCCGAGGCGGTCTTCCACCCGGCCTGTCTCGGACGGGAATCCATCAAGTACACGGGTCCAGCGTTCACGAACCTGACTTATGACGATCTGGAAATCAAGAACGGGTTTCAAGCGATCGCAGAGTTTTTTCGGTCGGGAAATCCAACGCTCTCCTCACAGGAGGTCGCGAGGATTCGCCAGTCGCTGCTGGCCTATTGCAAACGGGACACGGAGGTGATGGCCGAATTGCATTTTGCGGTGCTTGAACGTCTTCCGTAGGTTCCTTTTTGAATGAGACGAAAACAACCATGGACCCTTGGGACGATCTGATCAACTACGAACTTTGTTTCCCCGGTTCGGTCACCGGCTCGACCGAGGTGCAATGTCCTCACTGCAATGAGTTGCTAACGGTACCAGTCGATGATCCGATGGGCTGCGAGTCGTACGAGTGCTGCGGGAAGTTTAAAGTTGATTGGGGGGCGAATCACTAATTCATGGACGTTTCTTCGAAGCCTTGCGATTTAAGCGATGTCGC
>CAIXQV010000211.1 GCA_903921605.1 uncultured Planctomycetaceae bacterium | reverse complement strand
GGTTCTTCCGGGAGTTTAGTGGCAACTGAGAGTTGGTTTCAGCGACAGTTTTCCGCAGAAGAAAAGGATGCGAGTACGATAATTCTGGAAAGACTTGAAGCCTCGGGCGTTGGACTTGATGGCTTGGATGCGGCTGTTGAAACCTTCGGCGTTTGAGTTGGTGATGCGATGGCGGAACCATGAGAGGATATTGTCGAGTCTTTTCTTCAGCATCCGTGCGACTTTCTTCATGGGTTCCAGTCGTGACCGAATAGCCCAGTTGTACCAGTGGTCGAAGAACTCGCGACCGGCGATTGCATCGGGCTCATCCCAGAACCAGCGGAAGTAATCTTTGATGCCCCAGGCTCGGCTGGTTCGCAGTTGTTGTTTCTGCAGAGCATTCAGTTCTTCCTGACGTTCTTCATCGAGCTTTTCGGCATTGAAAAGAAAGTGATAACGCATGCCCTTCAGACGATCATCGCCGTCCTTCATCAATTCGCGATGTTCTTCACGCCGCACCTTGTCGACGCCCTCGTTGAGATGCTTCGAAATATGAAAGCGATCGAACACGATCTCGGCCTGAGGGGCATGACTGGCCACGCTGTTTTCGAACGCTTGCCACATGTCGATCGAGACTGCCGCAATGTGAGACTTCTGTTCGTCGGTCAAAGAATTCCAGAGAATTCCCGCAGATTCCTCAGTTCGACCTTCAGCCACTTCGATGACTCGCGAGGCCTTCGGATCGGTCATCACAGAGATGTAATCGTGTCCTTTGCCAAAGCTCTTTTCGTCGATGCCGACGTAGCGAATACCTTCCAAATCTCGCTTTTCAAGACCACGCTCGACGGCTCGCTTCATAATTTCATGAGCCGAATCCCAGCTCAGTCCCAGAAGGGCTGCAGCCGCCTTCACGCTGCCCGCACACTGAAGCACATCAATCGCAAACGCTTCAAACATCAACGTGAATCGAGAGTGCTTCTCTCCCCAGGAAACCGTAATCGTCTTCACGCCGCACTTCGAACAGTTCACTCGCGGAATTCGAGCTTTCAAAATCGTCTCAAACTGCATCGTATCGAGATGCCGCCATGTCCGCTCTGGAGCATGATCTTTCAGACCACATTCCGCCTGGCACTCCGGACACACACCACCGCGACCACGATACTCGAGGGCAATCGTCACCGACTTCGAGCCAACGTTCAGGTCAACACTCGTGACATCCCACGACTTGTCCAACCCCAACAACAACCGGTAATGTGCCCTCAAACTGTCCACGCTCAGATCCCCTTTCTGAACGCTATTCTCAACTTCTTCGAAACTCAGTCAAATCAACAGCCTGCCACTAAACTCCTCGAAGAACTTTCGCGAGAGGGGCTATTCGGCCGACCGACCCAAATGCCACGTGCCAAGCTCCCGCGGAGGGCCCCTTTGAAAACACGAACTGGTCATCCGAACCGGGTCCTACGTCTTACAACACCAGGAGCAACCAACACAAGACAGGTTGCCACCGATAGGCCCCGCTCCGCTATCAAAATGCTTTTGCAGGAGGCGTTTTTTTGTTCAAAAACAATAAATTCGGTCGAAAAAAATACGCTTCGGAAATCAGCTTATTTAAACATTTGACCGCCCTGAGTTGGAAAGATAACCACACCAATTGCAACGTTGGAATCTTTTCACCAGAGCTTTGCCCGAAGCACTTTTAGCACGATGCTCTTGTTATTGAAATCCAGAAATGTTGGCACTTCAGAAGTCGGTGACGAGCCGCTACCCCCTTGGGTCATGTGCTGGGCGGATTTCAACAACCGTGCTATCTGGGCTACCGGATAAAGCATAGCGATCTCGGAGACCGGAATCGCAGTGAGTGGAATCGTACCATCTTCACCGTCCGTACTAGGATTCGAGTCGCTTTCCGTTTCTGATTGCACGTGCTTTGCAACAACATCCTGCAGGAAGTCATTAAAGTCGGCGACTCGACCGCGACGAGAATGGCCTTCTTCAACTCGAAGGTCAACAAGCCGCATGTTGAGTAGCACGATCGTGTCGCTGAGATTGTTGTTCACTGAGAAATTGAAATATCCCACGCAGCCATATCCGCTGTTGAGCAGGCAAGCAATCGGCGTGTAGTCGCCTTCATGTGGAACATTCCCAGCAATCAAACTCAGAACATCTTCAAGAATCACAATCTGTCTCCTGGCAGCATTTGGTCGCGGTATGGCCTCACTTTCTCAAAGTCTATCGCCGGAGATGAAGATCTCTTTAAGGTTCATGATCTCCGACGGTGGGGAAACTCCAAAACTCGCAAGTCCAGCGACAACATGTGTGGTCGCGGAGTGTTGTTAAAGTAGGTGCTTTCTGCCGGAAAGAACTTTCGCCGCAAGGCGAACCGTGTACGCGATTCGGTGAGGGTTGCTCGCTGCGTATAGCGTTGTGAGGCGCACACAAGTCGCGGCAAGCCGCGAAATCCTGCACAGCCGACTTAACGAAGTCCGCGACTAAAACGCCACAACGTCTTCAACAGAGTTCCTCGTGCTCAAACAATCAACGTGGTTAGCCCGTCGCGTTGATTCCCGATGACATGTCTCTTTAATATTGTAAATCGCGACTCCACGATCGTCGGAACGTCCCGAGTTGAGGAGTTCTCCAACAGGATCTAACCCATCGAACTCACCCTGTGTCTCGTCCAACCATGGTTTTGGGCTTGGTGGTCATTCCCTCGCGGGCGGGAATCCACTTTCTGACGCTCTGGATTCACACCTGCAAGGGAATGCCAAACCCCGGTTCTTACTTCTGACAAGGCACTAGTGTTTCAAGTCGAGCGTCAGTCATCGTCTTGATTTCGTCTGAAAGGGTCAACAAGTTTGCGGGCTCAACAACAACGATCAACTTTGATGTGCCAAGTACCGGTAGAACTGAGACCTAGACACAACCGTCCGCCACTTTCTTCACAAGTATCACGTTCGAAACCTTAAGACAGCAAAGTCCTTCAGTACCACAAAAAATGCAAAGTCCTTCATATCGCCCAAAACGACATACCAGAAGTTCGCTCGAGAGAAGCCCTATCCACACCTAAGCATCAGCGAAGCACATTGGTATTCTTCAGTGCTGATCGAAGTCTCTCCGTTCCGTCTGCGCTGATTCGAGTACCAAAGAGATCGAGACTTTGGAGTTGTTGAAGCCTGCTCAAGTTCTCAACCGCAGTGTCAGTAATCGATGTTGCGCTCAGACTTAAATGCCTCAGTGAATGTAGATCCTCCAAATGACGAAGACCGTCATTTGTGATATGCGTATGATTCAGTGTCAGTATTTCAAGTTCTGGTAACAATAAAAGATGCATGAGCCCGGTGTCACCAATGCCGCACAGAGTCAGGTTCAACTCTCGCAATTTCTTCCAGTGCCGAACATAGCTGAGATTGTCATCATTGACCGTTGACGCCGTCAAATCCAAGCGAACAAGCTTTGGCAAAATGCCGTTCACTGGGAGTTCTCTGAGTTTCACCTGCGTCGATTTCAGAGACAGGACCTTCAACTGCGGAACTATCGCAAGAGCGGAAAGGTCGCGATCAGTAATCATGGTGCGATTTAGGCTCAGTTCTCGCAGACCATTTAAAACTCCGAGTTGCTTGAGTCCCTGGCTAGAGAGGTCGGTTTCATCAAGATTCAAACTCTCCATTTTCTGCAGAGGATTTAGATTCGCAATGCCTGCATCACTGATCTTAGTAGCTTCCAAGCTCAGCTTCCTGAGTTGAGCGAGTTTTCCGACAGACAGCAGGCCTGCATCGGTGATGTCAGTTCCGGTAAGGCTGAGTTCTTCCAAACGAGGAAGACGATTGAGCAGCATCAGGCATTCATCAGTAATGATCGGCCCCTGACATCCCCAGAGATTAAGGATGTGCACATCATCATCGGTTATTGCTTCTACCCCTTCCGTTTTCTCGGCATAGGGCAGACTATGGATCAGTCGTGCATCAAAGAGGGCGTGCAACTGATTCGGCGTCAGATCCGTTTCCAGGCTATTCAACTTCGAAAGCTTTGAGAGACGTCTAAATCCAGTCCCGTTGATGGCCGTTTGTCTCACATCCAGCAACTCTAGTTGAGAAAGCTCAGCCACGCCGACCAAGCCCGAGTCTGTGAAAGGTGATCCCATCAACACCAGTTGTCTTAGCTCAGAAAGGTTGCGAAATGTTTCACCTTCTTCTCCGGTCACCGCAGATCGCGATAAATCCAACATATGGAGATTTTGTAGTTTGGGTATTTGTCTAATCTCTCGATCGGTTACGCGGGAGCCGCGAAAATGAAGACCGAATGAGAAGGGCAGATCCGGAATCAACGACAGGTTTACCATCGGGCGTTGAGTATCGAATACGAATATTTCGGGACGACCGGCAGACGGTAGGAACCCGACTTCTCGCATCGCACCAACAGCCGACTGATAGGTGGCAGCTGCTACTGCAGGCACATTCGACTCATCAGCCAACAAGCTTAGACCGTGACCGTCCAACAGAAGGAACAGACCGAGAATAGATCCTGCAAATTCAGAGTATTTTGAAACAACCACCATTGCTATTGTCATACGATGGAACCGAAGGGGTTGTAAAACAATGTGATCAATCTGCGACTCTCGGAAACGAGCATGAAGTACAACCATTGGCTAGTCGACACGAATGAACTAGCTATTCCGCAAGAATCTCAACCTGATTCCTCATGTCAGCGACACTATACACATACGCATCCCGGGTTTCCGAGTCGGCATGAATGATGAATTTACCCTCGGTGTCAATACCCGTAATATCTCCAAATTTCTCAATCTGTGATTCCACAGCTTTCGTCAGGTCACCACTAAATGCATAGACTTTTCCGCTCCCGGTAATGGCCAATACATTCGAGGTGCCGGGTGGAGAATGCACCGCGACAAATCCCGCGTCACTGATGTACTTCACCAGTTTCATCTTGTCCACCGCGAGAACCAAAAATGAGTCAGAAGTACAGAAACAAACATGCTTCATGTCATCTGAAAATTGCACCGCTGTTACGGACCCCATCTTCGCCTGTCTGGTCATCTTCGCAACGTCCGCAGTTACAATCTTTCCTGAAGCCAGTTCGCAGAGTGTCAATGTGCCCGCCGGATCAATCATGAGTGCAATCGACTTGTCGGGACTGAGAACACAATCACCTTTGAATACCTTGCTGATTTCAGGACCAGACGATTCCGCCAGCGTTTCGCCGTCGACGTAGGAAAGCTTCGTCGTGTTCTCACTGCTGGTAAAAACACACCATGAGTTCGACTTTCGATGATAGTACATCGCAGACGGACGTTCCTTTAGATTCATTGACTTCATTGCGTCCGCCGAATAGTCCTCCTTCGAATCCAGACGACCGATTGTAAGTCCGACTTTGACCAAGACTCCGCCCTTGGTCTCGGGAATGATTTGCTCCGTACCTGGTGGCATCTGCACTCGTTTAAGGAGTTTTCCATCCGCAGTTGAAACAACATCCAATACATCGAGTTTGCGCAGAATGAATGCTTTCTGATCTGTGCTCGAGACCGCAACTTTGACCACTCGTTGTACAGGAAGTGACGAACTGCCGCTGACCATAGATCCCAGATTGGAAATTAGCCAGACGCCGCCTCCGATCAGCAGCATCGACATTACTGCCACCATACTGCCGCCTTTCCCAGGGAGCAACGCCCCAAGATAGGATGGTGACAATGCCAACATGACTCTCGTAAAAGATTTCTGCAGCCGCTTTCTGCGAATCTGACTCGCCGTGAAACCGAACTCCTGAAGCGTCTGCTCGGCGCCCCGACGAACCATCACGTCCGGATCCTGAAGAAGCGGTTCAATGTGTTCTTCACTTCCTTCAAGTTTAAGCTGACCAATGGCTCGCAAAGCCTGATAGCGAATTTCGGGCTGTGAGTCCTTCAATAATGCCAGCAAGGACGGTGCAGCCGCTGAGTTTCCAATTTTTCCCAATGCAAGGACTGCCTGAAAACGCACGACCGCGTGATCTTCTAATGCAGCCTCCAGCAGATCCAACGATGTTTTATCCTGGAGATCTCCGAGTGCCCGTGCACAGGCCCCGCGGACATGCTCATCTGTGTCCGCTTTGACCATTTGCTTCAGTCGTGGAAGCGC
>CAIXQV010000210.1 GCA_903921605.1 uncultured Planctomycetaceae bacterium | reverse complement strand
CGCTTCGGTCGCGGTTCCTTCTGGCGATACCCTGGCGGTTCCGAATGCAACAGAATCTTGTTCAGCGTGTGCCAGCCGAGCTTGTACTTCTCGCACGCCGCCCGCTTGCTCAGCCCGTTCACCAACACGTCTTGGCGAATCGACTTCCACTCGTCCATATCTCTTCGCACTTCCGGGCACCTCGCTGAAGCCGCTCAAAATGGGACTGACGCCCCATCTTGTCGCTTTCACGAACTGCACACATGTGCGCTGCCATTTTCACCCAGATTTTCCCCCGGAAAGCGCCACCGTTTTCAACCGGGCTTAACACTTGGCGGTACCGTCCAATTGCTCCACGACCCATCGAATCCCATTGTCGACCTTGGCGAGCGCGCCTTTGGTCGCATCAATGGCGGAATTGACGAAATCCGCAGCTTTCTGCAGCTTTGGATAATCCGAAAGCTTCGGAAGGAGCGATTTGGGATCAAAGATATTGGCAGCTGCTGCAAGAGCCGGTGGGGAAGCACTTTGATTCGTCGCTGCTCCAGTCGACGGGTCGGTATAGACGAACTTGAGGTATCTCTCCATCAAATCCAGTTTCGCGGCATCAAGCACAACGCCGGGCGCGAGGGTCACGCTGGTGGCTGTGCCTTTGATGTAATTGGCGAACAGCTTCGCGATGCTGGCGATGCTGCTGCTCATGCTCGTGAGGTCTTTGGAGACATTCGGCAAGGCCACTGCTTTGGCCACCGACGAAGACATCGCGGATTGTGCGCTCGCAGCTTCCTTCAAACGTGTCTGCAGGTTGGTAAAGACCGCGGATAGTACGGCCCCCGCGCGGGCTCCCGTCTCCGGAAGCTGACTCAAGTCAGAGATATCTCCAATGCCACCACCGCCTCCTCCCCCATTTCCTCGAGTGAACGGAGAGCTGAAGACATTGTTCCATTCATTGGACTCCCACACATTGTTGTAGGGGTCAATCAACATGAGGACGTTGAACGAAGTGCCACCGCCGCTCCAGTAGGGATCCGTACTGGACGGTAATCCCATGAACTTCGTTTGCGTGGGATATGTGTAGAACCCCGGGAACCCTGAGGGCAGGAACTCTGCCCCGATAAAGCGATCATCCACAGAGAATGTCGTGTCACGGCTCAGCCAGAAATCAACATTGAAACCGCTGAAGATCATATCCGGGGCCTGGTTGTAGACGGTCCAGTTCACGGACACGACATCGCCCGATAGCTCAGCGTTCCCGACCCAGCCGGAGAGATCCGAGAGGACGATCCGACTCTCCAGAGGTGCAACCGCCTGGTCACGGGCCGAAACATCCAGCCTGCGGCGGGAGGATGAAAAACTCATACAACGACAGAATCGCTGAAGCAGACTGCGCATCTCTCACCTCACGTTGCACCGCACACTGAAAGGGGTGTACCGATTCTCGAATCACAATGCAAGAACGGTCGGTGTCTGCTCGCTGGTGAGTTTCTCGCGAAAGGCAGCCATAGAAACAACAGACGGAGGTTCGAGAACTCAGTCCCCAACTCCGGTTTGGGACTGCATATCCCCGAAGCTCCGCTTCGTCGCCGAAGGAGAGG
>CAIXQV010000209.1 GCA_903921605.1 uncultured Planctomycetaceae bacterium | reverse complement strand
GGACCTAACAGAATTCTGCTGGCTCTCCTGTTGATGTTCGTTGTCGCGCCAATCGCAGCGTTGTTGGAATTCTTTCTGCCGCTGACTCGGTTCGGTCCGACTCAGCCTCCGTTTGATATCGTGGTTTGCGTGACTCTGATTCACCTCACTCCCGCCGTCTGGATCCCGGCGCTCATTGCAGGGGGATTAAGTGCGAATTCGACCAGCGTGCATTTATGCCGAAATGCTTTTTGGCTTTATCCGATCCTGAACGTGACATTTCTGGTTGGGATGGCGTTTGCGGCTGTGGTGAATCAGGTTGAGCACTGGCTCCTGCCAGTCCTGGCTTATTTGGCTTGCCTGCCCTCGTTGATCTTCTACCTGCACTGGAATATTCGTCGGAATCAAGAGATGACCAGTCATGGTCAGCAGCTTCAAAACCTGGCCTTGATCGCGGGCGGTGTCGCGCATGACTTTAACAATATCCTGACCAGTATCGTGGGGTATGCGGAACTGGCAAAGACGCAGTTGCCGGAAGATCATGAAGCAGAAGAGTCGTTAACCATCCTGCTCGAAGGCACACAGCGAGCAAAGCTGTTAACCGGGCAACTCTTGTCGTTTGCCAATCGTGAGCTTCGCACTGTCGCTGAAATGGATGTGGTGCAGGAAATTCGGGAGTTGATTCCACTCCTTTCTTCGGTGTTGCCCGGCGGTGCTGAAATCAAACTTTTGGCAGACGAACCCAACATTCTGATTCGTGGCGATCGTTCGCAGATTCAGCAGATCTTTATGAATCTGATTTTGAATGCTGGCCAGGCGATGGCGAATCAGCGTGACGGAGTAATTCGGCTGAATGTTCGAAGAGTGGCTGATCAGCCGACTGACGCCCCATCCTGTGAATGTGTCGTATCGGATTCCGGCTGCGGGATTTCTGCTGCCGACCTTCCTCGCGTTTTTGAACCATTCTATTCATCGAAAGCCAAAGGTCAGGGACTGGGGCTGGCCTGTACTCAGAGAATTGTTCGTGACCACGGGGGAACGATTCGAATCAACAGTCAGTTGGGAGTCGGGACGGAGGTCGTTGTCTCTTTGCCCGCATTGCGAAGTACAAAATTGAGCGACAGCGGTGTTTATAAGCGAGGCGGAACAGAGGGGAAATCTCTTCGATTACTGGTCGTTGATGACGAGCAGGATGTGCGAGATGTGTTGAGGTTAATTCTATGCCGGATGGGGTATGACGTTCAGGCTGTGGCAAGCGGGCCCGAGGCCATCTCTCTGTTTCTCGCCGCCGATCAGAAATTTGACGCTGTCCTGATGGACTTGAGAATGCCCGGAATGGATGGCTGGGAATGTCGTCGCGAGTTAACTCGTATTCGTCCCAGTGTGCCAGTCGTCCTGGTAAGCGGGTACGCTCCGGAACGTCCCTCAGGAAGCGAGATTTCCGATATGCCGGACGTATTCCTGACAAAGCCTTTCACAAAGAATTCTCTGGCGGCAGTACTGAATCAGGTACTGGAACCGCAGGCAGCCGAATGCAATGCCGGTT
>CAIXQV010000208.1 GCA_903921605.1 uncultured Planctomycetaceae bacterium | reverse complement strand
TCCTGTGATCTGAGTTCGCGGCAGCCGAAGTTCACGCAGCGGTAAGTCATGCAGCATTGTGACCAACTGATCATTTGCGGCTGTCGATCCCACGTTCAGATTAGACAACTCCAGCATTTGACTCAGGCTGGCCCCTGCTGCTGGTGTAATCATCGTACCGCTGAGATCCAGCGTTTGGAGATGCGGGATTGTTGTGAGTTTTGCAACAACCGTGTCATCTGTTTTTGTGGAGGGCAGCAGGACTTCGTTCAAAGATTTAATATTGCCAATCGCTGAAAGAGCATCAGGCATCAAATCGGTACTTGTAAGCGTCAGTGACGTGAGATGCGTTAACGCGGCAAGCTGAGCCAGACCGGCGTTGGTGACGTTTCTGTTGCCCGTCAGGTCGATCTTCAGGATGCTTGGCCCTACTTCAGGAGTAACACAGAGCTGCATTAAATCGGCGTCGGTAATGTCGTAGGGAGCAAGCTTTTGAAACCTTGCGACAATCTCGGCTGGGCTGACAATCAAGGTTGGTGAATCGCCGACCGGCGGCATAGTGTGCGGAGTGGCATTTGCGGAAGTGGTTGGCGGTGTGGAAGTGCTCGCCGAGCCAGAAACCTCGGATTTTGCGTCGTTGACCGCTTTTGTGACCTCTTCACAGCCAGAAAACACGAACATCAGACAAGACATCAATGTCGGGAACAGACACCTCAGGCGAAGGCTGTCGGCGCCTGAGCTAGGGATTTGGGCCATGAAAAACTCCAGAAAGATAGGGGGAAATAAGGCCATCAATATCTTGCGTCAGCAGCAAACCAGATGCCAGTCATCCACCTCAGAAACCTCTTTAAAAGAGTTTTCATCGTCTTTTGACTTCGGGAATCAAAGGCAAGGGGCCGATTGAGATTGCTCGTTGACTTCGCAGATTTGTGTCAAGTCCGAGGTGCGCGTGACTATTCAGGGGTGTTGTATGAACCATGTCGAGTCGTCAAGATACCTTTGGACGTCAAAAATCGGTTGATGTGGTGTTGTCGGAAGATGAGTGTTGCACTCACTGTCCTCCGGGAAACGTGAGTTGTTGTCAGTAGAACTGAGGAAAAAAACTCGTGAGCGAAACGTGGATTGCAGATCGGATGCATCGAATTGATGCGTCGGGAATTCGAAAGGTGTTTGATCTCGCTGCAACGATGAAGCGACCCATCAATCTCAGCATTGGCCAGCCCCATTTTGACACGCCGCAGCTAATCAAGGATGCTTTGTGTAAGGCAGTGCAGGATGGGAAGAATGCATACAGTCAGACGCAGGGGATTGCTCCCTTGCTCAGCGTACTGCAAAAGGATGTTGATGACCGGTACCATCATCCTGATCGGAAGGTTTTTGTTACATCAGGCACCAGCGGGGCATTGATGTTGGCGTTGTGTACGCTGATTAATCCTGGTGACGAAGTGATCATTTTTGATCCATGGTTTGTGATGTATCGGCACCTCACCACTTTGGCCGGAGGCAACGTCGTTGAGGTTTCTACGTACCCTGATTTTCGAATAAGGATTGAGGATGTTCGCAAGGCGATTACGCCTCGGACAAAGATCATCCTCTTCAATAGTCCGGCCAATCCGACAGGAGCTGTCGCATCGAAAGCAGAAGTTCAGGCGCTGGCTGAGCTTGCTGCTGAGAAGAACATCGCACTGATCAGCGACGAGATCTACCGAGTGTTCTGCTACGACGAGCCCTTCCATAGTCCTGCGGAATGGAATGACCGCACCATCGTGATTGACGGATTCAGCAAGTCTCATTCAATGACGGGTTTGCGGCTTGGTTACATCCATGGTCCGCAGTATCTGATTCAGCAGATGATGAAACTGCAGCAGTTTACATTTGTTTGTGCTCCCCATCCTGTTCAATGGGCGGGAGTGACAGCATGGGAGCTGGATCTGCAGCACAACGTGGATGATTACCGACGGAAGCGAGAACTGTTAGTTGGACTCCTGAAGGAAGATTTTGACATTTCCGGTGGTCAAGGAGCATTCTATTTGTTTCTCAAAGCTCCGTGGGGGACCGGGACGGAGTTCGTAGCTGAAGCGATTCGCAACAATCTGCTGATCATTCCCGGAAACGTGTTCAGTCCGTCCGACACACATTTTCGCGTTTCCTTTGCCGCAGAAGACGATCTCATTCGCGAGGGAGCCGAGATTCTTTGCCGTTTGGCCAGAAACCCGCCGGAAGGGTTTCTCCGGACTTGAGACTCTCAGGCATGCCACGGCATATGTTTTGCGGTGATTTTCTTGCACTCTGCGCAGAATCCCTGCATGATGTGTGTCGTGCCGGGAGAATTCTGAACATTTTTGTGTCCTTCGGATCTCTCCATCGTCAGCCAGTCTTTGTCAGATCTGGTGTTTTATTCAGACTTATTCGGTTCTGAAGGCACTGGTCAGTAAGGGAGGTATTTTGCAATGCGAAAACTACGTACACACGCCCGCGGGTTTACTCTGATCGAGCTGCTGGTGGTGATAGCCATCATCGCGATTCTGGTGGCACTGTTGCTTCCTGCTGTGCAGCAGGCCCGTGAGTCCGCCAGAAAGACTCAATGCCTGAACAATCTGAAGCAACTTGGGCTGGCGATGCACAGCTACCATGATTCACATGGGGCCCTTCCGCCGGGAATTATCTCCAATCGCCTGGCCGCTAATGCCGATCTGACACCGAACGGGCTTCGAACCATCGACCCTACCGAAGCAACAGACCTGTCACGATCATTATCACTCCATGGAACCAGTTGGGCGTTGCATGTATTGCCCTATATCGAACAAGGCAACGTGTTTCAGATGTGGCGTCCGTTTTTCAACGTTATCAACAACGCAGAGATGGCGAATCAACAGGGAGACTGGCAGAAAGCCGGCTATGCTCCGGCGACATTCGACATCAAAGCGTTTTATTGTCCTTCGCGTCGAGGTAGTATGGACCGCAAGAACCTGAGTCACAATTTTTATCTTGACTCAGTGTCCGCCAGCAGAGTTTCAACCGGTCAGATTTCCAGTGGTGGCATTGATTATGCTGGGTGCGCCGGCTCCGGACTGGTCTTCGACATTAGTGCCGGACGACCGATGTTTGATCTAACAGCCGACCAGATTGCGAACCAGAATCAACAGGTTCGAACGCTTGCTAACAACTTCAATCAGCTCTCTGGCAACCTCGGTGTCTTCACCGTCAACAGCTCAGTGCGTCTTACGGATATCAAGGACGGAACGAGCCATACAATCATGTTTGCAGAGGCTGAGCGTTTTTCTCCATGGCGCGGAATTAATGCTCGCAATGCTGTTCAAGTCGCCTACGACGGTTGGGCTTGGGGAGGCGCCGCGACTCTTGTTTCAACCATGGATGGCCCGAACAAGATGTTGCACTTTCAGTTCGCCGGGTCTTCACACGGTGATGTCTGCATGGTGGGACTTACTGATGGTTCGGCGAAGCCTGTGTCTCAAAACATCGGCCTGAACGTTTGGCAGGCTGCGGGCAATATTTCTGGTGGAGTGACAACTCAGGGGTTCTGATGCTCAGCATATCCCAGACGCCAGGGTTGCGAATTCTCGTCATCCTGGCGTTTTTTTTTCGCGGGATCTGGAACAGCAGCCCATGGTTGCAGTTAGTATGAGCAAATTGAGGACTTCATTTCGAACGAACCGGCGTCCCGCAGGTTCTTCGTATCTCGTTGACTGAGCGCCACTTTTATGACCATTCGATATACATGCACCGGCTGTGAATCGGTGTTGAAGATTAAGGATGAGAAAGCTGGCACAAAGGGCAAGTGCCCCAAATGCAAGGCCGAGTTTTTAGTTCCCCAGCCGGAGGTTGAAGAATCTGCTGAAGTTGCAGCCTCGCCAGCAGACGAGCCAATGGATTCCGTCGATATGCCAATCGAGCTGACTCCGGAAGTGCCGGAGTCGGACAGCTTCGATCCGCTCTCGGTGCTGGGGGCATCAACCGGATCTGCGGGACCGCGGTCATCTCGAAGCGAATCGGCGGAACGCAAGCCGTCGATGGCGGAAATGATGAAAGACTTCGATGCTGCGAAGAAGGGCAGAGAGAAAAGGGCAACTTCTGAGACGGTTCGTACTTCGGCGGTTGCGGCCTCAGCCCTTGAGACCGCTGGGACTGCCGCCGATGCGCTCTCCCGCGCTTATCAGCAAAAGCGAGATTCTGCGTCAGCTCCTTCGAAATCTGCGAAGGATGTTAAGGCTCAGCAGGAACGAGCACTATTAACGGAGTTCATCACACGGCGAGCGTTACCGGGATTGTTAGTGGTCGGCGTACTCGTCTACGGTTACTTTTCGTGGATGAATCATGAGCCGTGGGCAGGGCCGGAGTTATTTGAAGTCACTG
>CAIXQV010000207.1 GCA_903921605.1 uncultured Planctomycetaceae bacterium | reverse complement strand
GAGTCGGGAATACAGGATTTGAACCTGCGACCTCTTGGCCCCCAGCCAAGCGCGCTAGCCAGGCTGCGCTAATTCCCGAGTGGTTATGACTCTAACAAGAAAAATCGAGGGTCGCAATCACCAGTGCGGCGACTGTAAGAGGATCAGACGATTCAATGATGGACAAAACCGGGCCATCAACGCAAAGGGGGCGAAACGCTGTCTCCGCACGCACCCGAGTACCGTGACCGCAGGGCTGCTTCCTCTCGGACCTGACCCGGTTAGGCTGGACCCGCCGCGATTGGAGACAGCGTTTCGCCCCCGATTGAAACGGCGGAAAACGCAGGGGCGGATTATTCAATGGATCAGCTCCATTGCAAGCCCCTCAGCCTTCGATTGCGGATTTCCTCGACAACCTCCGCGGAGCGAAACTTCGCCTGGAGCGACTATTCCTGGAGGCTTCCTGAGTCCAGCGACTTCATCGCTACGGCATTTCCCGCGCTGGCGAACCGCCAAAAGCGAATCTGGCCGCTTAGCCCGCAAAATCATGCCAGCAGCCCTCCTTCACTCCGCCCCGAGCCCTAAAACGGACGATTTTTCGGAAAGAAGGCTTCGCCAAGTCCCTACTTAACCATGACTGAAGTAGAAAAGTCTGAAACGGGCTCCGCGGGACCCAGACTTTCAGAAAATTCTGCCTGAATTACTCAAAGCCAACCTCCGATGATCCTCTGTAAATGAAGTGAAGGCTTGGTTTTGTGATTGATTCAGCGCCCCTAGGGATGCCATGATGCTGCCCATTCCGGCTTTGTGCTGGTTGTCAGCGGAGTACTTCCCAAGCGTTAATCGTCTTGGCAATAAACAACTTCGCTCCCACGAGCGGAATAGATGTCGTTGAAGTTTAGGGATCAAAGAAATGACCTTTAAGAAGCGAAAAGCAGATCGCCGCAAGCTTGACGCCCCGATTTTTTCGGGGGCCGCCGAAGTCTGTGAAACGCGTGCTCTTCTAAGTGCTGACGGCGTTTGCCTGCCAGCTGTGGATGCCGACGCCGTTGTCATTGAAGATATTGAAGCCACTGACTCCGAAGAAGTTGTCGGCGTCGACGCATCCTTAGAAGATGGCGAGTGCATTCCTGAACTGGCGATCTGCACGATGTTGCCAATGATCGACGGCGAAGTCGTTGAAGATCTGAGTGCCGGTGATGAGAACGACGTTGTCGACCCTTCCCTGATGTTCTACAGCTTCATGTCATCTGAAGGTGGCGATCCAGAGGTCGCTGTCTGCGATGGCCTGGTGATCGAAGAAGAGCCGGTATTCAAAGGCGACAGCGAAGAAGACGGCGTAGTCGATGGTGAAGAGCCTGTCGAAGTGACTTTTGAAGACTTTGATCCATCCTGGGTTATCCGCTCGTTTGGCGCGCCCAGTGGTGAAGTCGTTGACGATTTAGCCTTCACCTGCGGCGTTGTTGACGACGAAGTGGTCCTGAATGATGTCGTTGAAGAAGTTGTGGTTGATGAAGAGTTTGTCGATGTGACAACTCTGGAAGACTACGATCCTTCATGGGCGTATCGGTCATTTGTCACTGGCGTGCCGGAAGATGGCACAGAAGTGATTGACGACGTCGTTGACGGCGAAGAGAAGCCGGAAGTCGTTGAAGAAGAGTATTTCGATATCACAACGATGGAAGACTACGATCCTTCCTGGGCTTATCGTGGCACCGTAGTTGATGGCGAAAAGGTCGTTGACGAAGAAGAAGTCGTTGCTGAAGACGGGGAAGTCACTGAAGAAGAGACCGTGTACCTTCAGGATGGCTATGTCGAAGACGGTGGCGAAGTTCCTGTTCGATACTATTTTGGGATGAACTTCCGCGGTAACACTGGCGGTGAGATTCCTGTCGATGTTCTTGCGATGTCCTCCGGTGCACCTGCAATCGACTCCACTCCATCTGCGATGGGTCCAGTTGCTGTATCAACTCCTGCCGTTGCTCCAGTCGCTAATATTCCGATTGTGGTTAATCAGCCATCAGTGATGCCGACGGTTGTGTCCCCAAGTCTGTCAATTCCCGTCAACCAGGGTGGATTCTCTCCACTCTTTGGTAAAGAAGAAGAGCTTCTGGTAACCACGTTGGCTCCAGTCGTTTCTGAAATCGAACCGCTGGTTTCTGAAGTTGAAGCCACCGTATCATCAGGACTTGGTTCCGAGTTTGGTGATTTGATTGGCTCCAGCTCCGACAGCTCTGATGCTCCCGTCGGTGAGTTGACTCCGATCTTCGGAGAAGAACAGGACGTGGAAGAGTCTGAGGAACTACCGGCCACTGAAGATGTACCGGTCGAAACAGACGAGCCTGTCAGCTCGGTTGAAGGTCCTCAGCAGCCTGTCATGGTCGCATCACGAGCGACCTACGGTCGGTCGATCGACGAGTTCATGTCTGAGTTCGCGATGAGCGGCTTTGCTGGCTAATTGCCACAAATATTCGCCTGAACACTACAATCCGGTCATAAGTGATTCATCGCTTATGACCGGATTTTTCGCGCGCTGACTACTGGCATTTTGTTTAGTGTTTCTTTGTCTCGGTCTCGATATCAGAGGAATGAACGACTTGACAGAACGGTCGAATCGGCGTGTAATCAACGTTGAGGAAGAGTGCAGGATGCTGGAGCGGGGAGGCTTTGCGTCCGAAAACACTCTTATGTGAATGGTGTGTGAAATCCTGAATTGGCTTTTTGCGGGGGCAAAGCGCCGATAACGGAGGGATAGATCAGACCATTTAACGACAGGATTGCCTGAAATTCGTGGGGAATACAGGGCAGTCTTTCACCGAAACGGAAGTCTTCGGTGTACCAAGATGGGTCGGGCTTTCTGTGCGATTGAGTCGTGCGGATGGCTTCAGATTGAGGCGTTTCCATGGCTGGGCGCAATGGGATTCGCGTCGTTGTGACGGGCGTTGGGGTTGTTTCTCCAATCGGTATCGGCAACGATCGCTTCTGGGACAGTTTGGTGAACAACCGGACTGGCATAGACTTTCTGCAGTCTATGCCGTCAGACGGCCTGCCTTCTGCTTTTGGTGCCGAAGTCCGTGATTTCAACCCTGTAAACTTTCTTCGCGATAAAAAGTTCGTGAAGGTGATGTGCCGAGACATCCAGTTGGGCGTGGCTTCGTCCAGTCTTGCTGTTAAAGATGCTCAGGTTGCTTCTGGCTGGATTGATCCGGACCGCTTTGGCGTCGTCTTTGGCGCTGGTCGTATGACCTGCCATCCATCAGAGCTGGCGGCCGCTGTCGAAGTTTGCCGAACCGAAGGTGGATTTGATCCCGATAAATGGGGTCCGGAAGCCCTCGCCAGCATTGCTCCTCTGTGGTTGCTGCGTCAGCTTCCGAACATGCCGGCCAGCCATGTTTCCATCGACCACAATGCATGTGGCCCGAATAATACTATTACCTGCCGTGATGCGTCCGCGATTCTGGCTTTGTCCGAAGCTGTTCGAGTCATCGAAGCGGGCAGGGCGGATGCGATGATCGTCGGAGCCTGCAGCTCCAATATTCATCCCGTTGATATTGCGAAGTTCCATCGCTTCGAAGGTTTGTCACGACGCAACGACGATCCATCACGCGCGTGTCGACCGTTCGACTTTGAGCGCGATGGAACAGTCGTCGGTGAAGGCGCTGCGTCCTTCGTTGTTGAAAGCTATGAGCACGCAGTCCGCCGTGGTGCAAATATCTACGCCGAAGTTCTGGGCGTTGGCGCTGGGTGTGATGGCAAGGGTCTGGCCAATGAATCAGCCGGACTGGGTCTTGTGCGAGCGATGCAGTCGGCTATTGATGGTGCTGGTATTTCGGCATCAGAGCTTGGTCACATCAATGCTCAGGGCAAGAGTACTCAGCCGGACGATATTGTCGAAGCTCGTGCCTATCACCGCGTGTTTGGTGATCTGGCTTTGAAGATCCCGGTGACCGCTCTAAAAAGCTACGTCGGGCACTTCGATGCGGGTGCTGGCGCTGTCGAATTGGCCGGCACTTTGCTGTCCCTGAAGAACGGCTACATTCCGGCCACGCTGAATTATGAGATTCCGGATCCACGCTGCCGCCTGAATGTGGCTCGTGGTGAGGCGACTCGACTTAGCAACCGTACCGCCATCACGGTCAATCGAACCGCGATGGGCCAGAGTGCTGCGGCGGTGCTGCGAGCAATCTGATTTTGCTGTCTCTGAACGGCCTTGAGTGAACCTGGTGTTTTCTTTGCTGGCGCGGATGTTAAGCTGGTAAGCCCGCTTCCCACTAGATCCTGCCCTGATTCACTCCCACCGTTCCAGACAGAAAGTCTCCGGCATGCTGCGCTGTTTGATTGCGACTGTCTGTGTGCTGATCACTGTGTGGGCGGGCTTTGGTTCTGCACGAGCCGATGAATTAGACCCAGCCGCCGATGTCGACTATGAGCGAGTCATCAAACCGCTGCTGCTCAACAAATGCGCGGCGTGTCATGGGGCGATTCGACAAAGTTCCGGGCTGCGTCTCGATCACGGCTCATTGGTTCGCAAAGGCGGCGAGAGCGGTGCTGCGATTGAACCGGGGCGAAGTGACACCAGTCTGCTGATCCAGAGAGTCTCGGCCACCGACGGCAGCCAGCGAATGCCACCGGAAGGTCAGGGAGAAAAGCTGACCAACGAGCAGATTGAACTGCTGAAACAGTGGATCGAT
>CAIXQV010000206.1 GCA_903921605.1 uncultured Planctomycetaceae bacterium | reverse complement strand
GGAACAGCCATTTGGTCTCGCCACCCAATCCAAACGCATCAAATTGGACTATCACCATCCACCCCCGACTCAGAGGGACGGCTGATCGAAGCCGAAATCAACGGCCTCAGCATCGCATCTGTTTATCTCCCGTCGGGCTCTTCCAGCCCGGAACGTCAAACAGTGAAGAATGAATGGCTAGGCCATTTCATCAATTGGTCATCAAAACGAACTGAACAAAAGCCCACAATTTTTGGCGGTGACATCAATATTGCACACACCGAGAAAGACATCTTCTATGCGAGAGCCAACGAGCAAACATCTGGTTTCCTCCCGCATGAGAGAGACTGGTTCGGCGGTTTGCTGAAATCCGGCTGGCACGATCTCGTTCGAGAACACCACGGCGACGTGCAGGGCCCGTACTCTTGGTGGTCAAATCGAGGCAAAGCACGCGAACTGGATCGCGGCTGGCGAATTGACTACCTGCTGTGCAACAAGGCCGCCAGACCCCTATTTGAGTCCGCCACGATTCACCGAGAAGCGGGGCTCGAAGTCAGTGATCATGCACCGGTTTCGATTGATATCCGACTCCACTGAGCAACCAATGCTCCGTTTTCTGCCCTAAACGGTATAAAGAAGCAACATCAACTGAACAAGAACCGAGACCGTGTTGTCGCTGGGAAACACTTGGCATCAACCCACAGGATGTTCGTTCGCTGAGCGAGATCGCCCTAATTTGCTGGCCACAGGATCGTACGAAAGCCGCGAATCTCCTAATATCCCAATTCCGCATGACAGCCCAAAAGGGCTATCCGGCAATTCCATTTTGATTCCCAGAAGCCACGTTTCGACTCATGTTTCAACCCGTTTCAGACAGCAACTTTGTCACCGGCGAACATTCCGTTTTGAAGTTTTGGGAGATCCGGCAGATCTTCCGTCAACTTCGCCAGAAGAACGCGGGCCGCAAGCGATGGAGCTTTCTCGACGGCCCGATTACAGCGAATAACCCGATGGGAGTTCATCACGCCTGGGGCCGCACGTACAAGGATACGTATCAACGCTTCTTTGCGATGACCGGACACGATCTAAGATACCAGAATGGGTTCGACTGTCAGGGTCTGTGGGTCGAAGTGGAAGTAGAAAAACAGCTTGGCCTGGGAACTAAGACCGCAGTTCACGAATTCGGCATCGATAACTTCGTCAATGAATGCAAGCGACGAGTTCTCCGGTTCGCGGCTCGCCAGACCGAACAGTCGCAACGACTTGGCTACTGGATGGACTGGGACAATCCGACCCAGCTCCGACAATTGGCTGCACATCTTGGCACTGACGCAGAATTCACAATTGCAACTCCGAGTGGCAAGACGGAAACGGCGAAGGCTCATCAACTGATTGAAAAGCTGGGCAGCCAGGAATGGGGCGGCAGCTACTTCACATTCAGCACTGAGAACAACGAAACTATCTGGACCTTTTTGAAGAAGTGTTTCGAACGTGGCAAGATCTATCAGGGCCACGACGTCATGCCCTGGTCCGGCCGTGGCGGCAGTGCGTATTCGCAGATGGAAATTGCTGAAGGTCGCAAGCTGACCACTCACAAGAGCGTGTTTGTGCGGTTTCCATTACAAGATCGTGAAAACGAATACCTACTCGTCTGGACCACAACCCCATGGACACTCACCAGCAATGTCGCCTGCGCGGTGAATCCGGATTTGGACTACATCAAGCTCCAAACCAAACGTGACAACGCGATCTATTACTTCGCCAAGGACAACCTGAACTTCCAGCGACTGTCCACTGAATTCAAGGACGGGTTCGGTCGACCAGAATGGAAGTGGCCAGAAGGCGTGCCGAAGCTCAAGACACTGGCACAGATCTTCAAGGAGCAAGGCGGCTTCGAAGAACTCAGTACGCTCAAAGGTACCGAGATGGTCGGCTGGAAATATGACGGGCCATTTGATGAACTGCCGGCTCAGCAGATGGATGGTGGTTGTCCAGTCGATGAAAGCAACCTTGGCAAATGCGGAAAGTCATGGCACAAAGTCATCGACGGAGGACGGGACTCGCGCGGCAGCGCGAACGTTGTTGCGGGTGAAGGCACCGGCATTGTTCACATGGCTCCCGGCTGTGGTGACATTGACCATAAAATCGGCGTATCTGTCGGCATGCCCGTCATTGCACCTTTGAAAGATGATGGCACGTACTCCGCTGAGTTCGGTGAGTTCGCGGGGCTTGAAGCGATCTCCCCAAAGACGGCTGAGTTGGTCTTCGAGAAGCTCAAGGCCAAGGGAATGCTGGTTGCCGTTGAAACGTATCCGCATATCTATCCGCATTGCTGGAGAACGGGTGATGAACTGGTCTTCCGATTGGTTGACGAATGGTTCATCAACATGGACTGGCGTGAAGAGATCAAAGATGTGACGCGCCAGATCAAATGGTTGCCGGACAGCATCGACGGACAGGAACGCGAGATCGACTGGTTGACCAACATGGGCGACTGGATGATTTCCAAGAAGCGTTTCTGGGGACTTGCCCTGCCGATCTGGGTGAATGAGCTCGATCCGTCAGACTTCGAAGTGATCGGTTCGCTTGCGGAGCTCAAAGAACGCTGCGTCGAAGGCTGGGGAGATTTCGAAGGCAACACGCCGCATCGTCCGTGGATCGACGGAGTCATCATCGAAAGCCAAACTCCCGGCAAAGAAGGCCAGCGGATGCGCCGCGTTCCGGACGTGGGCAACCCATGGCTCGACGCAGGCATCGTGCCGTTCAGCACGATGGGCTACAACACGAACCGCGAAGAATGGCAGAAGTGGTATCCGGCCGATCTGGTCACCGAATGCTTCCCAGGCCAGTTCCGCAACTGGTTCTATTCGATGTTGTCACTGTCCACGATGATGCGCTATGACGAAGCCGACAACGCGGAAGACAAAAAGCCGTTCCGCACTCTGCTTGGGCACCGACTTGTTCAGAACGAACAAGGCAAGCCAATGCACAAATCCGACGGCACGGCGATTTGGTTTGAAGAAGCCGCCGAACAGCTCGGCGTCGACACTATGCGATGGATGTATCTGGCTCAGAACCCGGCTCAGGACCTGCGATTTGGAACTCGTCACGGCGACAAACCCGTGACACTTCAAACACCGGAAGGGCCAATCGACAAGACGTTAGAAGGAGTTGCAACTTGTACGGTGACGAGCGGGCCGGCGGATGAGACTCGTCGACAGATCTTGATTCCTCTGTGGAACTGTTACAAGTTCTTCGTGGACTACGCGATCGCGGATGGCTTTGTGCCGAGTGATGAATTGCGCCGGCGAGCGGCAGGGCTTCAGCCCTCCGAACAATCCGCCAGCACGAACTTGGAGGGCGCACGCTCTGCAGTTCGCCTTGAAAACTACCAGGAAATCGACCGTTGGATTTTGTCCAACCTGCAATCGCTGATCGAAGTGGCTCATCGTGAAATGTCGAACTATAACGCCCCGGCGTTCTGTGCGGCGGCAGCCGGTTTCATTGACGATCTCAGCAACTGGTATATCCGGCGCAATCGCCGTCGCTTCTGGCGATCGAAAGATGCGAGCGATACGGACAAGAACGCGGCGTATAAAACGCTCTACGAAGTGCTCGTCACGTTGTGCCGATTGCTGGCCCCGAGCATTCCGTTTCTGACGGAGCGGATGTATCAGAACCTGGTGCTGGACCAGGATCTCCTCGACAGCGGAATTCGTGAGAATTCCGCTGCAGCTCCGAATTCTGACGAATCCGTTTACACCTCTACCCTACCCTCCTCCGTCCATCTTTGCGACTACCCAACCGCCGACACATCGCTGCTCGACGCGGATCTCAACTTGCGCATGGCGTCAGCTCAGAAAGTTGTGCGACTTGGGCATAAGTTGCGGGAAGAATCGAACCTGCGAGTTCGTCAACCGCTGGCTGAACTACGATTTGCATCGTCCAATGCAGACACGGCCGCAGCCATTGAAAAACTTGGCGACGTGATTGGTGAAGAGCTGAACATTCAGAAAGTGATTCGTCGGGATAACCTCGATTCGCTCGTGAAGTACGCTTACAAGCCGAACCTGAAAACGCTCGGACCGAAGTACGGCAAGTTGCTAAACTTATTGCGAACTAAACTGCCGGAACTCGGTGACGCCGTTCTGGCTCCGCTCCGTCGCGGCCAGAATCTGACCGTGGAACTGGATGGCCAGTCGGTCGATCTGACGCCGGAAGATGTACTGGTCAGCACCGAGCAAGCGGCTGAATGGGTCTGTGCCGACGACGCTGGCATTCAGGTGGCCATCAGCACTGTGCTGACTCCGGAACTTCTCCGCGAAGGTATGTCTCGTGACTTCGTCCGCCAGGTCCAGCAGCTCCGCAAAGACGCCAATCTGAACATCACCGATCGCATCAGAGTGCAGTATCACTCCGAAGATAACACCGTCCAGGCCATGGTCGCCGAATGGGGTGACTACATTCGCGGCGAAACTCTGGCGGACTCAATTGCGTTTTCAATGTCTCCGGGAGTGGAAACGAAATCCGTCAATGTTGGAGAATCGGTTGTGAACATCTGGATTGTGATGTCTTCCTGATGGAGCGTCCATGGATCTTATCGATGAACTGGCGGCCCTGATAAAAGCATTGAACGACGCAGGGGTTCGTTATGCTCTTTGCGGAGGTTTGGCGATGGCGGTGCACGGGCACCCCCGAGCAACTCAGGATATTGACCTGCTGATTCCCGAAGAAGAGCTGGCAAAGATTCAGCAGGTTGCTGAGACTGTTGGCTTCTGGATTCCGAGTGGTCGAATGCCATTTAAGGCCAAAACCCCGCTGGCAATGGAGATTTATCGAGTCTCCAAAGCGGTGGGCTCAATCCTGATACCGCTGGATATGATCATTGTGTCGCCGGCGTTGCAGCAGGTCTGGGAGAGTCGAATGGACTTGCCGCTGGGAACGATCCATTGTCCCGTCGTTTCCAAAGAAGGGTTAATCCGCATGAAAACTATCGCCGGCCGGCTTCGGGATCTGGCCGACATTGAGAGCCTCACAGGAGCTATTGATGAGCCCTGAAGTAGGCCAACGGCAGGAGGCAGAACCGGTCGACATGACGCCCGCTGCCATCATGCAGCGACTGCAGTTAGTGGGCCAGCTCAATGATCTTTGCCGGTTTCTTCAAACCGGCCAGCGGCCAGTGCGCCAAAGCGAGCATTCGTCACGACAACAGCCTGACGTCGTTGCTGAGCCATCGCCGTGACGTTCCTGAAACGAGGGCTCTCGGCCTTCGAAGCCATCATCAACGGAATGTTTGGCTGCCTGTTGTGCGTGATG
>CAIXQV010000205.1 GCA_903921605.1 uncultured Planctomycetaceae bacterium | reverse complement strand
GACTGGTCAGCGAAGCTCTGGGAGACGATGGCGAGCTACCTGCCATCGTCGCTTCGTTTCTAACCGTGAGCCAGCCTCTCCGCAGTGCCGGTAATCTTTTCAGAAATCTTTTCCAAACAGAGTGAATGTGTATTTCACATTCAGCCGATGATGTTAATATTCCTCCATCAGACACGCGACACAAACAAGGAAAAGAACGATGATCACAACAGAACAACTCAATGCAGTAGCCGCAATGATCGGAACGACTGACAAGAATCTGGTTTTCACAGCTTGCATCAAAACTCTGGTTGCAGCCGGAATGGACGTAAAGCTGGCTATGGAATTTGTCCTCGGAAAAAACAATGTGGACGCCATGATCGGCGACCTTTACGACGGATTGCGAGCACAGGCATGATCGGTGGTAAACGCGAAGGGGCTGGCAGACCAGCCCCGCTAGGTCGCAAGGAAGTCTGCAGTGTGCGACTGACTCCAGACGTCGCAGAGTTCTGCCGTCAGCATCCGGAAGGCTTTGTGGTGCTGGAGGGAAAACTTAGGGCGTCAAAAGAGTTTCGAGAGTGGGTGAAGGTCCAAAAATAATACTCAAGATTATCTATTGACAGTTCCGATACAAATTGCAAAGATCTTCTCAGCCGTACGAGGGCTGAGAAGACAAATAATCGGTGAGTCAAAAGCTCACTGCCAAACCCGCGTTGATAAGCTCGTACCTTGTCAACTGCGGGTTTTTTTATGGAGTACGACCATGAGCGGTAATGCAATTATGGCGTTCGACGACTTGGATGTGGAAGCACTCGCGATTGTTGCGAATGACGCCGCTGCTGAAGTCGAATCGAGCGCCCGCAAAACGGTTGAGCACGCCGAGCGATGCGGAAGAGCGTTGCTTGCAGCAAAAGAAAAGATTGCTCACGGGCAATGGCTCGGGTGGCTATCAGCAAACTTTGACTACAACCAGCAACATGCGTCGCGATATATGACGATCGCCTCAAATTACTCACGCGTGAGTAATTTGAAAGAGGCAACAAGTCTCCGCGAAGCACTTCGCATGATTGCGGAAGACCCTGAAACCCCGAAGCGCGAACGCAAGCCATCGGTTGAAGTAATTGAGCCGATCGAGGTTGAGTCAAAGCCGATCGTGAATGACCCGAGACTTCCGCAGCCAAAGCCCGAACGCACAACGGGCGAGACGGCAACCAATGCCGTGAGTCGCGAAGAGACTCGCAAAGCTCCTGCACATCGCCAGCCTGAGAAGTTTACGCCAGTCACGCCGTCCTATGACGAAGACGACGACGGCTACGACGACATCGGCGAGCCTGCACGCGATTTGATTGACATGTTTGTAGACATGAAGCAACTGATCAGGGAGGCCATGCACGAAGTGCCGGAAAGCCAGCGGGCAAACATGTGGGTTCAGATTGTCGAACAACTCAGCAAAGAGGATGTGAGCAAATGGTAGTCAGTGAAATGAATTGCACGGCACAGATTATAGATTGTCGCGAAGACGACGGGGCATATCGTGATGGACTGCGAGCAAATAATCGCCGACTTCTTTGGGAAGATATTTGCGCGGAACTGATCGACAATTCATTAGAGCATTCGGGCGATGTGTGCCGGATTTCGATGGAGTGGAACAAGGCCGGAGGAAAGACGTTTCGGGCAGTTGATGACGGTGATGGATCAACTGATATTCAGGCGTTTTTTAAGCCAGGCAAAAGCGTCCAGACGGGCCGATCAAAAGGCAACAGCACGTTTGGCGTCGGGCTTTACGTATGCGAATGCTGTGTATCAAGTTCTGAGCATCCCGGTCAGTTGAAAGTTGCAACATGCACTGGTTCAGACTCGATTCTTGTTGGCCTTCGCCGTATCGACAGAGGTTCGTCAGTTGAATCATTTCCAGTCATTGCAAACGACGAAGGCCGAAGAGATTACGGGCTTGGCTACACTGGCACCAGCGTGACGTTTAGCAGGTTTGCAAAGCCTCTTCCGACGCTAGAAGACACTAGCCGCATTGCATCGAAGCTCGGCCGGTCGTATGCGACTGCGATTCAATCTGGAGCACTGGTGATTGACTTGATTCGCAATGGGTCTGCAACACGAGTCGAATCAGAGACGCTGCCAGAATGTGATGACCTAAAGACAGCAGTGATCGAAATTGACGGGCACACGTTTACGGTTGAGTGGGGCGTAACAAAAACACACTGCCGTGACAACGGATGTCGCCTAATTTATGGCGGCAAGTTTTTCGACAAGTCGCAAGAGCCATGTGGAGAGTATCGCATTGGCCGTTTCTATGCCGCTGTGCGAATACCTCGGACCATTGGCCGTGAGTCAATGGACATCCTGAAACGAGCGATTGACAACAGCAGTATCGACAGCCTGTACGACGAGCTAGCCAAGTTGTTTCAACCAGAGCTGGAAGCCTCTGACGCAATATGCAAGGAGGGTGATGACGAAGTCTTAAACGCACAAATTTCATCACTGCTATCACTTGCCATTAAATCGCCTGCGAAGAATCACGAGGAAGACGAATCAGGCAATGACGATATTCGTGATTCGAATGGGCGTGATCCAGATGGAGTCGGCGTTAAACCACGAAACACTGGACGCACACGCAAAGGCAGGCGAGGCCCCGGCACTAAGTCGCAACTGCCAGATTCAATACTGTCATGCTGGGCACCGTTCGGAACAGATAAGGGGCTTGCGGAATATCAGCACGACGCAATGCGGATCACGTTTAATGAAGACGTGCCAATGATGCTTCATCTTCGCGAATCGAAGCAAGTGTCAATTCTTGCGTCTATTGCAGCCGGTCACGTTGCAAAGGACATCGAAGGAACAGACAAGCAGAAGCAACTTGGCTTTGGCGACAGCGACTTCGCATGGATCTACAGAACCATGATGGAAAGAGTTTACCGAGGCATACAAACCACGGAGGCCGCAACATGAGCCAGTTAACTCTTTTCGACTGCCCAGAAGTCATTGCCCCAATCGCCCGCCACAGCGATCCGGCCACAAGCCACAAAGCCGCCGAGCCAATCCAGCCAACAGTCACGGCCCGCCAACTGCAATGCCTGGAAGTTCTTCGCGAACACGGGCAGCCAATGACATCGAACGAACTGGCCGAAGCCTGCTGTGATCGGTTCTGCAGTGACTTGAAAGTCGATCGGATTCAGTTCGCGAAGAAACTGGACAACTACCGCAAGCGGGCGGATGAGATCAAACGCAACACGGATCTCTGTGAGAAGCTCGAAGCGGAACGAGACGGCGGGCAGTTGTTCAAAGCAAAGGAAATCAAATGACAGCAAACATCGGACGACCACAAAAACGAACACCACCAATTCCACCAGCAGCATCTCGGCTAACTGTCCTTCGCTACATGTTCACGGTCTCGAAATGGGACAACGCAGGCGGCTATCAGGTGTGGCGATGCCGGTGTTCATGCGGTGAAATCGTCGACGTTCAGCGTTCACGGATCCAGAGCGGCGGAACTAAATCGTGCGGCTGTCTTCGTCGCGAAATGGCAAAGGCGAGAATTGGAATGGCTAAGGCTGTGATGCTGGAAAACTGTAAGAAAAGGAGACTGGCAAATGCTGAATAGCTTACTCGCAACGCTAGTGATTGTGTTGCTCGGAATCTTCGTCGCTGGCTCGGTTGAGATTGCAGAAGAACGAACCGAGCGGCGACGCGTGCAGAAGCACATTCGAAGCAAGTACGGACGGACTTACTAACCGGCGAGCGCAAGGGTGCACCGGATTTCGAAAGCTCTCGCTGGTGAGATGTGACCAGCACATTGAGTGACGACTCGGAAAGACGAGTGTTGATCTGGTTGAGGATCAGTGCAGGTTTGCTCCATGCTGACTGCATACCACGTTCAAATCGTGGCAGATCAAATCGGAACGGGCAGATCGTTTCTGTCCGGTCCGCTGTCAACGGCGGCGGGCGAATACAGGCGGTCGACCGTGAAACGTCGCTAAGTTGCAGGGACAGCGAACCGCGTTTTTATTCCCTGTGAGCAGTTACATGTGGGTCGGCGATCATGGGCGTCGGACCGCTCACAGGGTGTTTTTAACTCGAAAGGATTTCATCATGTTGGTTTTGCGTAGAAGCGTCGCGGAAGAAGTAATTATCACGGTCGGTGAAGAAACGATCATAGTCAAGCTGGTCGACACGATTGGCGTCAACCATGCAAGGCTTGGATTTACTGCATCGAAGAACGTTAGGATCGACCGCAAGGAGATTCATGACGCTATTCAGGAAACTGGATTCAATCCAGAGGCAACGCAGCCAAAGCCTGCGGGCGTTATTCGAATCGGTCAACGACTACCAGGGCAACTCACGCGGACAAAGTGATCCATCCCTGCGAGCGGTCAGCCAGCGGTGGCGTCAAGAGTCGTCCAGACCGTTCGCAGGGTGTTTTGAATGGAGTGATCTAATGGAACGCAAACCAGTGACACAAGACCCATCGCTAGAAGAAATCTGGGGCACGGATACTCTGATGGGAATGGCCGAGATGATCCGATTGGAACGGCCTGACCATCCAGAGAACCGTGGCCTGTATCGGGCACCGATGATTCGGGAATGCAGCACGCGGATGCTGCCGGGTGGTCGCGGCGTATTGAGGGGGCAGGGATGAAATCAAAAGCATGGATAGGAATTGATCCGGGAGCATCCGGAGCCAT
>CAIXQV010000204.1 GCA_903921605.1 uncultured Planctomycetaceae bacterium | reverse complement strand
TGGACGCGGTCGATCATCGCCGATTGTCACGGGTGATCGGGTCTTCGTGACCACGGGCGTCGAAGAAGATCAGTCACGACGAGTCATCTGCATCAGTCGCACTGACGGAAAGATTCTCTGGTCTCAGTCTGTCCATTCGGGACCTGGCGGCAAAATGCATCAGGACAACACGATGGCCTCATCGACTCCGGCGACAGACGGTGAACGAGTCTTTGCGGCCTTCGTGGATGATCAGGGCATGAAGGTTGTCGCTCTCGATATGGACGGCAAGATCTTGTGGACCGTAACACCGGGAACGTATTACTCCAATCATGGCTTCGCCGCATCGCCAGTTGTTTACGGCGAAGGAGTCATCGTCAACGGACATCAGGACGGAACTGCGTTTGTCGTGATGCTCGATCGCAAAACCGGCGATGAAATCTGGCGGTATACTCCGGACGTGAATCAGCGATCCTTTTCGACACCCGTGCTGACTCAGTACGAAGGTGCCGATCAGTTGATCCTGACAGGCTCACAGCAGACGCTGGGACTGAATCCAGCGACCGGTGAAAAACTCTGGAGTGCTGCTGGTCCCACGGAGAAATTCGTCTGTACACCGTCCGTGGGGCACGGGATGGTGTTCAGCTTTGGAGGTTCACCCGACAAAAAATCTCTGGCCGTGAAACTCGGCGGATCAGGCGACGTCACGGAAACTCACGTCGTCTGGCGCAGTGAGCGAGGGATGCCGTATGTGCCATCGCCACTGCTTGTCGGTGACTATCTGCACATCATCAACGATCTCGGAGTTTACACGTGCATTGAGCCAGTGACGGGCAAAGTCCTGCACACAGCACGAGCACTGGGTTCGACCTACAGTTCTCCGATTGCCGTTGGCGACAGGATCTACATGTTCGAAGACACAGGCCGATGCACAATTTTCGAGAACGGCTCGTCCTTTAGCGTACTGGCAAAGAACTCACTCGACGAAGAGATGTATACGACGCCGGCAATCTCGAACGGCCAACTCTTTGTCCGAACGACGTCTGCACTGATCTGTATCTCCGAATCCAAATGAGTCATCATCCGGCTTGCGAACTCTTCACTGAAAGTTCATAACCTGCGTCAATACTGCGAATCTGGATTTGCAGATGCCCAGAATGAATCTCTCCCACCAACGAGCTCATGACCTTGAACAGCACAAACACAGCACAGGTCACCATTGATCAGATCTTTGAGGTCTTTCAGACGCTTGGCAATAGCCATTATGGTGAAAACGTCAGTGAACTTGAGCATGCGCTGCAGACGGCGGAATTTGCTCGGCAGTTTGATGAATCAGATGCTGTGATTCTGTCGTGCCTGCTGCATGACTATCGCATATGCTGCATAATCTTGGCGAAGACATTGCTCAGAAGGGTGTCGATGCCAAACATGAAGAGATCGGTGCGGAGCTTTTGAAGGCGATGTTTCCCGACTTTATTCTCGAACCGATTCGACAACACGTGGCGGCCAAGCGTTATCTGTGCTGGAAGGTCCCGGCGTATGCAGATGGGCTGTCTGAGTCGTCTCGATTGAGCCTTCAGCTTCAGGGCGGCCCGATGAATGATGATGAGGGGAGGCAGTTTGAAGCGAATCCTCACTTCGAGGCCTGCATCAAAGTTCGCCGCTACGACGACATGAGCAAAGTGCCCAATATGCCGACAGCCGATCTGGAAAGTTATCGGCCGCTGATCGAGAAATTTCTTCTTCAACTCCAAACGGCCATGGCCCGCCTTTAGCGGCCAGCCACATGCGTTGCTGTGTTTCGCCTCCGCCTGCGGCTCGCCGTTGAACAAAGTTTTCTTACTCACCACAGGAATCGTATCTCCATGTCGACTCAACGTCATCTGCACGATCTGGCACTATCACGAAGAAACATGCTGCTCTCCGGAGCCTCGCTGGCCATGTTGCCATGGCTGGGACGCTTCGCACAGGGAGTTGTCATTCGTCGACCAGTGTTCGCTCAAGATCCGTTTCAACTGGGAGTTGCCTCCGGAGATCCCACCGGCGATGGAGTTGTACTCTGGACTCGACTGGCAATTGATCCGCTCAACGGGGGTGGAATGAAGCCCGAAAGCTACGAAGTGAAATGGGAAGTCGCAGCCGACGAAGGATTTCAGCAGATCGTCCAGTCGGGCACTGAACTGGCCACTCCGCAATTGGGGCACTCGATTCACGTCGAACTGAGCAGACTCAAACCGGACACATGGTACTGGTATCGCTTTCATGCGGGCGATGCCGTCAGTCGGATCGGCAAGACACGAACAATGCCGGCCATGAATATTATGCCGGAGAAGCTGAAGTTCGCGTTTGCGTCGTGCCAGCATTATGAAAGCGGCTACTTCACGGCCTACGATCACATGGCCAAAGAGAATCTGGATCTTGTGCTGCATCTGGGCGACTACATCTACGAATACGCCGGGATGGA
>CAIXQV010000203.1 GCA_903921605.1 uncultured Planctomycetaceae bacterium | reverse complement strand
CGTCCTGCGATGAAGGATCGTCCTGCGATGAAGGATCGTCCTGCCGTCAGGGAACGTCCTGCCGTCAGGGAACGTCGCCCGGCGAATCAGGAAGGGCGAGCACCGGCACGAGAAGCGAGACAGAAGAACCCCAACACTTCTCTGGATCCAATTCAAAAGCCTCTGCCACGCAAGCGACCATCCAGCAAAGCGGCTAAGCGGAAGCCGTTTCGACCGGCTGAAGATAAGCCAGTCAAGCCAATTAACAAAGGACGCGATCGCCGCAGAGCCAAATAGGTTATCGACGTGCTTTACGGGAACGATTTTGGACGATTCAGGAACAGTCCCGAAGTAACTTCGTGTCTTTACTGCGCCGAGAAATCACAACCCGAAACGTCAGTGAGGGATTTCTCTACAAGGCACCGATCCCTCGCTTACGCGTCGGGTTATGATTGCGGAAGGGTATTTCGGGACTGGTCCTTAGCCTGTCGTTAGTGATTGGTGAAGGCCGGTCTTTTTTTTTCCGGAAAGGTCATTCGCTACAGAACGCATCGTGCGTGCAATTGGCTCAAATCGTGAAGTCCTGTCCTGCAGGCAGAGGACCTATGCAAATGAACGACTACGCCCATTGCTGTGTTTCCGTGGCGATTGATTTGCGATCAACGACGCGGAAAAGTAGGATCTCACTGTCTTGGTTGACAATGTTTGGGCCTTGCGGCTTGTCAATTCTGAATTTGAGTTTTCACCCACTGGTTCCTTCCTGAACAATTCTCGTCGGCATCTCGTGCTGAATGTTCGACAGATTTCTTCAGTAAGGCCGTCCCTCCTGAACAATTTGGAGTTCTCGTAGATGTCGAACAAACCATCTGATTCCTCACGTCGCGGCTTTCTAAAAACCTCCGCAGTGGCTGCGGCCGGATCTTCTATCCTGACGAATCTCAGCCCAATCCGCGCGGCTCATGTTAATAGTGATGAGACCATTCGCATCGGTCTCATCGGTTGCGGTGGTCGAGGTCGAGGTGCTGCGGATCAGGCGATGAACACCGCTGGCCCGACAAAGCTCGTTGCTGTGGCCGATGCGTTTGACGACAACCTCAAGAGTGCCGTCGGTCAGTTGAAGCGTCAGCACGGCGATAAGGTCGACGTTCCGGAAGATCGTCAGTTTGTTGGTTTTGACGCCTACACAAAGGTGCTCGAACAGGATTGCGACATCGTAATTCTGGCAACACCTCCAGGCTTCCGCCCGCTGCATTTTGAAGCCGCGATCAATGCCGGCAAGCACGTCTTCATGGAAAAGCCGGTGGCTGTTGACGCCGTCGGTGTTCGAAAAGTGCTCGACGCTAACCAGGTGGCCAAGTCAAAGAATCTCGCGGTCGCCGTTGGTCTGCAGCGACACCATGAGCCAATCTACATCGAAACAATCAAGCGTCTGCAGGACGGCGAGATCGGACGTATCGTCGCGACTCGTTGCTATTGGAACGGCGACGGAGTTTGGGTTCGCCCACGCCTTGATGGCCAGACCGAGATGGAGTACCAGATGCGCAACTGGTACTACTTCAACTGGCTTTGCGGTGACCATATCAACGAGCAGCACATTCACAACCTTGACGTCATCAACTGGCTGATGGGTGGTCCTCCGAAGATGGCACAGGGACAGGGTGGTCGTCAGGTACGAACCGGCAAAGAGCACGGAGAAATCTACGATCATCACTTCGTGGAATTCACCTATGAGAAAGAAGGCGAAAGCTCCGTTCTGCTCAGCCAGTGCCGACACATTCCAAATTGCTGGAGTTCAGTGTCTGAATACGCTCACGGGTCGGAAGGCTCGTGCAACATTGGTGACGGAAAGATTTTCGACGCCAAGGGCAACCTGAAGTGGGAATACAATCGCAAGTCTGAAGACGGCAAGCGAAAGAATATTCATGACGGCCATCAGGATGAGCATCACGACCTGTTCGCTTCCCTGCGAAAGGGCGAGATTCCAAACGAAGGAGACTACGGCGCTCACAGCACCATGACTTCAATCCTTGGACGCCTCGCAACTTACTCCGGCAAGGAGATTTCGTTCGAGGAAGCTCTTAAGTCAGATCTCTGCATTTCCCCGGTCGAGACGTACCGCTCCTTCATGGACGCTCCCCCGATTCTGCCAAACGCCGACATGACTTATCCAATCCCGACTCCAGGGGTTACGAAGGTTCTGTAAGCGGAGTCAGCCGGGAAATTCCTGGCTTTTTTACGCATTGAAAGAGGCCACGATTATCATGATCGTGGCCTCTTTTTGCGTTCCTTGGACCTTGGACCTTGGACTGCGGCAGCCTGCTGCCGCTTTTGTGCAGGCAGCCTGCTGCCAAACTGCAGAGTCTGAGGTTCGTTTTGTTACAGAACGGTTGTCCACAGCAGGCTGTGGGCTCGAAAGCGGCAGCAGGCTGCCGCACTCCAAAAGGGTCTTACACGCGAGGCTTCGCTGCTCCGCCGATCGCTTCCAGCTGCTGATCGCGTTTGGCGATGGCGTCGGAGATGACCTTCTGACTGGCCGCATCAAGAGTTCGATCACCGGCCGTCACGGTTTGTTCAATCTGTTGCGGACTACGAGCTCCAACGATCGCTGATGTTAACTCCGGCCGACGCAGAGTCCAGGCGATGGCAACATCTGTCACTGACCACTGCAACGACTCCGCGAGAACACCGAGCGTGTTCACGAATTCCAGATTGATTTCCAGTTGAGGCGAATGGAAACGAGGATCCTTCGAGCGATGATCTTTGCTGGACAACGCGGCAACTCGTCCGG
>CAIXQV010000202.1 GCA_903921605.1 uncultured Planctomycetaceae bacterium | reverse complement strand
CTCGGTCGGCCTGCGCATGGTGCCAACGCTGCGTGACCTCCAGTTTGCGTGGGAAGAAACTTCCCAGCAAGTTCTGGATGTGCAGAAGGAAAAGGTCCGCAGCAGTCTGCGAGCGGCTCTCATGAACTGGGCCCGTACGGCCGGTGAAGCGTCTGACTACACAGACAATCTGCCTTCGCAATGCATGCATCCCGTGGGTCACTGGTATGAAGTGCCAAACATCCTGCGCAACGGAACTTTGAAGCAGATGCTGGAGGATCGTCCACAGCTCAAGTATCTGATGCTGCACAACATCGATACGCTGGGAGCAAATCTCGACGCCGGTTGCCTGGGTCTGCACATTCAGTCGAACGCAGATCTCTCATTTGAAGTCATTAGTCGCCGTCTGGAAGATCGCGGCGGCGGGCTGGCAAAAGTTGATGGCCGAGTTCGCCTCGTCGAAGGACTCGCCATGCCGCGCGAAGAAGATGAGTTCCATCTGTCGTGGTATAACTCACTCACAACATGGATCGATATCGATCGCCTGCTGAAGATCTTTGGACTTGATCGAGCAGCCCTGGCAAATCAGAAAAACGTGGATGCCGCCATTCGAGAACTTGGGCGCCGCATGCCGACGTACATTACTCTGAAAGACGTCAAGAAACGCTGGGGCCATGGCCAGGAAGATGTCTTCCCGGTCTCGCAGTTTGAAAAGCTCTGGGGCGACATGACAGCCCTGTCAGACGTAAACTGTTCGTTTCTGGTCGTGCCGACATTGCGAGGTCAACAGCTCAAGGATCCGGCTCAGCTTGATGGCTGGCTGCGTGATGGTTCCGCCGCGTTCGTGGAAAGCCTCTGCGCTTGGTAGATCAGTCCCGGTGCAGATCAGCGAGGGTAGGGCAAAGCAAGCAACAACGCCTGCGTCATCTCAGGGGCAGAGCACTTCCAGAACGATCGCTGAGCCTGAAGGGATCAAAGCTGTTTCGCCGGAACAAGCTGGCAGTATCGCCGTAGTGCCGGTCGGCATCACAACGGCACCAAATTTCGTACGAACCTGTATGGTGCCTTCGAGGACAATCAAAATCCGAAATCGATCCTCAATAACCATTCGGGCCGGATCCATGATTCGATGCCGTCGAATCACAAAATGTTCGCATCGCACAAGCTCTTCAAAGACATGGGACTGGTCACACAACTGAACGGGCTTCACCGGGAACACCGGGCCAAGATCGAAATCAGTGCAGGTAATTGACTCTTCCACGTGAATTGGACGAGCCTTCCCGGACGCATCCAGACGCCCCCAGTCGAAGAGTCGAAACGTCAGATTACTTTGCTGTTGAACCTCCGCGAGAACAATCCCGGGTCCGAGCGCATGAACCGTTCCTGCCGGGACGAATACGCAGTCGCCACGTTTGACCGAGATCATATTCAGGCATTCTTCGACAGTGCCGGCAATCAGCGACTGTCGTAGTTGCTCCGGAGTAACACCAGACTTCAGTCCGGAACAGATCTGGCTGTCAGGACGAGCTTCCAGGATGACCCACGCCTCTGTTTTTCCATTTTCATTGGCCTGAAATTGTTTGGCCAGCCGATCATCCGGATGCACCTGTAATGACAACCAATCATTGGCATCCAGAAACTTGATGAGCAATGGAAACTGTGTCAGCTGATCCTGACATCCCAGCAACTCACGTCGGTGCTCCCGCATCAAGTCGCTGAGCGACAGCCCGGCCAATGGCCCCGTCGCGACAATGCTCTGACCATCCGCGTGATCTGCGACTTCCCAGCTTTCCGCGTAATCGTTCTCGCTGCCGATTGGCTTGTGCAGCAAAGAACCCAGCCGACGTCCACCCCAGCGAATTCTTTTCAAAATGGGCTGAAACAACAGTGGGGGAAGCATTCTGAATACGCTTGCTTTAGGAGTAGGAATTGAGGATCACAGCCTCTGGTCAGCGTATCAGGATGTCCAGCATTCGGAACAGAGCAATTTGCAACTCATGAGCAATCGCACGTACTCAGTGACTCCCCGAGTCCCCACGTTCCACCGGGGCTCGCCACATTGCCTGTTTTAATCTGCAAATCAGTCTGCGATTCCGAAGCGGACGATGCAGTACAGCGCCTTGAAGCCATCGCGCCAGCCGATCTTTTTACCTTCGGCATAGGTTCGACCTGCATAGCTGACCGATGTCTCAAACACTCGGAGACGTCGGCGAGCGACTCGGGCGGTAATCTCTGGCTCGAAGCCAAAGCGTTTCTGCACCAGCTTAGGAGTAATCTCATCAATCACGGAACGACGGAAGACCTTGTAACATGTCTCCATGTCGCTGAGATTCAAATTCGTGAAGCAGTTGGACAACGTCGTGAGAAAACGATTGCCCAGATAGTGCCAGAAGTAGAGCACTCGATGAGCCTGGTCACCTAAAAATCGGCTGCCGAAAACGACGTCAGCTTTGTTCTCAACAATCGGCTGCAGCAAACGCGGATACTCGGCCGGATCGTATTCCAGGTCGGCATCCTGAATGATCACAATGTCTCCCTCGACATGCGAAAACCCGGTCTTCAGAGCCGCGCCTTTTCCCTGATTGACGTCGTGAAAGAAGATCCGAATCTTGTTGAAATCGTCCTGACCGCCTTCTGCTTCCAGAGCTTTCAGGACGTCGCGTGTCCGATCCTTGCTGCAGTCGTCGATCAGAATCAACTCTTTGCGGATCGGCACCTGGCGAACTTTATCCACGAGAACTCGCAGAGTTTTCTCTTCGTTATAAACAGGGATCACCACGGACAAACGCATCTCCGCCGGGATGACATAAAAGCCCAGTTGGCGACAGGCCGATTCCCCGATGGTTCGTGTCTGCTGATCATACCATTCGGCGGACCATGGACGAAGATTCTGTAGGAGAGGCTGTTCGGGGGAGGTCATGGCGAAAATTTCTCGTTGGCAGCCGTGCGGAAATCTGAAACGTTCAATGGATCAAAGGGACCACGGATATTCTGGCTCAGGATTTCGCTGACGACTGATGTAAGGCGGCAACAATCCGCTGAAATCAGCAAGGCCGTCTGAAAAGTCGTGCGGTCCGAGCCGTACATAGCCGGACTCGTTGGAATAATCCGTACGTTCTCTCCAGGCTGTTCCACGAAGAGATTCCGGCTGGCGGTGTGCGATTTCTCCACGCCATGGCACCAGAACCCAATTTCACCCGGCTGCAACCAGTGGCGAAGCGACAACGCCACTCGCCCCATCGTGATCCGACCATTCACATCGTGGCACGGACGAAGCCAAAGCTTCCTATCGATCGGGTGCCAGACAAGCATGCAATCCATTCCCATCGGGCCAAAGAATCCCAACTCTCTCGCGGCGGCCGCGATCTTCCTGCAGGGGGCCAATGCCGGCAGCCACCAACCGTCAACTTCGGTCGACACAATACTGCCGCGATATCGCCCGGCATCATCCGTCAGCATCTCACAACCGCCGATGTACTCGATCGTCTGATCTGACGTTAAGGGCGGGACCTCGAACTGTAGTCCGCACTCAGCAACTCGCTCGAACCATGGCTCCACATAAACAGGCTGCTTGTCGATGAATCGTTTCTGCAGCCAGTTTTGAGTCGTTGCTGAAATCTCGATGCCATCACCGCACACGCGGTTTCGTGAGGCCTGACTGAGGTTGGATTTGATCACCCATTTCGCGAATCCCAAACCAGCGAACTCCCGCAATGCTTCGCTGACCTGAGCCGTAGACCAGCAAAGTCGTCCGCCCGGCAGTTCTCCTGCTTCGGCCTCTCCTGAAAGCGGCCAACATCCATCCAGCGCCGCAAGAAACTCACGGCTATTGACGAACTTAACGACGCCCGGATCCGGCGAGGAGAACTTGAGCCCAAGTTTTGCCCCCAGATTGATCGCTGCTTTGCTCCAGCCCCACGGCTGAAATTCATAATCCGCGAGGTTTTTTTGGGCAAGAGAAGCGTGCGTTTCAAAGCGAACATGTTGCAACGCTGTTGGGATCTCTGACGGAACCGCGTCTTCGTCGACGATCACGATATCATGTTGATCTGATGCCGCATTCGATCTAATTGACGATGCGAGCAATCCCATCACGGCCGCCAACTGCCCGGCTGACTTTCGAGCCATCGCGGGAACTCGGTGAGCAATCCCGTCCAGCTCATCTTCGAACATCAGATTGGGGTGTAGCAAACGTGGCATGAGATAACCGGACGCTAACTGGTTGTGGGTTTAACTCGCAGTGCCTTCTTCACTCGGCGATGCTGCTCAATTCCCAATGCAATGCAGGCTGAAGCGGGCACGACATGCGGAACGGGCGGATTCAAGAATTGTCGATTATTGAAGAATGTTTTCACATGGCGATGCCCAGCAATTCGGATTGCGATTCAGGCCCGGAAAGGCTGTGATTTTATCGTAGGGTGGGACCAGTGAGCGTTCGCGAACGCCGGCCCACCGATTCTCTGCATTCCAAATGGTGGGCCGGCGCTTCGCTGGTCCCACCCTACAATAAACTCACGGCTTCTTCGGGCCTTCTTTTCTTCGGTCCATATAATTCCGGGGCTTGGCGACCCCGGCATTCGATGTGTCTGCCCTCAAGGCCTGAAACGCAGCAAATCGACTTCTGTCCGATCCCAACAAAATACGAACCCGCGCGCCCAAACAGCGATGAAATCTCCAGCCAGCGCGGTTCCTATCGACAATTAAGAACTTAACCTGCGAACTGCCTCAGAAAACTGAGTGTTCGCTGAAAGTCATCCGGCAATGGTGCTTCAAACTGAATCTCTTTGCCCGTAATCGGATGACGAATCATCAGGCGAAACGCATGCAGAGCCTGCCGCGCGATGAGCACATCATCAGCAGGCCCCGTTGGATCAATCTCTGCAGTGTTTGTCGCAGAGGTCTTGTTGCGTCGACTGAGAGAACTCAGAATCTCTGACTTCCGAAAATCCGACTGCCCAATATACATGCGGTCGGCAACGATGGGGCAGGCGATGTGCTGCATGTGTACTCGCAGTTGATGAGTTCTCCCCGTGTGCGGATGCAGATCCACGAATGCGTAGCCACCGTAAGTCTCGGCCGTCTTGTAGAAGGTGACGGCTTCGCGAGCATTCCCGCCTTCAGGGCAGACCATCATCTTCTCGCGAACTCTTGGATGAGCACACACGAAGGTGCGAATGTAATCGGATGCCAGCTCCGGAACGCCGCGCACAATCGCTCGATATTCTTTACGAACTTCACGCCGTTCAAACTGGCTGCTGATCTTCTGGTGAACCTGATTATCCTTAGCAATCAGAATCACTCCGGTCGTATCACGGTCCAGTCGATGCACGATCCCTGGTCGGTGTCGGCCCGCGACGTCACTCAGACAATTGAAGTGGAACTGCAATGCGGCTGCGAGCGTGCCATGAGAGTTGCCTCGCCCCGGATGGACAACCATATTGGCCTGCTTATTGACGACGATAATCGCATCGTCCTCATGCAGGATATCCAGCGGAATGTTCTCGGCCTGGATATTTGATTCTTCTGCATCCGGCAATTGAACCCAGATGCGGTCGTTGACCCTTAAGCGTCGCGACACCTTCGGGACAAGCCCATTCAGCGTCACGCCTCCCGCTTCCACAGCCTTCTGTAACTGAGCACG
>CAIXQV010000201.1 GCA_903921605.1 uncultured Planctomycetaceae bacterium | reverse complement strand
CCAACGTCTCCGCCAGAAAACACGACCCCGCAAAACACATCTGCCACACCGAAAGGAATTCAAAAATGTCTTTTTTTGAATCCGTTACTTGTACCAATTTAAGACCGTCGCTCATCCGGCCTATCGGCCACCTTCTCCCCCGAGGGGGAGAAGGGACTGCGTTCAGGCGGCAAGAATTGATTGAAAGGCAACTTCGGTGAATCCGACTCTTCAAACATGGCGCTGTCCAGTTAGGGGCTGGTTGCAAAATGCTTCACCACTCAGACACGCTGAGTAACGTCGACAAAAGAGATTCAAGACAACGCCAGGTCTGCATCACAGAAAAACACGAAGACAATCCTTCACTGAACCGCTGACCCTCACGCAACTCAGCATCAGCCGTCAATCACCACCGTTTTTCCGTTCTGTCCGGAAGAAATTCCGAACACGATATACTCGGCGACTTCATCAAGACAATTAACCATGCGGTGTGGCTCCCGCGGCGAAACAATGACCGTGTCACCAGCGTGCATCAGCGTCATCGTTTTCCCAACATGCATCTCGACCTCACCCTTCAACAGCACAAAGATTTCCTGCATGTCTTCATGGTAATGCAGTTGAAATGAAGACTTACCGGGCAATCGAGCCCAGTTCAACATCTGCACATGTCCGGCCTGAAAGTCGTCTTTCGTGGCGATAACTCGCTTCAATACACCGGGATTACGCGGATCCTCATGCGAAGCCGGAACGAAGCCGGATGCGTTCGACAGAATTGACTTCATTCCAGTTGACTCCAAAGATCCGACACGATTGAAATAGGGGTGAGTCCGCCGGGCATCTGACGTTAGCATGCCGACGGACTCCATTGTTTCAGATGTCAGGAGTTTTGACGAATGGCAGGACCGAATCGTCCGGACGAGAGCCCAAAAGATTTTTCATTCCTGAATAAGGACTCAGTGCCGGATCGGCCATCGTTTCCAACATTGGAAGATACCGCGGCCAATTCACTGCCTGAAATAACCTTCGACTCATCTCCTGCGACAGTTCCGGACCTTTCCGGGATCGTAGCGGAACCAGTTTCGTTTCCATCGTCGACTCCGGCCGTTGCTTCAGGCGATCAGGCTGTGATTGATCATGTCGCGAATGATCAGGCTGCGGATGACCAAGCTGCTGACGAACACGCAATGATGATGACGGCTTCGGAGACGCAAGAAGCTGCTGAACTTCCGGAAGATCCAGCAACAATAATCGGTGACGAAACGGTCTCCGACATGACTGTTGTGGAACCTGAACCCTCTGTCGAACCAGCGCCCTTATTGGTGCCGGAGCCCCTATCCGAACCAACGTCCGAGCTGAAACCGGAGAGTCAACTCGAATCCACATCAGCACCATCGGCGACAAAACCAACCGCTGTCGAACAAAAATCCGCCGAGAAACCTGCACCAGAAAAACGACAGGCAGCTCCAGTCGAAAAGAAATCTTCATCGGCGGTCAACGGCTATGCGATCGCCATCACGTTGCTGTTGATCTTCTGCCTGATGACAGGTCGACTGAAGTTGTTTGGAAATGCGGCGTTGGAAAGCTTGCCGGATATCCGTCCTCTGGATTCCAATGAGTTCCGAAAAGTGCCCGATGGAACTCCCGTCCCTGAAGGTCATGTCCTGAAGCTGGGGGAATCTCGGCGGTTCGGAGACGTTGTGCTGACACCAGTGAAAGTGACTCGTGAACCGCTGATGTTTGAACAGTTCCAGACGAAGGCTCCCGCGACAACTTTGACAACAGATCCGGTTCTGAAACTATGGCTACGGTTTGAGAACCGCTCGGGGTCTTACGCATTTCCGCCATTTGATTCAGGGCTGATGTCGCATCGCACTCCGAGATTCTCCACGGACGATTCAACGATTGTTAATTCGATGCTGAATATCAGCTCGCCAGCGACGTCATCGCCCGTGCGAGTTCTGAATTTTCTGCAGACAATGGACAACGCATTCGTGATCGTCGGTCAACAATCCGGAAAGGTGATCATCCCGGAGGAAACCCTTGAAACGTTCGTCGCCAGCAGCGAAGACATTCAGTACATCACACCAACTGCGGAGACAGGCTATACGTGGCGCGTCCAGTTCCGTAAAGGAGTCCATGAATCATCCGGCCACGGCGTCACTACGCTGGTCGATGTGCTCTTCTCAGAAGCCGACATTACCGAAGCCTCGCCGCCAGCATCTCCGGCGACAACTCCTGCGGCGGGATAAACTCGCAGGAATACGACCAGATCACACCGCGGGCCGAAATCTTGCGGTCACTAAATCTTTCGGTCCACACAACATCAGACCTGACGAAGCTCAACGGCTTTTTTCGTCTCCGCAAGAAGGGCAAACTCCATGCGAGATCGAACAAGGCGAAGACAAGCTGACCGAAACACTGAACGACCGAAAAATCACAACGGCCCGCGGCAAAGCTAAGCGCAGAAATCCCGGCGAACGCAACGTCCGTGGCGCATTTCAGAAGTAAGCAGTTGTGGGGCAAAAAAATACTGGCCATCTTTTTGCCCAGTCATCTTTTTGCCCATAACGCCTTCGTTCCATGATCAATCTTAGTCCGGCAGCGGGGCATTGAAAAATTAATCACCGAACACGGATCTCACGCCAAAACCTTTCGGTCCACCACCATGGGGCCTGACAAAAAGGGATAACAGATCGGGCGAGCACAAGTCACAGTTGGAACACCGCAACAAACTACGCCTTCAATCGGCTCAGCACTTCATCCACAATTCGATCCACAGGAATGCGTTCCTGTACGAGCGAATCTCGGTCGCGAATTGTGACGCACTTATCCGTCGCGGTATCACCATCCACCGTGATACAGAACGGCGTACCGATTTCGTCCTGGCGACGATAGCGTCGACCGATCGCAGCCTGCTGATCGTAGTTAACACTCAGACCAGCAGCCTTCAGCTCGCCGTAGATCTCGGCCGCCTTCTCAGGCATGCCTTCCTTCTTGATCAGCGGGAACACAGCAGCCTTTACCGGCGCCAGTCGCGGATGGAACTTCATCACGACGCGTTCCTGCATCTCACCCTTTTCATCAGGCTGATGATCTTCGTGATAGGCTTCACACAGGAAGGCCAGTGTACCACGGTCCGCTCCGGCGGATGGTTCGATCACGTGCGGGATAAATCGCTCGCGAGTCTGGTCGTCGAAGTACGACAGATCCTTGCCACTGCCACGATGCTTCGGCGTTCCGTCGGCCAGCTTTTCAACTTCCAGCTCGCCTGCCGCATTCTTGGTCAGCTTGCCTTCCATATGTGAACGAAGGTCGAAGTCACCACGATGCGCAATCCCTTCCAGCTCACCATACTCGCCGGCATCAAGGAACGGAAACGCGTATTCGATGTCCGCTGTTCCCACTGAATAATGAGCCAACTCGTCATGATGATGATCACGCAGGATAATTCGGTCCTTTGCGATGCCAAGATTCAGGTACCAGTTGTACCGACGGTCGCGCCAGTAGGTGTACCATTCGCGTGACTGTGACGGGTGACAGAAAAATTCAATCTCCATCTGTTCGAACTCACGCGAGCGGAACGTAAAGTTTCGCGGCGTAATTTCGTTACGAAAACTCTTGCCAACCTGACAAATCCCGAACGGCAGTTTCACGCGGCTGCTGTCGCACACGTTCTTGAAGTTAACGAAAATCCCCTGAGCGGTCTCCGGACGCAGAAACGCGGCGTCCTCTTCCGTCCCCAGCGCACCGAGGATCGTTTTCATCATCAGATTGAACTCGCGAGGATCCGTCAGTGTACCAGCTCGCGATGCATCCGGCGCGAAGATCCTGCCTCGGTCAGCAGCACTGATTGCGGCGAGTCCAAGAACCTGCTCTTCGATCTGGAGTCGTTCGGCGTCCTTGGCACGCAGTTCGAACAGCTTCAGAGCTTTCTCTTTCACGTGCTCGATGGCATTAGCTTCTGTCGTCGTCACAAAGACACGATCCGCTTCTTCAGCAGCAGGAGCATCTGCTGCTGAGTTGGCTTTGTTCAGCTTGACGGTCTTGCCATTGCACTTCACCCAATGACCCTTCACGTGGTCCACTCGGTAACGTTTGCGCGTCTCAGTGCAGTCGACCATCATATCGTGGAACAGATCATAGTGCCCGGAGCACTTCCAGACCTGAGGATGCATGATCAGAGCGGATTCGAGTCCGACCATCTGAAACGTGGCAGGCGCACCGGCGGGCTGCAACAACTCATTGTGAGCCGACACCATATCGTGGTACCAAACGTCACGAACGTTGCGTTTCAGTTCTG
>CAIXQV010000200.1 GCA_903921605.1 uncultured Planctomycetaceae bacterium | reverse complement strand
GCACCGCGCCGAACCAAACGCTGGAGGCTTCCGACAATGTCACTTGGCCAATCAGCGTGGCATTGGCTGCGATCCAGACATCAGCCGATTGAAGTACGGGCTGATGGTCACCCAGAGCGATCAACATAAGCTTTGGCTTTCGATGGTCAACACCAATCCCTCGCTGACGCTTTTTGAAGTTGCACATTTCGTTAGGGCTGAAAGCCCGGCATATCCTCTGCCGGTGGCGTGAGCCACCGGAGTGCGGAAAACACGGCGCTTCGGGTTGTGAAGGAATTTGCAATGTGCGCACTCGCAGTTCACTCTTTGATGACCGTCGCTTTTTTGATGTAATCAAGCTTTGGGAACTGGGCGTTCAGGTAAGTGTTTCCACTGCTGTTGATTTGCCCCTGGTTGGGACTTTCTCCGTACTCAGCATTAATCTTATCTACGTTGTCCATTCCTTCGATCACTTCACCAAACGGAGAGAAGCCCTGGCTGTCAAGAAAGGCATTATCGACAAAATTGATGAACACCTGGGTCGTCCGTGAATCAGGTCCTGACGTTGCAAATGTCATGTAACCACGGCGATTGCTTTCCTTAGCAGGATCATCCTTCAAAGATCGTTCCCAGCCCTCTTGAGTTGAGGGGCTCCCGTTAATCCCGAACTGAACCATGAAGCCACGCACGACACGGAAAAATCGGCAGTCATCGTAGAACCCGGACTTGACCAGTTCATAAAATCTTCCTGCTCCGCGCGGAGCCCAATCGCGATGAACCAGTACAACAAAATCTCCCGCGGTCGTTTCAAATTTGACCGTATAACTTCCATTGGCCTCCGCGGCACTTTCGTCCGACGCCATTTCTGGTTTATCGGCAGGGATGACAGGTTCCGGAGCAACAGGAGGCGTCTCCAGATTCTTCTTCGCCTGCTCCATCTCTGCTAAAGAATCAACCATCGATTTGGGCTCGCCGTCATTCTGATCCGAACAGCCGGCAACGACGCAGATTGAGCCAAGCAAAAGACAATTCAGAAGGCTGCGCAACGCAAAATTGAAACAATGTGAGACCATGTGAAAACCCTGAGATCTTTGAACAAAGGTTTGAAAACAGAATCGACAAACTCCGCAGCGACACAACGATTCGAGATCGCCTCATCCCACCAACCGCAAAATCCAACAGCCGCCATGCCTGTGTTGTCAGCATTCTATAGCAGGGGTCGCCGTTGCATTATGGCTGCACGGGAATTTTCAGGCTGTGAGATTCTCCTTTTCGGAGAACACCTATCACCACCGTCTGTCCCGACTTTTTCTGTGTCGCACCATATCGCAGCAGATCTGAATCAGTCATCAAGTCAGACCGTCCGTCGTAAGATACAATCAGATCATCTTTCTGAAATCCTGCATTTTTCCCGGCTGCATGCGCACCGTAAAGGCCCACGTGCTTAACTTTCAGCAGCATTCGTTCTGCAGCAATTCCGGCCTCAGTTCGTTCCTCGGAGGAAGCCGTTTCGAAAACGAGGCCCCCCGTCACCATTCTCCGCAAGCCCCACGCACTGACTCGCCAGGAGATGTCGTCGAGGTTTCTCCAGCCAGAGGCAAGAGGAACGGTCAGGGTCTGCAATTTTCCGTCGCGATCTATTTCAGCCTTGAGCTTACCGCCGGCACTGGGAATCCCATTCAACACCCATTGGATATCCGCAACGGAAAGTATGGGCTGCCCATTGATTTTGACGATCGTATCCGCTGGCTGGAACCCAGCTTCAGAAGTCAATGAACCGGGCACAACGTCCTTGACCGTCGCGCGGCGAGTGGGGTCAAGAATCAGCCCCAGAGCTTTGGGATGTGGATACGGGTTGAGAATCTCATCCGGGATTGGTTTATTTTGTGATCGATAGTGTTCTCGAACTGCGTCACCAATCTGATGACAATGAATGCAGCTTTTCACCACATCGCCGGAGTAATTCAGCGAACTTGTGTACTGATCCTTCAGCGAAGGAAACAATTCCGGTCGTTCAAACAGAGGTTTGGGACCCGTCTTTGCGGCCAAAGAATCCTTGTTGGCGGGATAGTCGGCATGCAGATCCAGGGCACCCTGCAAAGCTTCGGCGAGCCCCTTTAAGGAAACATCACCGACCCATTCAGTACGATGAGATCTGGTCCCAAATCGACCATAGATAGTTTTGTCCGCATTCAGCATGAAGACGGCAAAGGACTGGTCGGTATCGTACTGAAACAGAGACAGATCGAGCCCGTTGGTCGAGACGACCCGGACGCATACGAACTTCTCCAGCAGCGGCTTCAAAACGGGATCTGTGTCCACGAGATCGTCATCCAGTTTGACACATTCTTCGCAGGGAATGCAGCGGAGCACCACCACGATGGGCTTGCCCGTTTCCTTCGCCTCCAGGAAAGCCTTAGGGAGATCGTTATAGATCCAGAAGCCCTCCTGAGTCACCCGCTGCTGATCTTCACGGACCTTTTGATCCCGAGTTTTCTTTTCCTGACCGGAGGAAATCCCCTGGGAGAGGCACATCAGAATCGTCAAAATTGAAATGATCCGCATGTTCAGATTCTCAGTCTGCCGTCAAAAAAACAAAATTCAGCGTCGCCGCAGGAGATTCTGCAGGAAATCTGGTCGTTTCGCCAGTGACCTCATTGGCACAATAGTGCTGGATGCGGAAACGTATTTTGACCATCTTCCCTGCCCGATACGACCAACAGTTGCGGCAGAATTTGCCGAGGTTAACTGGGGGTTTGATGGACTGTGTTGGGTAGCGAACCTTTCCACGTCTGATCTACGGAATCCTGTCTAAACAAATTGGGATTGCGGGTTTCTCTCAACCCACAGGAAACGTTGTTCCGAGTCTAGGAAGCGATGACTTCTGTTCATCAGG
>CAIXQV010000199.1 GCA_903921605.1 uncultured Planctomycetaceae bacterium | reverse complement strand
CAGGACCTGCAGATTAAGAAGCCCGGCCTTTGCGGGCCGGGCTTCTGTTGGTTTTCACTTCTGGACAGAAGCAGACCTATTCTTCGTCGTCCGCAGGCTCGTCTTTCTTCGTCGCGGTCAGGACCGCTTTGCGAGAAAGCTTAACGCGGTTCTGGTCGTCCACAGCGATGACCTTCACTTCGAAAGTGTCACCGATTTTGCAGACGTCCGTCACGTTCTTCACGAAGCCGTCAGACAGTTCGCTGATGTGACAGAGACCGTCTTTACCAGGAGCGATTTCAATGAAGGCACCGAAGTCCTTGATCGAAGTGACTTTACCCATGTAAATTCGGCCCGGCTGAATCTCTTCGCAAAGAGCTTCTACTCGTGCCAAAGCGGCATCAGCAGACTGAGCATTAGCGGCAGAAATCGTGACGGTTCCGTCTTCGGCGATATCGATCATCGCTCCGGACTCTTCCTGAATCGCACGAATTGTCTTTCCGCCTGGGCCAATCAACAGACCAATCTTCTCGGGATTGATTGACGTCTGAACCAGCTTTGGAGCGTGCGTTGAAACGTCCGTGCGAGGACGACGAATTGTCGTCAGCATCTCACGCAACAGTTCTTTGCGAGCCTTGAGGGCCTGCTCCAAAGTGCCACGAATGATCTCTTCGCTGATCCCTTCGGTCTTCAGGTCAAGCTGAATGCCGGTCACACCGCGACCAGTTCCAGCAACCTTGAAGTCCATATCGCCGAAGTGGTCTTCGTCACCCATGATGTCAGTGAGCAAAGTGTACTTCGTGCCCTCATCAACCAGACCAATGCTGATCCCGGCTACCGGCTGCATGATCGGCACACCGGCATCCATCAGCGACAAAGTCGCGCTGCAGACAGACGCCATTGAGCTGCTGCCGTTGGATTCCAGAATGTCGGAGATGATACGGATGGTGTATGGGAACTTTTCTGGTGGTGGAATTACTGGCAGAACGGATCGCTCAGCCAAGCATCCGTGACCAATTTCGCGACGCCCTGGCCCGCGAATCGGCTTGCACTCACCAACCGAGAACGGAGGGAAGTAGTAGTGAAGCATGAATCGCTGAGCATCTTCGCCGAAGAGCCCGTCGAACTTCTGCTGATCGCGAGTTGTGCCCAGTGTGGCCGTTGCCAAAGACTGAGTTTCCCCACGTGTGAACAACGCCGAACCGTGAACTCGTGGCAGAAGACCAACGCGAGAAGAGACGGCTCGCAGATCTGATGGAGCACGACCGTCAATACGTCGGCCAGCCATAATCTGATCGCGAACAACTCGCTCTTCAAGATCATGGAACGCTTCAGAGAACTGAGCTTTTGTCAGGCCATCGGCCGTTGTGTCGGCACCCGCAGGGAAATACTTTTCGATCAGAGACTTCTTCAGTTCGCGAACCTTCTCGGCTCGATCCTGCTTCTGTTTCTGAGTCTTTGCGTCCTGAAGCTTATTGTAGGCTTCCGCCTTCAATGGAGCATAGAACGGATTGGCCGGTGGTTCGGTGAAGACAACTGGAGCAACGCCAGCTTGCTTCGCAAGATCCAACTGCAGAGCACAGAGAGTCTGAATGTGCTTATGAGCGAACATGATCGCGTCGCCCATTTCCTTTTCCGGAATCTGCTGACCGAAACCTTCGATCATCAGAACAGCCTTCTGCGAGCCAGCCACGATCAGGTCGAGCTTGCTGGTTTTCATCTGTTCAACTGTTGGCATCAGAATCAACTGATCATCCAACATGCCAACTCGGACTGCAGCGATCGGGCCTTTGAATGGCAAACCAGAAATCATCAATGCCGCGCTTCCGGCGGTGATATTGAGTACGTCCGGATCGTTTTCGCCGTCACAGGACATGACGTTGCCCATGATCTGGACTTCGTCACGGAACCCTTTAGGAAACAGCGGACGAATCGGACGGTCCGTCAGGCGGCTGGTCAGAACTTCGCGAGTCGTCGGGCGACCTTCGCGTTTCAGGTAACCACCGGCAAAGCGACCGGCCGCAGCGAGACGCTCACGATAATCAACGGTAAGCGGAAAGAAATCAGTGCCAGGGCGAGATGGGCCTGACTGAGTAGCGACGAAGACGCTTGTCTCACCGTACTGAATCATCACGGCACCGCTGGCTTGCTTCGCCATTTCGCCGGTGGTGAGAGAAAACTTTCGTCCAGCAAATTCAACTTCAACAGTGACTTTCTTCACAATACATCCCTTACCCGGACCAGCCGGTAAAACGGACTGCATCTCAGGCAGGTATCGAAAGTCAGATTCAACGCACAAGCAGCAACTTCACGACATCAGAAAAGCACGCAACAACTTAGATCTGTCCAGAAACCGCAACCAACGGCCGCCCTGTTTGATGCCATGCATCAGGACGCCTGGAACTCCAGTCCAATTCGCTGCAGACCAAATCGGTCTCTTGTGAGGGGCCGACAGTGACAAGATCGCGTTGCGATCATCCGACACACTGCTCCAAGACCACCAAATCACTCACGTCAGACAACAGGCCTTCAACTTCCGACAACTCAAAGTCACCACAGGATGCGGCAATCCGCTACGAACCTGCGGCAGCAGTCAACACACTTCTTTAAAACGAAACCGTCAAACGACAAGACAATAACGACACCAACAACCTGACACGACTTCAAACGAGCCTTGCCCCAACACACGACAACAACAAGCACTCAACACTCAGCACCACAAAACAGAAGCGTCGCCGAGGAGAACCGCGGCGACGCTTAAGATTACTACTTTCGAATTCCCAGCTTGCCAATGATTACCAGATACTTTTCCGCACTGTAACTCCTGAGATAATCAAGCAACCGTCGTCGACGGCTGACCTTTGCCAGCAATCCACGGCGTCCGGAATAATCCTTTGGGTGAGTCTGCAGATGTTCAGTAATCGCCTGAATGTCTGCAGTGAGGACAGCAATCTGAACTTCCGGAGAACCCGTATCACCGGGCTTCGTCCCAAATTCTTCAATAACCTTGGCTTTGTGATCCGGAGCAATCGGCATAATCAATTCTTAGTTTTCAACAGCCCAACCGGCGGGTACACCCCAGCAGATTCCTGCAAACGATGCCCTAAAACGCCAGAAAGGGGAGACGAGAAGGATTGATCAAGGAAACCATTTCCCCGATCAAGGCGCAAAGTCTATCGACATGAGCCTCGAAATTCAATGCTGTCCATCTGCGAATCAACTGACCACCGAACGGAGGTCTGTTGCTTGAAAATGCAGTTTTTTTAGCAAATACCGTGGCTTACGAGGGGCGATCCATCTTCGCGACGCTTCTGAAGTGCCACTTTATCGGTCGCAACTCCTCGTCGTTCAGACCCGGATTGCCACATCCACGCCAGATCCCGGGGAAATGAATCTTCGTCGTGGATAATCCCCCTAGAGTGCGCAAGGTTCGCAAAATTACTGGTCGCGAAGCATGCGGAAACCAGTGGCTGCCAATATCGTCGTATCGCTGCGTCGAAACGACGCCTCACAAAAGACTGCTGGCTGAGAGCACGGCCGCAAACTGCTTTTTGACACGACTCGACTAAAGCTGTTTGAAAATGGCGGTCAGGTCTGGCTGTGCAACGTGCATAGCTCAAGGCTGATCCCGGCGGAGCGAGATGACCGCATTGGTTGGACCGGGCTTCTGCCCATCGAGTGCCATCTCTGCAGAGAACCGAGAACAACGGAATAAAGAGTTCTCTCAAAACGACCTGCGATCAGTTTTCAGGTAAGTCCCTCTGACGGCTCACACCATACCGCTGGTCGTCTCCGCATTTCATCCGTGTTAATCTGCGTTCATCTGTAGTCAATATTGCGATTTTATTCGCCGAAATCAGTTCACAAAGAGGCCAATCACACAGTTTCAGTGCATGGCACCTACTCTGTCTCCAGACCGATTTTCAAGACCAACTCACGGACGCCGTTTGAATTTTCCAGTCGGTTTTGGCAGCGCCAAATGCATAGTATAAGGCTGATCTCGGCGGAGTGAGATGGCTACAGTGGCCGTCTCGCTCCGTCGAGACGAGGCCTTGCCGGGTGCCCATGATTGAGGAATCAACAGACCGATTTTCAACACCAACTCACGGACGCCGTTTGAGTTTTCCAGTCGGTTTTGGCAGCGTCAGATGCATAGTGTAAGGCTCATCTCGGCGGAGCGAGATGGCTACAGTGGCCGTCTCGCTCCGTCGAGAAGAGGCCTTGCCGGGTGCCCATGATTGAGGAATCAACAGACCGATTTTCAGCACCAACTCACGGATGCCGTTTGAATTTTTCAGTCGTTTTTTGTGACGCCAAATGCATAGTATAAGGCTCATCTCGGTGGAGCGAGAT
>CAIXQV010000198.1 GCA_903921605.1 uncultured Planctomycetaceae bacterium | reverse complement strand
TGGGCCTGTGACCATTGGCGCGGATCGTTGTACACGACAAAGGCGCCGCGCGCTGAATGGCTGGGACAGTATTCGAAGATCTTTCACACCGTCGAAGGCAACAGCACGTTCTATGCTCTGCCGAATCTGGATACGGCGAAGCGCTGGGCCGAATCGGTCGCGAAGGGATTTCAGTTCTCTCTAAAGATGCCCCGATCGATCTCCCACGACAAGCGACTTCGGAATGCGGGCACAGAGCTGAAAGCATTTCTTGATGTCGCTGATGTGCTGGACGTGCATCGATGCCTCGGCCCGTCGTTTTTGCAATTGCCGCCGGACTTTTCTCCGGGCGAACGCGATGTCCTTGAAGACTTTCTGCGAGCCCTTCCGATGTACATGCCCTGGGCCGTTGAGGTTCGACACTTCGACTGGTACGACTCCGGTGCTAACGAACTCTGGCTGGATGATCTTCTGCGCGAGCTTCGTATGGACAAAGTTCTGTTTGATAGCCGCTGTCTGTACTCGAAGCCGCCTGCGGATGACGTCGAAAAGGTGTCGCAGAGTCGCAAGCCGAAGACGCCAATTCGACAGACAGTCACTGGCGCACACCCTTTTCTTCGTATTGTTGGTCGGAACAACTTGAACGATGTCACACCATGGATTGATGAATGGGCTCCGGTTATCGCCGAGTGGATTCGTCAGGGCCTGAAGCCGTTCATTTTTACACACGCCCCGACGACAAATTCGCACCCGAGTTTGCTCGCCGGATGCACAACGCCATTCGGCAGTACGAGGCCACAGTGCCTGAGATGCCTGCCTGGCCAGGAGAAGAAGCAGCGAGGGGTATGCGAAGTCAGAAAACATTGTTCTAATCGCTTCGCTAATTCACGACCATAGTCTTGACGAAGGTCCGGCAGGTATGCAGACAGAAGAGCAACAGAAGGAGATCGCCGCCATTGATTCTCGGCGTTCGCGATTGAACGCTGTCGCGGTCGGTATGGCGATGGCAATCGTCCTCTATCTTATGGGCCAGCCTTTGTGGTGCAGATGTGGCGGTCTGTCCCCGTGGTCATGGGACATCTGGTCGTCACACAATTCGCAGCACCTTGTGGACCCGTACTTTTTTACGCACGTGCTTCATGGCGTTGTTTTGTGCGGGCTGTTGTATTGGCTGCCAGGCAGGGTGTCGGAAGCGAGTCGTTTTCTGACGGCTGTCATCCTGGAAGCAGGCTGGGAAATTCTGGAGAACTCACCGACCATCATTGAACGCTATCGAGCCGCCACAATCTCCAAAGATTATTTTGGAGATTCGATCATGAACTCTGCCGGCGACCTCATTGCCTGTATTGTCGGATACTTGCTGGCTCGCCGCCTGGGGTTTCGCAATTCGATCGTGTTCTTCCTGCTAACCGAGTTGATTCTTCTGCTTACGATCCGAGATTCGCTGCTGCTGAATGTCCTTATGCTTGTGTGGCCCGTCGAGGCGATCAAGCGGTGGCAGATGGGATGAACTGCTGCAGCTATTCGAAGAGTTTTTTATTTGAGTGAAATTTCATGGCTAATTGCACAAAAAGAAAACGCAAACAGCCGATGTCGGCCGGTCAAACTTAGGACAGAATCGACCGGCTGTCATGAGCTATTCAGAAACTGCCTGTCGGCTCACGGTCAAGACAGCAACTGTTCTGATCAGGGGGCTTGGTTGCTTTCGGAAGAAGCCGGCTCGCCGGATCAGCGATTCGGACAACTCAGGCTCGGCAGTCGGCTCGGGGGAAATCATGGCCAGGTGAAGCTGTTGTTTTTTCAGAATTCCCGAGAGCGCCATTGTCGTTACCGTCTGTTCCGGCGGACGTGAAAGAACGTGATCTTCGGTCAGCGGGATTTCATGGCGGTTCGGCAGCGCGTGAAGTTCAATCTGAGCGTCCGCTTCAATTTCTCCGTCTTCACGACGAGTCGTTCTGACGAAGATGCGAGTTCCTTCGATGGCCGATGATCGATATTGTTTCCCATCCGTACCTTTGTACAGGAACGGGACTTTCGATTCGTCCTGAACTTGTCCGACCTGTTCACAGAACACTGTGAGCTTTGGAGCCGTGATGACGTTGGACCGGCTGTCTCCCTGTGCGGCATCAATGAAATCAGCAAGCTGTTGATCAGAAAGCTCAATGAGTGCAGGGCCGCCGGCGATCTCCGGAGCCAGCTTGACGCGCGTCTCAAACGACCGGATTTGCAAAGTCTTTCCAGCGGAATGGGGCTCCCAGCCTTCAAACGGAGGTGCAACGGGCGATTCGTCCCTTTGGATCGCAGGCGGATCAAGTACTGCCTCTATGATTCGTTCGGATGCTGTCCATAGACGAATCGTGAATGAGAACTGCGGCTGCTCCAAAGGCACCGGGTCATCAGCGTGTTCAATGATATCGTTGGTGCTGACCGCGGCACGGGGGGCGAGGAACTGCGTAGGTTGTCGACTGCTTTGAGCAAACGCCGTGCTGGAAATGCAAAGAAAGACCACAATGAGACAACGGCACATTGAGATTTCTCCGACAGGGCTGGCGAGATTTGCAACGTGACTGGCAGAACTCTGCTGCGCAAAAGAAAAGAGCGAGCTTCCGGGGGAAAGCTCGCCCTTTTCTGGAGGGGGGGAGGTTCTTTTCGTAGTGATTCGTATCAGGCGGCTCGACGCTGTTCTGCAACAATCGCTGCAGGAACAACAGGTCGCTTGATGTTTGAACCGGGGCCGCCTCGTGGAGGGTAACCGTATTCTCTGAGTTTCCCGGACAGAGTTCGCAGACCGATCTGCAGAATCTGAGCCGTCTTCTCACGGTTGCCGTTGCAGCGAGCGAATGTTGATTCAATCAGCTTGCGTTCCATCTCGGCCAGTGTCATACCGACACACTCGGCACCTTCTTCGATCGTGTCGTTCTGCAACCATGGTCGCAGATCTTCAGGACCGATCATTTCTGTCACATCGACAGTGCAGCAGCGTTCAACAACGTTCTGCAGTTCGCGAACATTGCCTGGCCACGGATGGCTCTCGAGAACTCGAACGGCTTCGGCACTGACCTGTCGCGGTGGGCGACCTTCCTTCAGCGAGATCTGGCTGATGAAGTGTTCGACCAGCAGCGGGATATCGTTCGTGCGGACTCGCAGTGGTGGAGACTGCAGCGTGATTCCACTCAGGTGTTGCAGCAGGTCGTCACGGAACCGGCCTTCCATGGCCAGTCGATTCAGGTCGCAGTGCGTTGCCGCAATGAACCGAATATTGGGTCCGTCCATCGTTCCGTGAAGTACAGCGGCGGCTCGCTGTTCCAGCAGCTGGGCCAGACGTTTCTGAAATGGCAAAGCAACCGTGTCGACATTGTCGAGCAGGATCGAACCGCCATCACCCATCTTCAGATAGCCGGGGAAGCCATCCGGAGTCGCATCACCAAAAAGCTGATGCTCCAGAGTTTCGACAGAGTGCAGACTGCAGTCGATTCGCAGGAACGGCTTGCCAGCTCGGCGACTGCAGCGATGCAGACCTTCAGCAATCAGAGTCGTTCCGCTGCCTGGTTCGCCGCGAACCAGAACAGTTCGATCGTCATCAGCAGCGATGCGGATGGATTCTCGCAGAGACTGCATGGCGGGCGTGCTGCCGACCAGATCCATCAGGTTGCGGTTAAGCAACTGACGTCGCAGTTTTTCGTTTTCGCGGATCAGTTCGCCGCGTTTGAGAGCGTTCAGCAGAGCTGCGCCGAAGCGAGATGCTGAATAAGGTCGTTCCATCACTTCGCATTCGAAGGTTGGAACAGTTTCACGTCCCCAGCGAGAATCCTCGCCGACGATGCAGATGACCTGAGCCGCTTTCGAGTGGCTGCGGATCGCTGCGTTGACTTCCTGAATTCGTGAGACCGTATCCGCATCATCAATAATGCAGCAGGCAAATTCCTGACGGCTCAAGTGAAACAGCATGGCATCCGGGCTGTCCGTTTCACAAACCTGCATTCCTCGCTTTCGAACATCGTCAGCGAGTAACTGACGAGCTCCTGGCCGAGGAGAGAACACCAGAACCGTGCGGTTTGGTGCTTCTGTTGTTTCAGGTGTGGCTGCCTGTGGAGTTACAGGTGCAGCGGATGTTGGCTGGGGGAACCGCAGGATATGCGGCTCATGATGAGCGCCGTTCGGGAACTCGTTCATGATTTCCTCAATCTGAGATCAGAGGGGAGAGACAGAGGGGAGAGCGACGAGAGGGGACTGAATCGTTTCTGAAGCTGACTGATTCCGGCAAGTGTGAGGCACCAACCAAAAAGTTCAGAGTCAGAAAACAGCTCAGTGGTCCGGAGTGAATCCGGAAAGATCGAGAGGAGAATTGAAAGGAGCACTTTGGATTCAGCTGGTGAATCCTCGTTGAGAGGCCGAGTGATATCGCCGGTCGGCCGAATGAGTCAACACGTGTTCTTGATGATTCTGAACAAAACTTTGATGCATTCAAAAGAAATACTTGTTTTTGGCGTTAGAGGCGATCTGGAGAATCATGAGCCCGGCATTTTTTGCCGATCGCAAAGCATTTCGGCAATCGTTGCGGGGCGTGGCCTTTGCGTGACATGCCTATGTTGCCGAATCAAGACTCCTCCTTGAAACTCAGGAAGAATTTCGTGGCGCCGAGGCCATTTGATGAAACGAGTTTCAGCAGCGTGGAGTACTTCTGCAGCTCTCGCACAAAGCTCAAGAAAGATTCTTCGTTTTGAAATACTGAGCTATTGGTGTTGCCGAAGATTTTGTTCGCGTGAAGTTGAAGCGGTTGGCTTCATTGCTATCAACGAAAAAAGGGAGCACCAGTGACGAATGCTCCCTGCACGAGGGTTGAATTTATTGAATTCCAGTTCAGATTCTGAAGGAAGGCTCCTTCGCTTCTGCATCAATACTGGTTCGCAAATCTTTGAGGATCTTTGTTGAACATCGCCATGGTTTCACGTGATCGGAAAAGATAGAGACGATCGCGGTACCACAACGCGTAGTCCAGCATGCCTTGTTCTTCTTCACCACTGTTAACCAACAGGACAACGTCGCTGCCACCAGCGGCCGGAGCGTAGCGAGAAGGGTCGGCTTCAAACGCGGTCCTGGCTTCTGCTGAAGAGAACGTATAAGTCTGGAGTCCAAAGGTTGCAGTGAATTGCGGATTCGTATCGATCAGTTCTCGACGGTCGCGAAGTTCCACGGGGCAGAACCCTTTGAAGCCCGCCTGGCCAGATCGCGACTGAATCTGTCGCTGCTGATGAGAGCGTCGATCCTGTTCAGCGATCTGCTGTAGTCGCTCCGCATCTACACTCCTGAGAGGGGCACCAGAAGCTTCAGCAGCAACCGGTGGAGTAGATTCCTGCTGTTCCGGAGTGTTTACGAGAGGTGCAGTTCCTTTCGCATCGGCTGCATCCTGAGCATCCAACTCGGGAAAGTCGATGTCAGGAGCTGTCGTGATTTCCGTATCCGCAGTTTCTACAGCATCATCAACAGTGGGCAAATCGATCGCGGGAAGGCTTTGTCCAAACTCTTCCACCGGTGCGATGGCATTTCCCAGTGCCTCTGCTGTCTCAGCAGCCGCTCCGGCAGCGGGGAGTGCTTTTTTCACAATAGTCTTTGCCGAGTCAGCGCTGAACATCTCTTCGTCGGACGTGTTGAGTCGAACACCTGTCAAAGGATTCTTTGACTTGGCTTCTTTTGCCAGCTCTTTCGCTTCTTCCACAAACGGGTTTTCTGCCAAAGAATTCGCCGCCGCTGCAGAGGCTGTTGCTGACTTTTCCACGACTGTAGTAGTCGCTGCTTGGGCAGCCTGAACAGTCTCTTCGAGCTTCGGAGTCGCTAACGAATCAAGATCCAGAGACTCATTGGTATCCGCTGCCAATTCGGATTCGTTGAACGGATCAACAAAACCATCCTCAGCTGGTTTCGCAGGAGCCTTGGTCTCCGCCATGACTGGCTTCGGATTCGGAACTGCCTGAGCTGTGGCAGGTGACTTCACCTGAGGTATCGTTGCCTGCACCTCGTTCAGATTCTTCTTCACTGACGGCATGAACGCAGGTGCGGTGCCGGGCTGAACAAACTGCTGCGCATTCGCGACCGGTTGAGGCGGTGCAGAGGCTCGTGGGTTGCGAGGTGTTGAACTTGCCGCGACCGGAACCGCAGGGACCGGTTGCGAAGGCTGGCTGGCCGCTCGAACCTGTCCATTGGTTGCAGTGGCCTGGGCCGTTCGAACTGGCACCGACTTTGTTGGCGCATTGTTCTGAGGGGCCGTGTTTTTGACTTGCGACTGACTTCCAAGGGCGGGACGAGCACTTGCTGCAGGCATCGGTCGACTCTGACTTGCGAGATGGCTTTGCATGCCGTTCTGCGGCGCGCCTTGCTTCCCGTTCTGCATCGTCTGAACGCCCGATGGACGATTCTGCATGGCTGCTGGCTGCCCCTGAGGCTTCGGAGCCTGAGCAACGCTGGATCCGCCTGAAGGAGGAGCCGGTGGTGGTTCTACATAGCCGGGTGGAACTGGCGGAACAACAGTGGCATCGGCGGCTTTCTTGTTCTGTCCGGTGATGCCTCCCATGAATTTCTGCAGAAAGTTCTTCTTCGCCGGCTGCTGTGCTTTTTCAGGAGCTTTCGTCGAAGCCTGCTGCATACCGGCTTGAGGCTTCGAGTTTTTCTGAGCAGAGGTTGGCTGAGCGTAACTCTGAGGCTTGCCGGTCTGCTGGCCCGCTGGTCGTTGAGTTGGTCTAACATTATTGGTCTGCCCCTGGGCATTCGGCAAATCCCGAGGATTCATCGAAGGCATAGGCTGTCCACTCTCCTCGAACATCTTCTTGAGTTCTGCAGTCACAGCCGGGTTGGCCTGAGCTGGCTGTCCCTGCTGCCCCGGCTGATACTGAACGCGCTGAATCCCGGATGATGCTGGCGAAGCGGTGATTTCAAATCCCAGGGCGCGGGATTCCAGTGTAGCTAACAGCGACGCTGTTGAAACAGCCGCCGTCAGAAGTGAGCGGCGAACAAGTCTTCGTGTCTTCATGAGATCCATCCCTGTCTCAACGTTGGCCGGTTCAGGAAAACTGCCCGATCCGGACTTTGCTTTCATGACGATTGAGTGACTCGCCCGGAATTGCTCCAGTCAATAAGCCACCGCCTTGTCTATCGACGGTTCCGAAAAGTCAGGTCGTTCCAGTTGGTCCGGTTTTGATGACGTTAGGACAGACAGGATGGCTACGA
>CAIXQV010000197.1 GCA_903921605.1 uncultured Planctomycetaceae bacterium | reverse complement strand
GCAGGCTCTGGCTGTCTTTGGCTGTGCAGCAATTTACTTTCATCAGTGGCTGCTGAGCCGCCGCCGACTATTCCTGCTGCTGGCCGGTGCTGTTGCGAATCTGGCTTTTGTTCTGCTGTGGAGAAGCCTGCACTTCAGCGACCCTCAGTTCTATATGGTGCCGGTCGGGTTGTCGGTACTTGGACTGATTGAAATCCTGAAAAAAGAGCTGCCGTCGGCTTCACATGATCCGCTGAGATACGTTGGAGCACTCATCATTCTGGTTTCGCCGGTCTTCGATATTCTCAGTGGCAGTTGGGCTCACTTGTTGTCACTGCTGGTGCTTTCGACTCTCGTTGTGCTGCTTTCCATCGGGTTGCGATTGCGAGCTCTGATGTATACCGGGACCGCGTTTATCCTTGCGGATCTGGCCGGAATGATCTTTCGAGCCACCGAAGACCGTATGTCATTGCTTTGGATCGGCGGCCTCGGTCTGGGCGTCGCTGTGATTGCTCTCGCCGCGATCTGTGAAAACCATCGCGATCGAGTTCTTGCTCGCATCCGCACTCTGTCTGCCGCGTTGGCAACATGGGAATGAAAGTTTCTGTTTTCTGTTAACTCTGTTTCTTAAAGGATCAAGACCATGAAATGGCTCACCCAGTTCAGTTTGATTATGCGTTCCAACCTGACCACTTTAAAAGACAAGATCGAAGACCCCGAGAAAACTCTGCATCAGTTGCTGATCGATATGGAAGAGGAACTGGACAGCGTGCGATCTCGAGTTGCCGAAGCTGTGGCTGACGAAATTCAGATGCGCCAACGGACAGAAAGAGAACGAGCAGATGTTGCGAAGTGGACGGATCGTGCAGCTCAGGCTCTGAAACGCAATGACGAAACGACAGCTCGAGCAGCTCTGGATCAAAAGTTGTCAGCTCTGCAGCGAGCCGAACGGTTTGAGCAGGAACTGGGTCGACAGCAAAAGGATGTCCTGAAGTTGCAGGATTCGGTGCGTGATCTGGAAGACAAGATCCGTCAGGCCAAGCAGAAGAAAACTCTGCTGACAGCTCGTCTGGCTCGAGCGGAATCCAGCCAGAAAATTCACGATGTCATGGAACGATCTGCTTCACAGTCCGCGTTTGCACAGTTCAATCGACTTGAGGAAAAAGTTGACCGGCAGGAAGCCCTGAGCGAAGCATGGGATCGCATGGACGGCAAAGATCCTGACGCCATGGAGCTGGAAAGAAAGCTTGATGCTGCAGAGCGAAGCGATCGACTTGCGGAAGAACTGGCACAACTCAAGGCCAGCGTTGCAGGGATTTGATCGTTTGCGAGGGAACCGTTGCGGATCCATTCCTGGGGCAGTCAAAAGCTGATCGCAATCTCAAACATCGATGCTTCACTTTTGACTGTCCGGCTTAGTCACCGGACGGAGTTCACAAAATGGCCGAACCACCATCAATAGCCATTCGGCACGGACTTTCGGGGGCGATTCGAACATTGCTGCGAGCGTGGTGGGGATCGGATCGCATTCGAACTTCTCCCACAACCGGCAGAATGCTGGCCTTGAAAACCGGCGATCGATTCCTGCTGCTGGATCGGATCTGGATCGTCACTTGTCGCGATATCAAATGCCGCGAATCCTCAGCCCATGTGCGACTGGAGATCAGAAGTGAATCAGAAAATCAAACCGCCGAATTGATCTGCGGTGCAAGCAATGTTCGATCAGCTCGACTTGAGCCTGCAGGACTGCGAATTGACGAGCGGATAATTCCAATCTGGGACGAGGATATCAGTATCCTGGCATCAAACTTAACTGCGACGAAAGCGACAGTGTGACGTGAGCCAATGCCATATGAATCAGCTCTTTCGAATTATCAGAATGCCGGTCTGGATAATTGCCTTGCTGCTCTGATTCATTTCCGGCGTACTGCTTTTGGGGCATACCCTGTCATGTTCACTACGCCGTCACAAGTCGCTGCGTCTCACCCTGAATCAAGGAGAACTGTGTCAGGCGGCAGAGATCAAGCAGTTCATTAGCAGCCTGCATAATTCCGATCATGTCTTTGTCATGTTCGAGGGATTCCAACAACTGCTCGGACACATCGACCATGCTGTCGATCCCCGCCCGTTCGGCTGTTGTCAGAATTCTGGAGGTCAGTGTTCGCAGTTCGCCGAGATCCTGATCATCCAATGCCGCGACCAGTCGCTCGATCTGCAAGCCGATGTCGAGGGCAATGTCTGTCGAAACGCCCGGCATTTCTGCACGTGCACCAGATCGCAGACGCACGGCTGAGATAAATCGTTCGACCAGTTCAGGGTCGAATTGCGTTCCTGCACATCGTCGCAGTTCTTCAAATGCTTCAGTGCGTGATTTGCGGCGGCGATAAACAGCGTCGGAGGTCATGGAATCAAAAGCATCGGCGATCGCGAGTACTCGTGAAGCAACACTTGGGCGGCTTCCGACGGTGTTCAGTTCTTCCTGATTGCTGAGATCAAACCGGACGGAATACTGTTCGATGATTTCCGTGACAACATCTGAGCCAAACGAATTCTTCACCAGTTGCATGCTGACATATCGATTGCGTCGCATGATGGCCCACTCTTCGTCGGTCAGACGACCACGCTTCTGAAGGATCGCATCCGGGACACCGATCTTTCCGATGTCGTGCATCAGGGCTGCGATTTCCAGGTTGTAGCATTCACGCATTGACAGCAAGCCCTCGGCCGTTGCTACGCAAAGGTCTGCCACACGTCGACTGTGAGCTGCCGTGGGCTGGTCACGATACGACATGGCGGACAACAATGCGGTGACGGCCTGGAAAGGAATCGTGACCGCAGCTTGTTTGCGTGGTTCTTTGCGAGCTGTCGCCGGTGTTTCACCAAGCTGTGAGATCTGCTTTTGTGCTTTGTCGAAACGAATGACCTGATTTCTGCCATTTCTCTTGGCAACGTAAAGGCACTTGTCAGCCTGATCGAGAAGATCCTGAGGTGAGTCCGCTTTCTGAGCAAAAGAAGAAACTCCAAGACTTGCGGTGACTTTCAGTTCGCCAATCTGCAGAGCTTTAATCGCGAGACGAATGCGTTCGGCTCGCAGTTCTGCGTCGTCGAGACTTGTGTCCGGCATCAGCACGGAGAATTCTTCACCTCCGTAGCGGCAGACGATGTCCGATTCCGCAACAGTCTTCATCACAACGGACGCCACTTTGCGGAGGACTTCATCGCCCATCGCATGGCCATGATTGTCGTTAATTGATTTGAAGTGGTCGATGTCGACCATCATTGCAGACAACTCACCGCCCATCATCTTCTTTTGAGCCCACGTGGATTCAAAGTCTTTGAAGAAGCTACGACGATTCACGCAACCCGTCAGAGCGTCGCGAGTTGCCAGCCATTCCAGCTCCCTGTTCTGCTGGCGGATTTCTTCGCTCGACTGCTTCAAGGAACTCAAAGCATCGCGAAGTTCTTTCTGCTTACGATCAAGCTCTGTGACGTCTTCAAAACTAGCCACAACGCCACGGCACTTCTGACGTTCATCGTGAATGGGCACGGAACTGACAGAGAACGTTCTCTCTGTGCCGTTGACGCCGAACTTCATAATCACGCCACGCAATGACTGCCCGCTGGAAATAGTTGTTTGCCAGGGTTGTTCTGAAAGCGTGGCTTCGATCTGATGGCGAAATCCTATCTGATTCGCGTTTTTTCCGACCAGCATCTCAACCTCCTGTTGAACATGCTGAGCAAACGCGCTGTTGGCAAGCACAATGCGCCCGTCGGTGTCAATGACAAGAAGTCCTTCAGCGAGAGCGTCCAGCGCTTCACGAACTCGTGACGGAATCACCTGTGAAGGATTCAACTGGCGAAGTACTCGCCGCAGATAGAGCGAGAACGAAAAGAACAGGCCGACGCCCAGAAACAAAGAAAGTGAGAACTCGGGCCGCATGATGTTGCCCAGAGGTCCTGCCGCGACTTCGAGAAACCGGACTTCCAATTGTCCCCAATGTTCACCTGATGCGGTAATGGGCACAATGAATTCACGTGATGAATTTGGGACGGATCCGCTTGTTTCCCAGAGTGACTGATGTTAGCCAGAGGCAAACAGCAGTTCTCCGTTTTCGTCGGTTCGCACGGCCAGAGATTCGACTTCCGGATTTCGCTGGCGAATCGCGTCAAACGTTTCCTGGATCTGCTTCTCATTCATTCGCGGCGCGAGTGCCATGAAGCTGACGGCTGTGGCTTCGCAGAATGCAGATCGGTTTTTCTGTGCGGCGGTACCGACGTTTGGAATCAGTCCCAGTAGACCGGCAACCAGCAACGCACTAATCGTGAGACTGACAAGTCCCAGAACGATTCGCATGCTTGAGGAGAGGCGGGGCATGAACCTGAACCAGAGAGTGAGGAATCCTGTTGAAAGCTTCTGAGGTGAGCATAGGTCAAGTTTTTCCGTCGGAAGTCTTTTGTTGCCGATATGCAACAGCGTTCGAAGATGACGAGGGGAGAATCCCCCGCATTATTCGGCAGGACTAACCCGCGTCGCGGGGAATCCTCGCCCAAATCAGGCCCTACAATCTGCAAAGATGAATCACCGGGCATGATCGAATTGTTCGGCCAAACTTTGATCTGCCCCTGATAGCGTTGAAGCTCGACTCAACGAGTCCGGCGCGGGATGCAGCGATTTCAAGTCTTGTGCCGTCCGCGAATTCGCGTGGAATCAACGCGCCTCCGGAACTCGGATCTCGATCAGCATACCGGGGAGAAAAACTTCCGGGAGAGAATCGAGTGATCGGTCATCCAGCAGCGTACAACTCAATTGTTGCTCGGCGGCAACTTCCTGAATTCTGCGGATCGCCGTCACACAACCATATGCGAGCCACATCCGACCGTTGGGACGGAGTCTTGTGCGTGCTCCAGCGACCAGAGATTGCAGTAACTGAAAGTCCGGATCGTAAAGAGCAAATTCTTCGACGCTGACCGGCTTACGGTTCTCCCATGGCGGATTCGAGATAATAAAATCGAAGGTCTCTACCGGCTTAATCACAGTCCACGCTTCGGACGCTCGCCGTGGCACCTGTCTGGCGTCGAGTCGCTCTGTGAATCCCATTTCAGCGGCATTGAATCGTGCGTTCTCGATTGCTTTCGGATTCAAATCTGTCGCCACAACACGTGCTGCTCCGGCCTGCAGGCAACAGAGCGAAACAAGCCCGGAACCGGTCCCAATCTCCAGCACTGCTGACCCAGGCAGACGAGCATCATTGAAGATCTTCATACGGAGACTGTCCGTATCCGCCGGTTCCCAGAAGACAGACTCCATAATCGCCACATCACGAGGAAGTCCGTCGACAGGTTCCCAACGCACAATACCCGGAGCTTTCTCGCGGCCTTGTATTTGCGCAACAACGGGGTCGGGACGATCTGCTGCGACGGGTTCTGATGGTGACGAACTTGCGCCGCATCCTCCGAGGAAAAGGCCGAGTGGCAACAACACGAAGAACAGTCGAGAGTCGGGAATGATCTGCAGCCTCACCACCATCGGAGCTTCAATCCCGTGCAGGATACTCTATCCGTGAAGAGCTGTCGGACAGAGTATCGAGCCCGCTTATGGTTTAGTAATTCGCAGCTACGCGGCATCACGCATATTACTCGGAACATTATTCCCGCTGCCGGCAGAAGATTCCATGCTGCCAACCTCGCGCGACGTAATCTGACTCAGGAGATCTCGAATCGCGTGTTCCGCTTCCAGACGTTCTTTGTGCCAGCGATTCTGGAGTTCCACGATCTGAGTCTGCAACATGTGAATCGTTGCGGCCTGATCCTGAACAACGGAGTCGGTCGTACGAGAAGAATGCTGCTCTTCGCGAGCGGCAAACCATTGTTCCAGCTCGGCACGATCTCGACGGAACTGCTGCTGACGCTCGGCCACATCACTGGCGGCTTCTTCAACTTTATCTCGATCAGCATTAATCTGCATACGCAGACGATCAAAGAAGGCCTGAACATCGCCGCGAGCCTGCTCCAGTCGTGCACGAGCGATCTCCGGAGAGACGCTGTCACGGACGAGATTTGTTCGTGCCTCCTCGATGACCAGCCGTTGCTCGAGGATCTCCGACTGAGTCTGATCCAATTCTGCTCGCAATCGATTCAGTCTCTGAGAGCGATCTTCGAGGCGGGCGGCCAGATCGGCCATCGCCATTTCCTGCTGGCGTACTCTGCGCTGTCGACTTTCGATATCCTGCAGAATCGCGTCCCGCTCTTCTTCACTGCGTCTCTGAAGACGCTGAATATCTGAAAGAGCAGCCGAGCGTGAACGGTCGATGATTCGAGATTCACGAGCAATCGAGGATTCACGATCCGTCAGCAACTGACGGACGTGTTCCAGTTGACGGAAGCGAAGTCGGTGCTGTTCGAGGAATCGCAGACGCTCACTGCGGAACAATTGCTGTTCACGACGAAACTCGCGGAGTTCCGCTTCAAGGTCTTCCTTAGCGCGAGTCAGATGTTCAAACTGAAAGCGATAGCGACGCTGCAGATTGTTCTGTTCGGTCAGTAATCCCTGACGCTTCTTTTCGATCTCTTCTTTGAGCCGCTGCTGTTCTTCTTCAACCTGCTGACCAAACAATTCTCGCTGAGCCTGCAAGTCGTCCGCCTGCTGCGCGATTTCCTGAAGCTGGTGCTCATGGGCCAGTTGCCATTCGGCCTTCTGACGATTCAGTAGCACGATTTCGGCGGTCAGGTCTTCACGAGCCCGTTCGGCTAGTCGCTGTTTTTCATGCTTCAATTCGTCATCGATCTGACGGATGCGGTCAGCATAATCCTGACGTTCGCGTTCGGCCTGAATCCGCAGGCGATCGCGTTCGGCATCGAGGATCGCACGTTCCTGGCTAAGCTTCATGCGATCTTCATCAAGCTCTGCACGAACAGAGGCCTTCAGGATGACTCGCTCTTCGGCGAGAGCCCGCTGGGACGCTCGCAGCTCGGCCACCTGTCGCTGCTGCAGTTCTTCGTGCTGTCCGACCTTTTGGAGCCGCTGCTCCAGATCAGCCATTAATTCTCGCTGGTCCGCTCGATCATGCGCAACCTGAGCAGCGAAGTCCTGAGCCCGCTGCTCAAAGGCTCGGCGCTCGGCTTCAAGCTGTTGCTGATCGGCGACGATCTCAGCTCGACGCTGTTGAAGTTCCGAGAAGCGATGCTGGAGAGATTCCGCTGCGGCCGAGGCCTGAAGCAGAATTTTCAGAGCATCCGATTCACCTGAGAAGGGATTCAGCAATTCCGGTGTCGCAGGTGGCGCTGGAGTGAGAGTCTGCCCAATTCTGGCCGCGCCAACGCCGGAAGCATCTGACATCGTCAGATTCTCAGCATGGTTATCCGCCATGTTCGGGACTCCTTTCCCAAACGACCACAAAGACTCACAACAAACACAATCGCCTGGTTCGATCATCTGAACCAGGTCTTTAATTCAGGAGATCAGACGGGGATTCACCAGCTCCGTTTGCATCCTGCAAACTTCAGCACGAATGAACCCCGAACCCGATCAACACTGCCCTGCAATTATGTCAGAGCTTTATCCAGCATATTGATAAAGTGCTGCTTTGGAGGAGCACCGACAACTTTGTCAACGAGCTGCCCGTTCTTGAACAACATGACAGTCGGAATGCTTGTGATTCCAAACCCTGCAGCCGTCTGATGATTGTCGTCAGTGTTGACTTTGCCAATCTTGATTCGTCCGGCATATTCAGTGGCCAGTTGCTCCACGGTTGGCATCAGCTGGCGGCAAGGACCGCACCACGGAGCCCAGAAGTCAACCAGCACTGGTTCAGCAGATTCAAGTACTTCTGACTTGAAGTTCGCATCGGTAAACTCATGCAAATTACCAGCCATTACACCCTCTCCTCATAGATTCAATTTGTTCGCCACCAAAACATGGCCAATATCTTCGTTCCGGAGTTTCCGGATTGTCTTCCTGATGCCGTGAGAACGGTTATTGAGGTTGTGTCGACTAACGAGGCCTGGTGGGTTCAACGATTAGAGTGGAGACGCCCACTTGTACCCAGTTAACGCAAACCAACAATTTCCACTGAACACAAGCCTCTGATTGAGGACAAACCATCACATGTATCTCGGCAGAAACGCAAAACGTGCAGAACCTTCTGACACGCTCGTTTCTGCGCCAGTTGGATTATTGGACAACGTTACGACACTGTCAACGCGGTTAGCGTTCACCATGTTGGACATTCCCCGCCATTTGCCTCCACCGGACCGTGAGCCGGCGCACAGGTCAGCTTCTCAGCCCGAAGCGGCAGAATCGGCCGGAAAGCCCTCGGAAAGCTGCAGGAAACTTCGCACGAGAAGCGATCGAAACGTACCACTGCGACAGCTGTCCATGGGCAGGAAGCCTGTTTCCCGGTCAACAATCGTTCATATCTCGGTCATACACGGGATAACTGCATTTGCTCAGCAACGCAAAGGTGCTTGGCAAAGTCTGTCGTTTGAGGCAAAAAAGGTGATTTCTATAGACCACTTACAATATGCCTCCGATAGCCTCATTATGGTGAAGGTTTTCAGCATCTGATTAACGGCCAACTGCTAATGTGCCCGGTCCAATTTGACTCGGTTTTATGCCCTTTCCGAATTGCATTGCCATGTTTGGAGATTTGAAAAGTACTCGAGTCATCCTGGCCAAGGGCTTTCTATTCCTCATCGCAGGCCTGATGGCAGCCGGAATCCTGATCTTCGAGCACCCTGGGCTCCGGACCGTCCTGCTGTTGAGCACTTGTGTCTGGTGTTTTTGCAGGTTCTATTACTTCGCGTTCTACGTTATTCAGCACTATGTTGATCCGAACTATCGGTTCAGTGGCCTCGGGGCATTTGCGCGTTATCTGTGGTCGCGGAGTCGCAGCTAATGCAGACACTTTTTCCTTTCCGATCGAAAGCTATCCAAGTGACAGCACTGGGTTTCTCTCTCGCCGCGTTCACGAGTTGTCTGAGTTCATTCAGCTATCTTGTCTTGTCGATGCAGGGAAGTTTCCCGATGTCGATTGCGGCGACGTCTGAGGTAGAACCAGAGAAAGTCTGCACAGTAGAGGACGATGAAATCTCAGAAGCCAGCGGCATCGCGTTGAGTCGTCGACAAAAAGATGCCGTGTGGTTACACAATGATTCCGGAGATTCCGCCCGACTGTTTCTGGTGGGGTTTGATGGTAAAACTCGAGCGATCGTGACACTGAATATCGAACGTCCGATTGACTGGGAAGATATGTGTTCATTCGAGAACGATGGCGAGAAGTGGTTGCTGATCGGAGATACTGGCGACAATGGACGGATCCGCTCCAGAACCGAACGAGCGTGTGAGCTTCTGTTGATCAAAGAACCGGAGATCAAGCCACGTAGCGGAAGCCCAGTCAGCATCAAAGCTGATGTGGTCAGTCGAATCGAGTTCCAGTTCCCTGAAGGACCTGAAGACTGCGAGAGTTTGGCCGTTGACACGCAGTCCAAAGAGATCTTGCTGCTCACAAAATCTGTTCCGCAAAAATGTCAGATGTTTCGACTGCCATTGTCTACCAAGCCTGGCCAGCAAAAACTTACGGCTGAACCCATTGCCTCTCTAGCCGTTCCCTTTGCAACGTCTATGGATGTTTCAGCAGACAATCAGAGTCTCGTGATCGTCAACATGTTCAGCGGTGCATTGATTCGACGCGGACCAGAAGAAACCTGGGCATCGGCCTGTAAGAAGCCCATTACGGTGCTGACCCTGCCGGCGCAGCCTCAGTGCGAAGCAGTCTGCTTCGAATCAACCGGCACTTCTGTTCTGGTCAATAGTGAGCGGACTCAGCAGCCTTTGTGGAGGATCAGGATTCCCGAGCCAGATGGGGCGAAGAATGAGTAACGCAAAAGCATGTCAGCGAATTGTTGCGATTCGGGAAGAGTGGCTGGGAAGAATCCATCAGTGCGATTGCGTTCAGACCCTGTCTCAGATCGCGGATGGCGGCGTTCATCTGGCTGGCACAGAGCCGTAGTTCAACATCAATTACGAATACGACGATCGCCTCGACAACGAAAAGTACATCGAGTGGCCCATGGCATAGATGGGTCGGATTCACTGAGTAGACAACACGACATGCGTTTACAGCTTCATGATGGAATGATGTACGCTGTTGTGTAGCACGTACAGAGAACTTGGTTGTTTTCGAGGAAATCCGATGCAGGACAGCTTTGATCTGACAGGAGCGGTATTGCCGAAACAGTTCAGCCTTGGCTGTCTCACCTTCCGCAACGGCCATCTGTGGCGGCTTTCACATTTTGTATGGGACGTCACTCCAGCTTTCGCAGGTGCAACATTCTTTGGCGATCTGAAAACACCGTGGAACGATCGGAACCTCTTCCGCGTTGAGATCTATCGTCTTCCAAAAGGACTTAAGGCTTCTTCTGAACAGCTCGAGTGGTACTCTAAAGATCGAAAGAGTCGCGCAATCAAGATCGCCGACGGACCACTCTTCGACAAAAGCATGTTGCATGTCAATGCCTTCGGAAACGAGTGGGACGCTGATTCATTTGCCCCGTCGAAAGAAGAGATCATTCGCATTTATCGCAGCCAGCAGTACGCGATTTTTTTTCGATTTCTTGCACGGTCGGGAACTCTTCTCGACCATCCAATTTTCAAACGTCTGGCGAAGGATATTTCAGTTAACCCACAATGCTGGGAGAAACAAGCACCTGCGGTTACTGAGAAAGGTAAGCGAAACAGGGTTGAAGACAGTCCACTGTCAATGGACGAGATGGATGAGTTAAAGCGAATCACGAAATCCGCCGCGAAGCGATTGGGCATCACGTCGAAGATGAGACATACAAAACGTCTTGAACTCGTTGAGATGGAAATCGAAAAGCGCCGCAAGGTGAAAGGCTCTTCGCAGGAGGCGAATGTGCAGTTGGCGATTGAACTGGGGGCCCTCATTGGGCAATGCTTCTGCGAAAAACTGAAGTGGGAATGGCGCAGGCTAAAGGTCAGCCGTGAATCAGCAACCGTTTGTGTGTGCTGCCCGGAGCGTCGACTTGCCCTGACTCCTGGTGCATGGGTACTGGGATTGTTGCCGTCAAAGAAGCAACCTGTGAATTGCCTGCTGACATTCAACATGATTGATTACGGAAGGTTGCCGCCAACTCGACCAGGCGCCTACATCAGAATCAACTGACCGGCACCCCAAATGCCGAACTCCTTCCACGATGTGTTTAAGCGTGAATTCAGCTCATGAGGATGCCGTGTCCATCTTTTGACTGAAATCGTTGTTCGACAAAGAGCACACAGCCTACAATCGACCTTTGTGAGGCCACGAGGAAGACAAGTCATCCGGATGACTTCCCCTCACGATCGAAGAACTGAATGCCTTCGATAGATCGTAGAAAAGTTACTAGGTCGCCGTGAACCGACTCTTTGCATCATCGCATTTTGGCGAGCGTATGGCGATGTGGTGCCTCGATGTAACTCACATTAGTAATGCCGCAGTATTACCTATGCCTAGCGAAAGTACCGCCAAAGAACCGACCGCTCGCGACTCCATTGGTTGAGCATGAACTTCAGTTAAAGTCCGCCGAATTGGATGGAGAAGAAGCTTTTGAAGACATCATTTCAGGCACTCTCGCTCCTCTGGATTTGCGTTCTGACCACGGTCGGCTGCAGTGATGACGGAACACCTGACTTCTCACGAGGCTCCGGCGACACGGGACTCCCACAACCGTTGGTGGATCGGCCCGTGTTCCGGAAAGAGTCGGCAGTAATTCTCAACGCAGAGATCAAGCCGCAATTATCGGTTGATGAATCAATCGGCTTGGCTTGTATACGTGCAACACAGTCCACCGAATTTGGCATCAGGCATCTTTGTAAGGCTGTGAATCCGGCAGCAATCTCAGAAATCTGTACGGTTCTTCAAGACGACTCGTCGAGTGTGCATTGGGCTGCGGCCGCAGATGCGTTGGCGTATGTGGGGGGCGACGCTGAGGCCAGATTGTTGTTGAGCACATTGCTGCGTCGAGTTGCCAACAATGAAAAAGATAAGCACTCCATTGAATACTATTCATCGAGTTTGCGGTCGTTGGGGATCATGGCCCGGCGGAACGTTGGCGAGGCAAAGTTTTTATTCCCCTTAACCTGCGACGTCGATTACTGGAAAGATGTGCGTGAAGTATACGGAGATGAAAAGATAGAACTGCGCAGAATGGCGATCTATGCAGATGCTGTGGCACGCTGGGGCTGCAATCATGACTTGTACGCCATGCTTCGGGAAAATGGCGATGAAATTGCGGGCTATATCAACGAACACGAGATTGAAAACATGTTGGGAGCGATGACACAGAGTGAAAGGAAGGACGTTTCTGATCTTGATCATGAAGTGCTCCAGCATGCCTATGAAGTTATCTCTCGCGGCGAACCGTAGTAGTCAGAATTGACTCCTACGTTCGCAATCAATGAGAGCGTTTCACTGCGGGATGCACGGATGTCGGTCTGGGAGACAGATTCTTTGTAAGGTCCGCAAAGCGTGTGCGGCGGGTATCGCACTTGGCTTGAGTCCGTGCAGCTTGGTGGAATGAATATTGCGGTGCTCATTGACTTGGTTCTAGCCTTGCTGTTTTGTGCCTCCGGACGAGCTGATGTCTAATCTCATCATCGTAGTTTTCGTGGTCTTTATGTGGTGCTGGGATTATCCTGGTGATCATCCAGCGAAGCGGTTTATTTCGAAGTTCAGTTTTCCTTTCATCTACATGGGCTTCTGGCATGGGTGGGCGATGTTTGCTCCGGAACCGATTCATGTGAATCGGCGAATGCGGGCGGTACTGACTTTTGCGGACGGCGTCACGGAAGAATGGCGACCACTATCGCCGGAGTATCGGCAGAAGCTGATCAACCTGTTGTATGCTCGCAGCTTCAAGTATGAGCATTCACTTCTGAGTCCTCGAATGGCCTATTTGTATCCACCGCTGTGCGAATTTCTGATTCGTCAGGCTCAGTCGGAGACTCGCAAAGTGCTGAGGATTGAACTGCTTCGCGATACACAACAAGAGAATCCACTGCGAGTCGAACAGGTTTACACGGCGATCCAGACAAAGACCTTCTATCGTTACGATGCTGCCAAACGTGTTGGTGTCGTGATTCCCTCAACGCTGCCGAAGAAGGCATAAAGTCCAGAGTTGACGAGAACGAGAACATCATTTCATGTCCCTGCAGCAACTTTGTGACCTCTGGAACCTGTTTTTTCATGCCGAAATGTCATGCGCATCGTTGATTGTGTTTCGCATTGTGATCAGTGTGGTCATGCTGACAAATGTGCTGCTGTTGATTCCGATGGTGCCTGATTATTTCTCGGAGGACGGTGTTTGGCCGACCTCGGTGTGGCAGAGGCAGATGCGGCTCTCGCGCTTCTCGCTGCTGAATCTCCTGCCTTCCACGACTAACGCATTTCGATTCTTGCTATTGGTGCACGTGTTGGCGGTCATGGGCTATATGATCGGCTATCAATTCCGGCTCTGCAGTGTGGTCGTTTTTCTGACGCTCGTGTCTATTCATCATCGGAATGCGTTCATTTTGTCGAGCGGTGACACGTTATGGCGGATGCTGATTTGTTATTCCTGCTTCAGCGATGCCAATGGTAGATTGTCAATGGACGCGTGGAGACGCAGTCAACCGCTGACAGAGTTTTCGCAAACGGATCCATGGCCGCTCCGGCTGATGCAGCTTCAGGTTTGCATTGTGTATCTAAGGACGGTCTTCTGGAAACTGCGAGGGCGAATGTGGTGGAACGGGACTGCGGCCTGGTTTCCATTGTGGGTTGATGCCGATGTTCGTTTCCGACCTCCCCGCTGGTTGCTGACCAAGCCATTCATTTGTCTCGCAACCTGGGGTACCTTGATCGAAGAGATCGCACTGGGAACATTGATCTGGATTCGCGAGTTTCGTTACCCAATGTTGGTGTCGGGAATCGTATTTCATCTGATGCTGGATGTTATCATGAATCTGCAATTCTTCAGTTGGATCATGATCTGCAGCCTGTTGCTGTTTATCTTTCCCGAAGATGCGGAAAGCATGCTCTGCTGGCTATGCCGATGGATTGATTGACGGCGTTCCATTTGCGTCGCAAGGTATGCGGTGATTGCATTCCGAATTCGATCATCACTTCGCAGAAGCGACGGGATGGATGAACCTTGGCTTTGAGCTAGATTTGAGGGAATTCTGAACAATCACAGCTTTTGCCAACGGAACGGGGCGGATTGGGGCGTAAGGCCCGCCACAGTTTTCAAACAGATTTACCGATTTTCTGTTGATAGACTTTTCAGGATCGTTGCCGGTATAGGCGGTAATTGTCTGCGGCTGAAAAGTGGTGGCAGAGAGCAGATAGCCGAAATACACAGGCTACGTTTGGCGTTGTGTAAGTCTACGAATGGTTGTCGTATTTCACTCACGTCTCAAGGCACGACGTTAGGGTGTGCATGCCGAGTCGAGTGTTCAGAATCATCCGCGGCGCCGAAGTCTTTTCGTGGCGACAATTATCCAGTTCGGAATCCAGTCGAACGCCCACAAGCTTCTCGACATCAACCTCCAGCGTTGAGGCACTCGTATTCCGGATGTCCTCAGCCAGCCGCAAAGTTGCGGCAGCCAACCCTAATTGATCCAGGATCGCGGGTCGCAGCCCTCGAACAATTCGTCTGAGTTCGTCATGAATCCCGGACCCCATTTCTCTAAGCGTTATCGCATGTCTTTGAGTCGCCCGTTGTTTCCTCCAGTGCACGGAGCCCCAGCATGAGACTTGTGAGCGACTGACCGATTCCATCGTGGATCTCCCGAGTAATCCTCTGACGTTCCTCTTCCTGTGAGGTCAATGCCCGACGCAGAAAAAGCATATGACTCTGGGCCATTCGCTGTAACGGACGGAGTGCCGTCAACCACAAAACTGGAGCCACAACTAATGTCAACAAACAGGCATCCAACATCGCTTCACATGTTGTGCCGCAACCTGCCGGCAGAATCAGCGGCAGGAGCTTCATGATCAGATATTCCGCTCCGAACGTTGTCGCCAATGCCAGCAACAGCAGCCCTTGTGGCTTCAGAAGTCGAGTCGTTAGTTCCAGTCGAGCCACCATTTCAAGGACCTGCAATCAAAGGTACCAGACAACCGTACTTTATCCGCGTAAGAGCTGAGAGTGAAGACGCACAGAACTGTGATAAGACTGACATTGTTCTGATGGTGAGGCAATTCCCTTGAACAATTCCTCGTTGTATTCGCCGAGACTCAACTGAATCCACCATCACCACAGTAGGTCTTTTGGCACGCCGTGTCTGCCGGGGAGAGTTTGATTTCATACTGTTGACAGATTGTCTGCTGCCGGGGATTCCCCGGCAGATTAATGGCCTTCTTACACCTTCCATCCGTGTTCTCTGACCGTTCGTTGACTTATGGCCGAGCGGATCGCGGCGGTTTGGAAGCCGTAGAACCATCGAAGGTTCGGGGGCGTCACATATCGAAACGTAGCATTCCAGGGGTCTGTAATTGTGTGTTTCGGCCAGGATTGACATAGGCGATTTTCTGAAAATCACATGCTGAACGATTTCAGCATTCGCTTTCGTGTTTGCTAGATTCATGCCTGATTGTCAGTTTCTGGCATTTTTGAATCAGACAGAGGAGGATCGAATGAAAATCCTGATGGCATGGATGAGTGTGCTCGCAGCGGGGATATCCCTCGCGTGGGTCGGCGGTGCTGATGAGGCGAAGACAGAAAAATCCGAGGTTGCAGTGACGGAGCTTCTGCCGTCCAGCAGCTTTCTGCTCGTTACTTTTGATGGAACCGCAGCCCACTTGCCGGCGATCAAAGAGACGGCCGCGTGGAAGGCTCTGGAAGAAACCGAACTGACGGCGAGACTGCTCGACATCGGGCAAATGTTGATTTCTGCCGCTGGTGAAGAACAAGGCGTTCTGGCAAGAGAAGCCATCGAGCATCTGCGACAACGGGGCTTTTCAATCGCGGGCAGCATGTCAGGCAGCGGTGACGGCTTCAGCCCCTTTGGTCTTATTGTCCTGCATGACGCCGGTAAATTTCTTGAAGTCCTTGAGCCGTTAATTCAGCAGGCCGCCGCGTCAGCTCGCGAAGAAGTTCAGCTGAAAAGCATTGAAGGTCGCGAGGTGTCGTTCATTGGTACCAACGTTCCCAATGTCGAGTTCAGCTGGTGGAATGAATCGGGACATCTTGTGATGGGTATCGGTCTCAATGCGAGCGATCAGATTATTGCGACTGCCTCGGGTAAGACGGAGAACATCACGAAGAATCCACTTTGGGCCAAACTCAGATCTCATGACGGATACACTGTGGACAGCTTTGCCTGGCTGGACAGCGGCCGCCTGCTGGATCAGTTTGGTGACTTCAG
>CAIXQV010000196.1 GCA_903921605.1 uncultured Planctomycetaceae bacterium | reverse complement strand
GTCATACATCAAATCGACGCCAGCAAATGAACAGCCCGTCGCCTTCGCTGCAGCGATCGCCAGCTCAATTTCTCTGTCAGAAGGGCTATGAAGAATCCCGGTTCCCTGCTGAGAAATATTCGCGCGAAAATCACCCTCTTTAGGAATGCGCTTCATCGAACCCACAAGCTGTCCATCCAGCAAGAGCACTCGAATATCGAATCCCGGCCCATCAAGAAACCTCTGAAGATAAAGGACTGACCCCAATCGCTCCAAAGTGCGAAAGGCACGCATCGCCAGCTCGGGATCTGAGACCCGAATAATGCCGCGACCTTCGGCACCAAACAATGGCTTCACGACAACATCTCGCCCCAGCATCTCGAAGGCATTCAAAGCGGCTTCCGCGTTCTCGCAGACGACCGTCTCCGGCACCGGCAATCCCGCCAGCGCGAGACGCTGAGTTGTGAGATACTTGTCGACAGCACATTCCAGGGCGCGTGGTGAGTTAATGACGCGTGTTCCACAGGCCTCAAGTCCGGCGAGCAGATCCATCCGAGCAACCACCTGCTCTAATGTTCCCGGAGGCATCGTCCGCACGAGGACAGCATCACACTCACGGACGTTGTGTTCTCCACATCGCAACTCCAACCCGTGGCCTGAGACCCTGCTTTGGAACTCTTCAAACTGCAGCGGCCACATCACATGCCCGCGCTCGGAGCCGCGACAACATAACTCGTTGACGTACCAACTACCCTGATTTCCAAAAACACCGATGTGCATTAAAGATCTCAGTCAGCAGAGGAGTGTGCGGTTTTAACTATTACCTACAAATCGGCCCATCAGGTCCCATCCATTGGGAAACGCAACGGACGAAGCAGCAGCACTGACTTCGCTGTAGGTCGTGGCGGCGTCAGGCGTGACTCCGGTCCCGCACATCGCAAACGGGCAGTAGCCGTGACTGTGCGTGCGAGTTCTCAGGAATGTTGGATGATCGGGACAGACCAACAGTCGGTAGTCGCCCTGCTGTTTCAACCATGCATGCAGTGGCCCCACGATATGTCGATCGATGTTCTCAACCGCTTTGATCTTTTCGTGAACATGACCTTCATGAGAAGCCTCATCGGTCGCTTCCACATGCACGACAACGAAGTCCTTATCAGGGCGTGACAATGTCTCGATCGCCGCTCGCCCCTTGGCCGCGTAGTCCGTATCAAGATAACCAGTGGCTCCTTCGACTTCCACGACATCCCAGCCGATCAATCGCCCGATCCCACGCAGCAGATCGACGGCCGTGATCACAGCACCTCGAACCCCGTAACGATCCACAAACGATCGAAACGCCGGACGCTGACCCAGTCCCCACAGCCAGATTTGAGTAGCCGCCAGTTCTCCGGCGGCAACTCGTCGACGATTCGGTTCCGCATCCGCCAACAACTGTCGACTGTGATCCATCAGTCGCAGGAGTTCTTCGGCTCCTGGTCCCTTCGGCAAATGCTCAGAGACAAGCTGGTCTGTGATATCGTGCGGCGGAGTACTCTCCGTCTGCTTCGAAAACGGTGCGGCGACTCCGCGGGAACGATACAACAGCAGATTGCGATAGCTGACACCCGGCTGAAACTTC
>CAIXQV010000195.1 GCA_903921605.1 uncultured Planctomycetaceae bacterium | reverse complement strand
TTGTCGTAGCGAGCAACCCGAACACTCATGACATAGTGGCACAGGGAGTTTCGCCCGGATCCGTGCGTCGCTGTGGAAACGGCTCCGGCCACTGATTGTTCGGTGATCAATCCCAGTGAGGGAAGTGTCCAGTTCCTCTGGCGTTCCAGTTCCGTCAAGAGACGCTTGATCTGACATCCGGCTCCGACATCGACTGAGAGCTGATGATTGGGGTCTGCGGTTCTTACATGATTCAATCGTCTCAGATCCAGCAGAACATCATGGGCTTCGATCGCCTTGCTCCATGAGTGAAGGCGTCCGATGCATCGAATCCGCTGACCCTGGTGCCTGTCCAGAATCTCGAGCACCTCCTGTTCCGTTTCGGGCGTATAAAAAGACCTTGGATTCAGCGCAATGTTGCCGCCAAAATTCGTCGTTCGCATAAACTTCGCCTGCCTGAATGAGAGTTAAAACGCTGCTTCTGTGGTACAAGGCGAGAACGGCGCGGGCATTGTGCGCGAACCTGGAGGATTTTTTGAATTTTCTGCGCACTATGGGTTGGGAGATGTCGCCTGAAAGGTCGAGGGCCAAATTTGACAGATTCTGAACTCGATCTCGCCGCCACTCTGAATCGGTTTCGGCCCATGCTTCTGACGCTGGCTGAAGCGATGATTTCTCCCGCCCTGCGCAGTGATCTGGAAGCTTCGGATCTGGTTCAGCAAACACTGATGGAAGCGCACTGCAATGCGGAGCAACTCGTGCTGATGAATGCCGCCGTCGTCTTCTCGTGGCTGCGCAGTGCATTGCAGCATAATATGCTGGACGCGATCAAACATCTTCGAACGCAGAAGAATGATATCCGCCGGCGTCTGCGGACATCGGAGATTGAAGCATCGTGGAGTCGGCTGGAAATGATGCTCGTTGACGAGAAAACGTCTCCCAGTGAAGTCCTCCAGAAAAATGAACAATTGTGTCTGATGTTAAGTGCTCTTCAAACCTTGCCGGATAACCAGCGTAGCTCGCTGATTATGAAACATCTGAAAGGGCTTTCGTTGAAGGAAGTTGCTGAGGCGATGCAGCTTTCAGAATCTGCAACGGCCGGATTGCTGCATCGTGGGCGCCAGCGATTGGCGCAGTGTCTGGAGGATCCATGTCATGAATAGTCCTTCCCTCCGAAGCTCAATCGATGCTGCTGACGACGAAACTCTGGCGCAACTGGAACGCCAGGCAGAGAGCGGCTCACGGTCTGAACTCGCGTCTTTAGCTCCAACAGAAGGGGAAGCGGAAGGCCGAACACTGGAGGCGGTGGCGGAACATTATCGCCTTTACAACATGATCGAACACCTTGCTGCGCCGGTGCGTTTGGCGTTGGCAGCCGATGACTCACCGCCGCAGTTGCCTGAGTATGAAGGTCTGGAAGAAATCGGCCGTGGCGGCATGGGAGTTGTCTATCGAGGTCTTCATCGAAAACTCAAAAGGCTTGATGCGATCAAGGTGATTCGGCCCGATCGATTGGCAGACATCAGTCCGGAATTCGTCAGGCAGATGCAGTATCGGTTTGAGAGAGAACTACGTCTTGCCGCGTACGTTGCTCATGAGAACATTGTTCCTGTTTACCAGGTTGGCGAAGTCGACGGGCGCCCGTGGTTCTCGATGCAGTTCGTTGAAGGAGTCTCTTTGCAGGAACTTCGCGGCAATGCCTCGGTGGCTCCAGAACAAGTCGCTGTCGTGATGGAAAAGATTGCTCGGGCGGTCAACATCGTGCATCGGCATGGCGTTCTGCATGGAGACATCAAGCCACACAATATCCTGATCGAGCGAGAGACGAATCGTCCGCTGATCACAGACTTTGGCCTTGCTGAGTTCGACCTGTGTTTTGAACTGCAGGGTGACGAGATTCAGGAGGATTCCGCGTCCGACAACATTGCCGGAACACCAGCGTACATGGCACCGGAACTGTTGCATGCCGCGATGCAACAAGCCAGTCCGCAGGAAGCGGCGCTCGTCAGATCTGTATCGTCTGACATCTATTCACTGGGAGCAACGTTGTGGGCAACGTTGACCGGTCGATCGCCGCTGGAATTCAGGGACGCGCAGGTTGCCGTTGTTTCCCGATCGACCAAGCTACCGCCGGAGCTGCTGAAGATCTGCCGGAAATCCATGTCGGAGAATCCCGCGTTACGACAACAGTCTGCTCAGGAATTTGCCGACGAGCTGGCTCAGTGGTTAAATCGACCGCGATGGAATCAGTACTTTCCGGGGCTGCGAAATCTATTGTGGATGATCGTCGCGCCGTGGCTGTTGATCAGCAACGTGATTGTGTGGACGCTGTTACACGAACAGGCGGCGGAGTTCTGGATCTGGAGCATAATCTTTACTGGTTATGCGCCGCTGTTTGTGGTGTTCTTCATGAGTCAGAGAATTCACCTCGCCTCAGACTCCGCGCGGCGGGAACTCTGGTCGATCTGGATCGGCCATGCTGTCGGAGCTGTGGCGTGTATGATCAGTTTACGAATCCTGTTGGCTCACGATCTGAGTCGCATGATTCCCGCGTTTTATTGCGCGTGGGCCGCAATTACTTCCGTGGTTCTATTTGCAAAGAGTGGCAATTTCTGGACGGGGTATCGTTGGATCGGGATCGCATGGTCCAGCATCGCTGTCTCAATGGCGCTGATGCCAGCGATCAGTCCGATCCTGTTTGGGTGCGCTGCAGCAATGACGTGCATCGTGATTGCTCGCGGTGATAACGCTTTTGCAGCCGATGAGCAGCGTCAAGAACCGTGAAATTCATGAGCCGGATTATCCGTTCAGGAGATGCTTTTACGGGCATCGCCGAATCATCGCGAGCCGAAGTAGAACAGCATCATTCCCAACGCGACTCGATGAGCCATATCGGGCAGGAAATCAGGCATCTCGAACAGTTCCGGAACGCCGGCAATCCCCACGGCAAGCAGCACCACAATGGCCTTGAAATCGCCCCACGCCGAAGATGGCCGATGGCCGGTGTGACTGCCAAACCATGATCCGACACCTCGAAACATCGCGCCAAGTACATACGCGGCGACAATTCCCAGCAGCGATACGGCACGAGGTTCCATCAGGCGATGGTGTTGATAAAGAAAAACTCCGAGGCCCACAAACGCGGCAAGAATCAGGAGTCGAATGCTGTGTCGAGGAAGAAACAGGGGATGCTGTTCCTTCTCAATCAGCCCCTCTTCCTGAATCCTCTTGAGCACTTCCGGAGGCAGCGAAACAAATCGTCGTGAGGTAAAATAATGAGCCAGCGCGATCAGCAGAGTTTCCGTCCAGATCAAGTCCAGATCGTGCCCCCGAGCCACACTGACAGTCACAATCGCCACCACGAACAGCGTCAGGATCGCTCGCACGCTACCAACGGGAAGTCCCAGTGGTGGCCAATATTTGGGTGATCCTTCAGGTTCCAGTGCAGACATCGTGCTCTCTCGCGTTTTCTATGTAATACCGAAACGTTTCGATCAATCTCAGTACGTCTGCATATTGTTGATTTCGTCGTTTAATCCGAACCCGACGGGGAGGAAACTCGGGAAACACCGCGCCTGTAACGTCCTGTAGAACGACAAAACCATTGGGAAGGATCAAGGCTTCTTCATAATTCGCAGTAGCACACTCTGACCATCTCGCCCAGGAGTTGACCAGGCTGCAATCTGCTCCACTGAATGTTTCTTGAGCAGTCCATCGGCTGAGGCTAAGTTGCGTTCTTCAATCCATTTCGGACCTTTGATCAGAAGCAGTTTTCCGGCCGCTCCCCAAAAAGGAATAAACCAGCCAATCATTTTTGCAATCGAAGCCACTGCTCGGGCTGTGACAAAATGAAAGCGGTTAGTTCTCAGAATCAATTCGGCTCGATTCGCATGAACCGGCACCGTCAGTCCCAGTGACTTCACGATATCCTGCAGAGCCATGGCTTTCTTACCGACGGAATCGCACAACGTCACGCTGATGTCTGGACGAAGAATGGCTAACGGAATTCCTGGAACTCCTCCACCGGATCCCACGTCCAGAATTTTAGCCTTGGGAGGAATGTGTTTTGAAAGCTCCAGCGTATCCAGCAGATCGCGAGTCACGAACATTTCCCAGTCGGTATGTCGTGTCAGGTTGAGCCGACTGTTCCAGTCCCACAACAAGCGACAATACTTCGCTAGTAAAACGGCCTGATCATCAGGAATGATCAGGCCATGGGTCTGCAACACTGACAGCAGTTGTTGCAGATCAGCTTCGGGATTTGAGGATTCAACTACGTCGGGCACAGGAGATTCGGTCAACCGAGTTCACTCGCTAAGGTTAAAGAAACAAACAGGTTACTCAAGAGTGCCGGCGCGATCCGTTCGGTGAGTCGGGAACGCTGCCAACACATTGTTTAACGGCAAGCCGCAGGCGACTGCGTAAGCTAAAACCGTCGCCTCCGGCTTGCCGTTAAACGAAATCTGAACTAACGCTTCCGTCTACTGACAGCTCGCGCTCTGCCACATCAAACCATCTACACCAGGCCAAACACCGAATCCATTTCACCGGCAATGCGTTTCAGTTCCGCAGCATCGCCGCCGCCGACTTCGGCAGCACACCATCCGTAGAAGTTGATCTCTGTCAAAGCCTTTCGCACATCGGCGTAATCAATATCGCCTTCGGAAATTCGAGCCCACTTGTCTTCGGCTCGGTTGTAACCCTTGATGTCCAGCTTGAAGACTCGCTTGCCCAGCTGGCGAATCCAGTCGCCCATGCTGCCGTACTTCCAGTGGTTGCCGATGTCAAACTGCATCCCAACCCATGGTGAATTCAGTTCATCGACAAACTTCACATACTTGTCCGCGTTCTGAGTGTGATCGCCTTCGTGGTTGTAATGGAAATGATTCCACACGTTTTCAATCACGATCTGAATGCCCCACTGTGCAGCCACTGGAACTGCCTGTGCGATACTGTCGATTGATCGCTTCCAGATTTCCTCTTCTGAGCCATCCTTGCCATGGCCAACAACCAGCAATACGGAATGCCCGCCCACGGCATGAGTGTCTCGAATCGCGGACTTCAGAGATTCCAGAGCTTTCGCACGCACTTCTGGGTTTGGGTCGGTGTGACGAACATCCCAGTGGGTGGAGTTCACTGTTCCGTCGACCGGCAGACCGCTCTCGGCAATCGCCTTTTTGGTCTCTTCAACATCCATGCCGGGAGCATTCATTTCGATGCCCTCGAAGCCTGCCGCCTTTGCCGCTTTGAACTTGTCGGTCAATGATCCCGGCACGTTGACCATGCCAATCTTCAGTGTCTTCCACAAACGTCCCTTGAGTCCATCTTCAGCAATGGCCAGCGATGTGGAGATTGGATGCGCGAGTGCAGAAGCTGCTCCGTTCACAACTGATCCGGCCGCCACGGCGACGGCGGAACACTGCAGAAAATTTCGGCGTGAAAACAAGTCGGCATTCATGGCGAAGTCTTTCAAGGAGGAGGGCAGATTAAGCTGGGAGATGATTGAAAAGTTGGTTGGCGGCTCTTGGTGTCTTGTTTTAATCAGCCGGAGTGCGTTAGCACCCGGTTCATGCGGAAGAATCTTTCAAAAACCGGACGCTAACGCGTTCCGGCTGATCATCCAATAACACGACAATACAGTTTTCCGAACTTGGCGTTGTCCTGGTCAAGGTTCGAATCTGAGAGTTGCCTCCACGGAGAGAGTCCATGCTAGCCTCAATCGCCCGAAGTCGGTAGAGTCGAGACCACTGTTTCCGAAGCTGGTGGACATTTCCCCGGAGAACCGTCTTACCGCTGCGGAAAATCTGTCCTGATCCTGAATTCTGCGGAACGATCTGGCATCGATTCCGGTTTGAAAGTCGGAGAACTCCCATGCACTTCTTTCCCGACATCGAAACTCGACGACAATTCCTCACGCAATCCGGACTCGGACTGGGAAGCCTGGCATTAGCCGACATGTTGTCGCCTCAAGCGGCCTCCGCAGAAGTGAAGGACCGAGGCGTTCTGGGCGAGCCACATTTTGCTCCCAAAGCCAAACGCATCATCTACATGTTTATGTCAGGTGCTCCGTCGCAACTCGACCTGCTCGATTACAAGCCTGTTCTGAATCAACGCAATGGCGAGCAGTTGCCGGATTCCGTCCGAGGAACTCAGCGTCTGACGGGGATGTCCGGGAACCAGTCTTCAATTCCGCTGGTCGGATCGCCATTCAAGTTTACTCAACACGGTCAGGCCGACGCCTGGTTCAGCGATCAGCTTCCTTACACGGCCGGAATTGCTGACGATCTTTGCGTGGTCAATTCGATGTACACCGAAGCCATCAATCATGGCCCCGGCGTCACGTTTCTGCAAACCGGAACTCAGATTGCCGGCCGCCCCAGCATGGGCGCATGGCTCAGTTATGGTCTGGGACAGGAGAACTCCAATCTGCCCTCGTTCGTCGTGTTGATCACAAAAGATAAAAGTGGCCAGCCGCTGGGTTCACATCTGTGGGGCAGTGGCTTCCTGCCGTCACGACATCAGGGCGTTCAGTTTCGAGCAGCCAAGGATCCTGTGCTGTATCTGGGCAATCCGGCTGGCGTGAGCAGCGAGAGTCGACGACTGTTGTTGGACCGTTTGAAGGAGTTGCACGAACACCAGCTGTCGAAAACGCCTGACTCAGAAATTCAGAATCGTATTGATCATTACGAGATGGCTTATTCCATGCAGTCCAGTGTCCCGGAAGCCACGGATATCTCTGGTGAGCCAAAGTCGGTGCTTGATGAGTACGGCCCGGACGTCACAACGCCGGGCTCATTTGCGGCCAACTGTTTGCAGGCACGCCGACTGGCAGAACGAGGCGTTCGATTTATTCAGCTCTATCACCAGGACTGGGATCATCATGGAGGTCTTCCCGGTGCGTTGCCAAAACTTTGCAAGGAAACGGATCAGCCGGCGGCTGCGTTGGTGAAGGATCTCAAACGTTGCGGACTGCTGGAGGATACGCTCGTTGTCTGGGGCGGCGAGTTCGGGCGGACTAACTATTGTCAGGGCAAGTTGTCACCCAATTTCGGCCGCGACCATCATCCTCGCTGCTTCAGCATCTGGATGGCAGGCGGTGGTGTCAAAGCCGGGGCTGTGTACGGAGAAACCTGTGAGTTCGGCTACAACATCGCCTCAGACGGGCTGCACATTCATGATCTGCACGCCACGATCATGCATCTGCTGGGCATCGATCATGAGCGACTGACCTACAAGTTCCAGGGTCGTCGCTATCGCCTGACTGACGTTCACGGACATGTCGTGCCAGGGATTCTGGCTTGAGGGCTGTTTCTTTGGTGGAGGAGTTGATTCAACGCGATGAACCAGGTTCGGATATTCAAACGGCGTCCAGTGTTCTTCTTAGCTCACGGACCTCTTCCAATAGCTTGTTTGAGGGATCGTTTATCGATGCGATCCTGATCGTCGAATCCAGTACTGATCGCTTCCGAATGAACCGTCGATTCCACATTGAAATCGTCAATTCAAGGAGCCGATGGATCTGTTCCGGCGTTGGCTGAGTCTCTTTCTGAAGCGACGCAAGTTCCTGCTCTTCATGATGACGTTGACGGCGGAGGTGTCGGCATTCCGGGCAGTGAACGCAGCAACTGTCGACAAAGAATCGCAACTCTTCGAGCCAGTATTGCTGTTCCTTCGCGAAGAAGATGAACCAGCGTCGGCAATCTCGACAACGGCAAAGCACATCGAAGTATTCTATTCGCGGAACGACAGAGTAATTCTGCTTCGTTTTGTCAGCAGAGATTCTGGATGCCGGAAAAATCCAGGCTGGCTGATACTGATAGATCCCAAACTTAGCGGCCCGAGACAACTTCTCGCCGCAGAATGCTGGTGCTTTTCCATAACGAGGATGAGCAACCAGTTCATCGACATCAGGGAGCATCTCTCTGGCGGCTTCCACGTCAAACTGGTTTTCCCAGCCGGGTGCCGGATACTTGTCTGGGAGTACGTTGGGCATAGTGGTTGACGTTGTTTGACGAGTTGAGCGAGTGTCAGCTGCCACACAGGGAGGTGACGCGGTTCGCGAAAACTTCGAAGCCTTTGGGACATCGCCGTTTGATAACGTCGAGGTTCGCGATCGCGGCGACCAGAGAGTATAAGTCGCGTAATGCGTAGTTGTTTAATCCCGAGGATCGAAGACTCTGACACACGGTTTTTGGATCGTCGTGGCGCTCTGGATCAGGTTGCATTGAAATGGTTGTACCCAGCACTTCCGAAAGTGCTGCATGGTCGGCAAGAAACCATGCATCGAAGCTCCGTACCGCGATGCCAATGGCTCGAGGTAGCGTCGTAAATGTTGTTTCCTGGGCCACGGACGCGGCGTTGTGTCGCGAAGCATCATCGTCCTGATCAACCAGAATCACTACCGCATCGAAACCCTGCCGTTCTGCAAAACGGATGATCCCGATAAACTTTCTTGCCAGCGGATTTCCTCGTCCCGCATGAACGTGTCCTGAAAGTTCGCGAATGCGTTTGGAAGTGGGCCGCAGATCAACACCATCACCCAACAACCGCTTCACAAGTATCGGTAGAGCGGCATCGGCCGTACCGCCAGCAAGCTCATGCTCTCCTTCCGCGACGATCAGAACGGAACGCTTCACTTCGCATCCTCGTTGATCGGCATTGGCTCTAGTTCGTTGGTCCAGATTTCCCCAAGTGAAAAGATGCTCATCGCACGTTCAACTTCCGGCAGCGTGTCCAGTCGAGTCAGAACTACGTCGCCTGAATCATTGCGGCGACACCAAGTGACTTCATTCGGTTGGAAGGCATCCACAAGATACGGCGAGTGACTGGTCATCACAATCTGTGTTTCCGGGTGACGTTCCACGAGTCGCCGAAGAATTCTGACAATGTCGCCAACGCGATTCGGATGAATACCATTCTCCGGCTCTTCAATCAGCAGAACTCGCGGCGGTTTTGGCAAGTACATCAAGGCGAGATAACCCAGGATGTACAGCATGCCCTCAGCGGCTTGCGATGCCGGCAGATCGCGGTCCGTGTTCTTCAGACGGAAGACGATTTGTTTTCCAGGAGATGGTTGCAGCGTCAGGGTTTCATCTGATTGATCGACTGGGGAATTGAAACCCTGCTGTTGCACAAGAGCAATCGTTCGGACATGCGGAAAGATCTGAACGAACTCCCGTTCAAGTGCAGAGAAACTTTCACGATCATAGTTCAGCAAATCATCAATCAGTGTTGGCAATCCGAATCCGTTGCCTTCGATTCGAAATCGTCGATCGGGGTTCAGTGATGTGGGAAGGGCCAGATTGCGAGCTGTCCAGCGAAGATACCAGCATCCGCCGATTGCACGATCAACTTTCTGCGAGGTTGACCATTCAGACCGCTTCATAATCTCGGCAGCAGAATGGACACTGCGTCGCGATTGATCTGATAGCGTGCTCTCAGCATGTACCAACAACTGAATTGTTTGGCCGTTCGTTTGAGCTACGGCTTGTGTCCAACGGACCTGACGGCCCGTGTCTGGAAACGCCGCCGTAACTTGATATCCCGTATCTGTATCTTCGGAACGGATGATGATCGTGACGTGGACATTAGAGTCTGCGGAGCCGGAATTCACCAATTCCAACCCTTGCCACCTTCCAAGGAAGCTCTCGGAAGCGTTGTGATCCACGCTTCGGCATATCGCCGCGATGGCTTCAAGAACACTCGTCTTCCCGGAATCATTCGGACCAATCAGCAGGTGAATCGGCGTCAGGTCCACGGAGGCATCGCGAATGGCCTTGAAGTTCTTGATGTGGACTTGAGTAATCATGCATTCTCCGAGACACGTCAAACACCATCAGCGAAAGGCAGCAACTTACGCATGTCTGACCACTCGACAAACTCTCTGAAGTCGGATGTCAGATCCATACTTACCCCGATTGTACTCGTTACGGATCAGCTCCAGTGCGGCGATCCGTTCCTGTGGCGTCTTCGACAACCAAAAGGAGAGGTCGCTCGACTGTTC
>CAIXQV010000194.1 GCA_903921605.1 uncultured Planctomycetaceae bacterium | reverse complement strand
TACAGTGACAGTTCTAATCATGCCCCAGCAACGTATCTGATGAATACCGGAGCGATTCTGGGGGGCAAGCCAAGCCTGGGGTCATGGGTCACCTATGGACTGGGTTCAGAGAATCAGGATCTGCCGGGTTATGTGCTGCTCTATAAAGTCGGAGGACTTGGAGGATCAGCCAACTGGAGCAATGGCTTTTTGCCAGCCGCATTCCAGGGAACTCAGTTTCGTCATGAAGGTTCACCGGTTCTGAATCTGCAGCCTCCGACGGCCTATGCATCCTCACAACGCAGCACGATTGATTTCGCTCAGGCGATGAATCGTCGCCACGCGGCGCAGCGACCGGGGATGCTGGATCTGGATGGTCGCATTGCGTCTTATGAGCTGGCGTATCGCATGCAGTCGGAAGCGATTGACATTGGTGAACTGTCGCAGGAGACGAAGGAAACTCAGGATGCGTATGGCTTGCATGATGAGGCGAAAGACAAAGCTCTTTATGGGCGAATGTGCCTTTTATCGCGTCGATTGATCGAAAAGGGAGTTCGCTTCGTCCAGCTTTATAACGCCGTTGATAAGCTCGGCTGGGACGGCCATGATAAGAGCAATGAGTATCACACTCGCAACGCGGCTCAGACCGATCAGCCAATCGCCGCGTTGCTTGATGATTTGAAGCAGCGAGGACTGCTGGAGACGACTCTGGTGGTTTGGGCCGGTGAGTTTGGAAGAACTCCAATGCGACAAGGAGCTGAGGGCCGCAATCATAATCCGTATGGCTTTACAGTCTGGATGGCGGGCGGGGGAGTCCAGGCCGGCAACGTCATCGGAGCCACCGATGAAATTGGCTTGCGTGCACAAGAGGATCCTCAGCCGATCAAGAATCTGCACGCCACCATTCTGAAGGCTCTTGGGATAAACCCTGATGACCTGTTCTTCGAAACCAACGGCCGTCAGGAACGCCTCACCGGAGTCGCTCAAAGCTGGGACGTCATCCCGGGTGTGTTGAGAACTTGAAGCGGCTACAAAAAAACACCGCAGGAAAGCTGATGCATTCCCGCAGTGTTTGCTGTGGTTACGGCCACGTTGTTTTGTATGTCCCGCCAAACGCGGCCTGAGCTTATTTGACTTTTACCTCGCCGGCTTTGCTGGTGAGTACAAAGTCAATTTTGTTGTCGCCGGACTTTACGTCAACTTTCAGTCCGGACTTTTCGAGGTCACCGTAGAAATCCGGTATGACGGAAACAGGTGCTCCGTCGCCATCGATCACATCTTCTGGCAAACCTGAACCTCCGGGTGCCGTGAAGGCGGTGATCATGACCTGATGTTCGCCCAGCACGGCACCATCATCATCATCGTAGGTTCCCATCTCAAAACTGCCATCCGTTCCTATGTTGGCTTCGGCAGAAGGTCCGCCACCGACTGGAACAAACAACAACGAACCAATTTGAAGTGGATCACCGTTGTAAGTAACAACTCCTGAGACCGTGCCGGTTGCGACGCGGTTTTCGGAATTGCATCCCACAGACAAAACGACTAGCCCAATTGCAACAATCCGCCATGTCGTAAAACGATCGCTCAACCAGTTCTTCATGTGAACTCCATGTGTCTGACGGCCAATGGTCTGATTCTGTGCGCGGTCACAATTGACATAAGGAACTGAATTATATTTCCCGCGCACATCTGGCCTCAATGTATGCCGCCAGAAGAATACGTTGACTCAAAGAAACAGACTCTGTCAGAATTCTCCGAGTACCTCACCCGTGCCTCGAGTCCCAAGTGCCTTGAGAGTGTTCAGGTCTATGTTTTCACTTACGAAGCGTACAGAGCCGTCTGCAAGTGTAAACTGGGCACCGCCAGTATGAGTGCTGGTGTAGGGCGTCGAATTGTTGCCGAAGCTGCCCTTAAAGTTGATCGGAAACTGAATGTGCTTGCTGTCGACGGTCAGCCGGCGATTGTCGACATACCAATACATCCCCCATGTCCACGGC
>CAIXQV010000193.1 GCA_903921605.1 uncultured Planctomycetaceae bacterium | reverse complement strand
CTCTGCTCTGAATGGGCTGGTGTATCGCTTTTCCTGATGGATGTTCGTTGCTGAGATGCCAGAAACATCAAACAACTGCCCGGCCTTGATCTGACCGGGAACGTGTACGTTATGTGTGATCTCGTGCAGTTCTGGCAGGATGTAGCCAGTATCGTCTCCGCCGATGTCTGACGGACGTGTCAAGCAAACAGCCCATGAGCAAACCCAATCCCAAAAGTCTGCTTCCGCGTGTCCCTTCAAACGCCATTTGCTGGTGTCTCCAGAATCGTGCGTGAAATACTTGCTCAACATTTCTTCGCGTGTGCAGATCCCAAGGAACTCCGCATGGTTGCCTAGCTCCTGCGTGTCGTTCGGGGCTGGCGTAGCCGTGCAGGCAAGCCTGAACCGTGAATGCTGCCAGCCTTCTGTAAGCTGTTCGCGTGTCGTTGATGTCAAGCCCTTGAGGATGCTGGATTCATCCAGAAACACCCCGGCAAAGTCGGCAGTATTGAACAAGTGCATCTTCTCGTAATTCACGAGACAGATTGAAGGCTTCGACGGGATCTCTGATTCAGAGTTCACGACGACAACCGGCGTTTCAATATCAAACTTGGTCGCCTCTCGTGCTGTCTGCCATCGGACGCCAACAGGACAATGGCCCATGATATGCCCGCCGGTATGCTTCACGACTGCGTCAGCCCATAGTAACTGCTGGAGACTCTTACCGAGTCCAGTGTCTGCAAACAGGGCTGCTCTGCCTCGCTTCACTGCCCATTGAATGCAGCGTTTCTGCCAGTGCCAGGCCTTGCTGCCTAGATCATCCAGTCCGATATCGAATCCGCTATAGGCTGGCCGAACGTGTTTCGACCTGCAGAATGTTTGATAGTCCATCGGTGCCTCCGTGGTACAAAAAGAAACCCTGCCAAAGTATGCAACACTCTGGCAGGGCTGTAGTCCAGCAGAGAAACTGCCGGGGATGGATTTCAATCGGTCGCGGTTGCATCGCGGTCGATGAACATTAGGCGGAAAAGAAAACCCGTCAAGACTAACTGTCCGACTTTGTGGGCAGTTTACAGGTGCTTGCCGATTTTCAGCTTCTCGAAAATCTCCAAGGCTTCGCAGAGCAACAAATGCTCGTCAATTAGAGGTCCGCCATTGCCGCCGTTGTCGAGGTCGGCCATCTCAAGTTCAGCCAGCAGCGGACGCAAGTTGTCGGTGATCGCGTAGAACTGCTGACGGATGGTGTTAAATCGTTTTGGTGACAGCTTGCTCAGTTCAGACTTTACGGTTGGTTTGTTCATTGTGGTTGCTCCTGATTGGCGTGTGGTTATGGTCTATGAAAGTCGTTCGATAACACATCGAGCGGCGTCTGCTGCTGCCTCAAACTTGCCGACGTCAACCCAAGTTGCTTCGTCTGGATTGACTGTGTCAATGATCGCGTCGGCCTTGGCCTGAAGAAGCTCAATAGCCTTGCGGATCGTTTCCATCTGAATGGCTAGTGCTTGGTTGGCTTTCATCTTAGTCTCCCGGTTTGGCGTGTTGTACTTGTCTGCCTGTAGTATCGGCTGCCGGTCGGATTGCAAAAATAATTCTCTTGTCTCACGGTGAGACACGGAGAAAAACAGGGGCTTTCGGCAACCACTCCGAAAGCCCCTTAACACCTAACAGGCAACCACTCCCGTCAGGCGTTGTTCTTTGTGTGTCCTAACCATGCTCGTCCTGCAAGCTGGTTGAGTTTCGCGAGCAAGTCCAGACGTTTGAAGTCCAGATGGATGTTGTGGTTCTTGTAGCATTTGAATCGGAAGTATTCCGTTTCCCCGGTGCCGTCTGCTGATCCGTTGATAGCGTCGGCTAGCGGTCCATTGTGTCCTGTTAGTGGCCCCTGTCCGTCCAGCAGATGGAAGATCGAATCGAGGGCCGTAACGTGTGAAGCGTTGTTGTAGTTCAATCCGAACGGGTTTCGACCATACCCCATTGAAACGATGTAAGCCTTGATGATGCGGGGCGTTAGTTTCTCGAAGCTGTTCCGCTTGTACTCGCTTGGTCGGTAAGCCTTCCAAAAGTCGTATTCTTCGCGGATCAATTCCATGAGCATGTCCGGGGCTGCCTGGTAGTATCCGCCGATCACGCTGAGAATGTTGTCTGCTGTGATGTCTGGCATTTCCGGCGACTTGTCGCAGCCGTAAGACTGTCGGCCACCGTGCAGGTAGTCATCAAGTTCTTTCTGCTGTTTGCTTGACATAACTTTACGTACGCCGATCTTCTCGATGATCCTGCCCCAAGCTGAGCGTTTCATCTTATCTACGATCTGTTCCATGCTTAGCCGTGAGTTGCTGTGGCCTAGTGTCATGCTGATGTCAAAGTCATAGGATCGCCCTTCGAATGCGTCCTGTAATGCTTTGGCTTCCTGCTCAACCATTGCATGGGCTACTCGGATGCGTGCGATAGCTCTCTGATAAACGTCTGCCATCTGGCTTGCTGTGGTGTAGGTTACAACGTCGGTGCCTGCGAATGTCGTGTTCATGGTTCTGATCCTGTGCAATGTGGTTGAAAGAAAGAGCCGGGCCACTCTCCCGGCTGCGTGTGTCGTGGTGGGTTACTTCGACAATCCATGTCGGGCCATTACTACGCGGGCCGCTGATCGAACTGGCTCCGTCAGGTAGTCCAGCAAGTGCTCCGCGTCTTCGTCGATAACCTCATTGAATGCCTGATCCGCCGTGATGCCGTAATGCTTCGCAATAGCTCCGAGGATCTGGCTGCGTGTCTTCGTGTCTGTTGCTGCAAGGAATCGGCTGTTGATGGTCGCGTTTGTCATCGTCGTTCGGTCCTGTGTTCGTGGTTGTTTGAAGTGTCCCGGTCTGAGGTTAGTATCAGACCGGGAGTGATCTGCAAAAGTTTATTCTGCTTCTGAGCAGGTCGGGCCGATACCCGAAGCGATGCTTTCCGGCGTTGTCAGTTCTCGATTACAGCGGCGGCATTTCACGGACCAAGCTGCGTTCAGGTTCCAGCGTTTGCAGGATTCTTCCAGCGTTGAAATCATCCGGCCAAACTTCTCAAACTCTGTGCCTCTGTACTTACTCCAGACGTTTACCTGTCCGTTATCGTTCACGAATCCGAATTGCAGGTAATCGTTTTCGTTGTCCTGTCCTACCAGCAAGCCGATGATTCTCTGGCCAGGTGCGAATCGTGCATCCTGCTTCTGTGTCCTGATCCGGAATGTTCGGTGCTGTCCGGTTGCTGGGTTCTCGATCGTAAGCGTTCCGTTGTGTGTTGCTGCTGTGAAGTTGTCGGCGGTCGTGGTTGTCATCGTCTCTGATCCTTGTTTGTGGTTGGTATCCCCTGACACTTGTGGTATCAGGGGAACCATGATCTGCAAAAAGAATCTGTCAGATATTCCAGACAAGCAGGTCGCCGTTCTTTCGGATCACTCCGCTATTACAGAGCAGGCTGATTGCCTTCTCATATGCGTTGATGTCCATGTGGTTCATTACTCGGGCGTAAAGGTGGCCTGATGGGATCTGCTTCAGTTCTCGGACTGCTTCAGCAAGTGCTGTAAGTGCTGCGAATCCTGCTTTGAGTTGTGCGGCTGTTGTCGTCATCGTTCTCGGTCCTTGTCTCTCGTGGTTGTAGGCTTCAGAGAAACCCTCTCTGACACTGGTAGTATCAGAGAGGGCGAGTCGTGCAAAAAGAATCTATGTGGTTTCGATGATCTCGGTCAGCAGCTTATCCGTGACCGGCGTCCTGCGTGGCTCCGCGAGGATGGCAGTAACTCGGCTGTATCTGTCTGCCCTGAATTTACTGCGGGCGTTCTCCTCCGCCTCTCCTGCTGTCAGGCCGTCGATGTGGCCAGCAAGTCGGCCATCAATGCGAATCTGGTAGCGGTTAAATCTGTCGTTGCTCATGGTCCTGATCTCCGGTGAATGTGGTTGAAAGAATGCGGGGCCGATCTCCCCGCGTTTGTAGGTCGTCTGGTCTTAGAACAAACTAAGCTGCTTCTGTGCTGCTGGTGCTGGTAGTCTTCGCTGAACTGGTTCGATGACTGAGAATTCAACGTCGATGATGTCTGATTCCGGGGCGACGATCATTCCGGTTTCTGCCTGCTCGGCTGCGTCGTAGGTGCCTTCCTTTACCAGTGCTGGGTTCTGCCAGGCTTCAGGGCGTGTCCCTTTCTCGGCGTCTTCTGCAATCGTCTGAGTGATGTGAAACAGGACAGCCGTGATTGGTCGGACTCCGTCTTCCTTGCCGTTCTTCTCGACTGGCACCCAAACGCAAACCTTCTGCCCGGTTGCACCCTTGGCAACTCGTCGGCCTAGTGCCTTCCATGCTTTGAAGGTCAAAACTGACACCCGTGGAATGATATCGTCAGGGCTGATTCCGCATTGAGCGAACTGGACGATAGCCGCGAAGTCGTTCTTCGATACGCTGCTCTGAATTCGGGCGAGTGCTTCGGCTGGTGTTTCTTTGGTGGTTGCCATTGTCGTCTGTCCTGTGGTTGGTTGTGGTTGGTTTCCCTTACATTGGTAGTATCAACAGGCGGGACAGGTGCAAAAAGAATCTGGCATATTGTTTTCAGGTCGTGTGGTCGTAGGTGCCGGTCGTTTCTCCGTCTTCGATGGCGGTCCAAAGTGCCTCCAGTTCTGCCGACAAATTATGCAAGCTCAGCAGCCGGTTCCGGTGTTCCCTCTGTGCCTGCTCCATCGCCTGCGGTGCCTGCGGGTGGTTGTAGTAGTCTCTACCGTTGGGTCCGCATTGCTTCAGCATTTCGTAAGCTGTGCGGATCGCGTCCAGTGCTGCGTCGATTGGCTCCGTCAATCCGTTTTTGCCGGTGCCGTTCATGTGCACGATCGGGGCGATAATCGTCTTGGTTTCTGTGGCTGTCTTCATCGTCTGAACTCCTGAGCGTGGTTGTGATGTCGGGCAGGGTCTCACATTGAAACCCTGCCGCGTGTCGTCTGTCGTGACCTAGACTCCTGTCAGCAGCCTGCGAAGTTCTCGGCGTGTCTGCTCGATCTCGTCCAGGCGGCGTTCTGCGTGTCTGATCTCTGATTGCTTGGCTTCCAGTTCTTTCCGGGCTGCTTTAATCTCGTCGTTGACTCTCGCAAGATGTGCCGCGTGTTCCTGCTGTGCTTTGATCTGTGCCCGGTAGTCGATAAAGCAAACGTCGTTGGCAATGGCTCGCTCAAAGTCTGGTGCTTCTGTCTCCAGAATCTCCCGCAAGTATCCGGCGGGAAGTTGCTCGATCAGTTGCTTCAGGTGGTCTCGGCTTTCCTGCTTGTCTCCGTCCCCTAGGCTGCTGAGCGTGATCGTTCGAACTGTTGCGGCGGTTGCTGTCTTCATGGTCTCGGCTCCGGTTTGTGGTTGCGTCCGGGATACCTTCCCGGCTCAGTTGTAGTATCGGGCTGTGGGCAGACTGCAAAAACAATCTGCCGTTGTATCCGGGCAGTTCTATGCGTAGCTCGAAAAGTATTGCGGGCGGCCTTCCCAGTGGTACAGGCTCATATAGGATTCTGGCCCGTTGCATCCCCAGCATTTGCCCGTGGCCGCGTCGATTCGCAAGCGGCGGCGGAAAGAGCAAGCTACTTCGACAACCTCGCCGGGTACAGCCGTTCCGCTCATGTTGCCGGTGTGCGTCTGCTTGGCTGTCATCGGCTGGAGCGTTACCCAATCGCCTTTCCGAGCGACAACAAGGTAGAAATTGACGTTCGTCTGCTCGTATCCCCACGAAGCGTAGAGAATGCTGCCGACTGTGTAAGGCTCCGGTGTTGCCGGTGTGTAGTCGATGACTGGGAAGTCGGTGCTGAATAGTTCTGTCTGGGTCATTGTGGTTGCTCCCGTGTTCGTGTGTGGTTGTCTCGGTCTGCTGGTAGTATCAACCAGCGTCAAGGGTGCAAAAACAATCTGGCAGATTAGCCGAACAACGTAGCCTGCTCGGCCTTCGTTACCGGCTTGTCAATCGCCCTGAGTGCCTTCATTCGTCCGGCGTGGCTCGTCATTGTGGACGCCTTCCAGAGTGCTCCGGTAATCTTCCGGCAGCGTGCGTAGTTCTTCGTTGGGCTGGTGCGGTTCAGTTCCTTCAGTTCTGTCTGTAGCTTCTCACGAAGTGCCTGGTATTCCTTCAGATCCCAAAGAGCCTGAGCCGTTGGCTTCACGGTCGCCTTTGGTATGGGTCCAGCGTCAAAAGTAACCTCAACCAGCATTCGGCTACCGTGGTTCACGCCTCCACATTGGCAGTCGCAGTTCGGGCCGGTGGCGAATGTGCAGCGTGCGTCACACTGGCAGCGTTCTTCAGTCTTCACCAGTCGATTCTGGCTGACTCGGCCCATGTAATTCATCGCCAGATTGCAGTGGCCACAATGCAGGTTGGCTACCGTGTTGGCCTCGGTCGCCGCTACGGTCAGACAGAGAGGGCATTTCCAGAAGTGGCGGGTTGTGTGGTTGTTGCACATTGCGAGCGGTCCTGTGGTTGTGGTTGAAAAGAGACGGCGTCAGACCTTTGTCCCGTCCTGACGCCTCGGTTCTATCGGGCTTGCCGTGGATTCGCTTATTCGTCGTCTTCCTCGTCGCGGTCGTCGTCTCCACCTTGCTCGTGCCAATAGGTTGCGACAAGTTCGGCACAGAATGTGTATTCATCGCTCGACAGCGTTCGCGTTTGTTCAATGTCAGACATAATCTCTTCTTCGAATTCGTCCTGTGAATCCCAGTCCGTTACGTCAGCACAGCAGATCGTTCCATCGACGATCTCAGAAAGCTCGGCTTTGTCTTTGTCGGTCATGGTCTTGGCTCCGGTTCGTGTGGTTGGCTCGATGTCTTTCGTGGCTTCCAGCAGGTCGTTCAGAATGTTTCGCATGTTCAGTGCCTCCAGAAATGCCAGCCCCTTCGCGAGGCTGGCGGGTTGTGTGGTCTACTTCGCGTAGGTTGGTCCGTTGACGATCTCGAATGTCCGGCCTGTTGAGCAGCAGCGGTTCAGATGTCGCAGGGCGTCTGATACGCAGGTCGCTCCGGTGAACTCCCGATAGACTCCGTTGGTTGTGTAGATTTCAACCAGTCGGCAGTGGGTGGTTGTTTCTTGGATGATCTGGAATTTTCGCATGGCTGATTCTCCGGTTCGTGGTTGGGTATCGTTCTGCCTGTAGTATCAGCAACCCGGCAGACTGCAAAAAGAATCTGCCGGGAATTCTGGGCGGTTAGCCGCGTACGATTCCGCCCCTCCAGTCGATGACTCGGCAGAAGTTTCCCTTTGACTCTTCGCCGGACACGATCAGAAGTGCGGTCTCAAGGCTGGTCACTCGAAGCGTTCCCAAGTGTCGCCCGCTGTTGTAGATGTCGACTGTCACCATTTCTCTTCTCCCGGTTGTGGTTGTTGGTTACTTCGTGGCTTGCTGGAGCTTTTCGCCCATTTCTTCCGATGTCTGCAATTCGTATGTTCCTGCGGCGTCGTCCATCGAGATTACCCAGAAGATTCGCCCGTGAACTTCTTCGAGGCTGAGCATCAGCTTTATGCACTCGCTCTTGGTTCCCTTGAAGATTGTCATCGTTCTATCCTTCGTCTTGTGGTTGTTACTGCCTCGTTCTGTGGGTAGTATCACGTCGCAACAAGTTTGCAAAACGAAAATCAAAAGAATCCAATTCTGTGAACGGCGGAAAGCCCCTCCCCGGTCCATCCAGTATCCTAGAAACTGCATCCACTATAATGGAAAACCTCGAAAAGCACTTCCCGCTCGTCTGGTCGATCTGCCGCAAATACGCTGCGTATCGTGGCGAAAACTCGCCCGATGACTCGGAAGCGTTCGCTGAAGGTCTCTACTGGCTCGCAAGTGCTGCAAAGTCGTTCGATCCTGATCGCGGCGTGCTGTTCACGACGTACGCTTTCCACGTCATTCGATACGGTCTGATCGGCTGGGCGAAACAGCGGAAAACTCATCGGCTCGATCTGCTCGGAGAGTTCGACGATCCTGCCGATAAACAGGCTGATGCGTACCAATACGATAGTCTGGAAAAGCTGGCTCGCTGTGTCGATCTGTTCGACGGTCGCCTGCGTGATATCGTGGCCGGAAGGTTGGACGGCTTGACGTGGAAAGAGATCGGCATTCGCTGCGGATGCTCGAAACAGGCTGCTGAGCAGTTATTCCAGCGTCGAATTCTGCCACGATTGCAGGAGCAATTCTGCGTGTCCTGAGTGCTTGTCTCAATTGAGACAGACGGAAACACCCGGAAAACACGGCAGTTCGTGTTGCCTGTCCAGTCTGGGCTGATACTCTGCTGGTGTTGATTGGTATCGAATTGGACTGAAACGGAGGGCTTGACGTGTACAGACTGTTGGAGATTGGCGAAGTGATTGAGTCGGGCGATGAATGGTATGATGAAGGTGCATGGCGAGCGAATAACGTGGTCGGGCTGCTGTACGTGGTCGATATTCCGCTACGTCGGCTGGTCAAGCCTGCTGTCACG
>CAIXQV010000192.1 GCA_903921605.1 uncultured Planctomycetaceae bacterium | reverse complement strand
TGTTCTTGCATTGGGATCGTCGAGCCGCCTCCCGCGCATGCTGCACCGCCGGCAACAGCATCGCGATCAGGATGGCGATGATCGCAATCACCACCAGCAACTCGATCAAAGTAAATCCACGACGATCCGCGACAGACTGCAGATTCTTATGGAGCGAGTCGGGCAAGCGAACAACCTGAGTGCTCATGGATGGTTTCCAGTCAATTTCAAGAATTCGCCAGGGGGCACTGCCTGCAATCCGACCTGAATCAACGCCGCGTGAAGGCTGGAGTTCCGTCGCGATCCGTGGTTTCAACAAATTGCTAACGATTATCTCACCGATGACTTGCGACGGCGAGCGCTTGGGTTGTTCAATTCAAACGATTGGGACGGAGTCCCAACCTACGCTCCGGCTTCCACTCGCGAGCGAACTGTAACGCCCGTTGCTGAACCGCCTCGCTGATCGTCTGGTCGGAGGAGATGGCGTTGAGCCATTCGGACTGCGGTTTGTCGTGGGCTCGCAGGAAGTGAAGCAGACTCAGTCCCTCACGCGGTTGTGGCCGGTCTCCTGACCGAGCCACGGTTAGTTGACCGGAGGTCTCCTTGTTCGAGTGACAAAATGCCTCGACTTCAACGCCACTTGACCGTTCGGGGAAACCTAACGGTCGGGCGAGGTGGCTCGGTCAGGTCTCAATGAGCCGATCGATTTAAGACCTGACCCTTTTTGTGTCCCTGCGTTTTTGAAATTCTGTGCCGTCCGATGTCACGCGGTTGAAAACCAGCGTAATGCCCAATAACCGCGTGCTGCGATACCGACCAACGCCTCATCCATGTGGTTGATCCAAACATGAGCGAACTGGTCTCGATCGCTTGGCACATCCAGTTTGTAGTCCGGCAACAATGTACTTAAATGCCACCTCAGCCATTGATCGAACTCATTTGCGGTAATAGATCTAACTGTCCCACCTGCCAGATACTCGCTCTCCCATCGTGGGTCTCCACCTTCCAGCAACGACGGTTTGATGGCACAAATCCAGAATGAAAGTAAGTTCGGGAATCCGTCAGTTGACGCGGAGAAGACTTCAATACAGTTCTCTGATTCTACATCAGCGAAACAGAACCCCGAAAATTCTTGGCGGTCAATCAGCACGTCAGACGCAGCGTCTTTCCAGTTCTGTAGAACGTCATGATGTGAGAACTTTAGTTTCATAATCGCTGAGCGGAATTCCGACTAAGTGCGAGACGACATAATTTGCTTCGCGCTGTGTACATCGACTTGGAAACCGGAAGTAGGCTATCAATTTAATCGCACAGCAACATCCTGATTTCGCGCGGGTTCAAAGTTTCCGACGCCTTCGGTACACAGGTTTTTCAATTCTGTGCCAGCCTCGTAGCCACGTTCGCCAGAACGTGGGAATGCTGAATCGACCGCCCACGCTCTGGTGAGCGTGGCTACATGCCGGGAATTCATTTCTTCCCGTCAGACTCAACACGCAACTTTCACGATCTCGAATCCGACCACGTAAATCCCCGCATCCAACATGCGATTGCAGCACGGCATAGATCGCCGACAGCGAAGCGAAATCGCAATCAACATGATGCCCAGAGCATAGGCTTTCTCGCGTATTCACGAAGCGGCCATCGACTGCGTGGTTGGTCGCGATGACAGTTACGAAGTATCGTTTGGCATAATGACGGATTCCGTGGTAGCTCTGTAAGGATCGCACGATGACTCGCTTGGCTCTTTGCCTGTTCGGAATCTGTTGGCTTGTGGTGACGATCGCTGCGGCGAGCGAGCGTGATCAACACGACGGCGCAGAATCGAACTGGCCGCAGTGGCGGGGGCCGTTGGGGACTGGGGTGGCTCTGGTCTGCTCCCCGAATGCTGATCCGCCGGTGGAGTGGAGTGAGACGAATAACGTGCGGTGGAAGGTAGCTCTGCCGGGGAAGGGGCATTCGACGCCGATTGTTTGGGGGGATCGCATCTATCTGACAACGGCGGTGCCGTATGGCGAGAAGCTGCCGCCGAAGCACAGCACGGCTCCGGGGACTCATGATGGTGTGCCGGTGACTCAGCGGCATGAGTTC
>CAIXQV010000191.1 GCA_903921605.1 uncultured Planctomycetaceae bacterium | reverse complement strand
TCCCGTGGTTCGACCATCGCTAAATAAGACTCGCTGATCGCCGCTCGTGCTCGGTACGACAGGGCTCGGTGCCTGATGGCTCAGTAGCGGATGGCTCAATAACTTTCGGCGACCAATAGAAGGATCAGCATCGTGCTGATAATACTCGGGCAGAGGGGAACGTCGAGTAAATCAGCGTACAGCCCACTGCGCGACACACGTTTACGTGTGACTGCGGACGAGCCTGACAGGCGAGAATTACACCATTGGTTTCGGTTGCGGAGTTCGGGACTGTTTGTTCAACGATCTCTGTGCTTCGTTTAACTCTGAAATGTTCCCTCCACAAATCGCCGCAGTCGTCTTCGACAGTGCAACGAATTCATGGTCAGAGTCTGAGAAAGACACTCTTTGTCCTTCCGGTTTCAAAACTGGCGACGGATGCCAGCCCGTTATACGCAGCTGATGAGTGACCAGCCTCGAGTCTACCGAGACTCCTCCACGATGCTGCGGAACACATTTTTTGCCGTCTCGTAGTCTGCTTCAGCCGTCGCCCGTTCATCGGCTCGGTACGTATGTGCTTTCGCTTTCCAGCACTGCTCGACACTTTTCAGACACCATTGAGCACTCAGTCGGCTGGCCCGAATCGGCTTCTCATCGACCATCACAAACACGGGATTCGTATGCGCGCCGGGAAACACACGGACCGCGGCCCAAGAGCTTTTCTCAAGCGCGTGTTCGAAGGTCAACGTCTGCTCAACACCGTCGCTGCTGATGTCCTGAGTAGCGACCGGAAAGCCGTTGACGATCAGCTCCACCGGCAGCTTGCGTCTGTCGTCATACAACGCAGCAACTTTGACGTGAAATTTCACGGTGCCCGGAGCTGTCAGCTTCAACTCGCTGTTATTGGTTCCTGCTTCAACAGTCTGTTGAGTTGTCGACGAGGACGCTGCAAATTCCATCAGATGAGTTCTGCCGTCACTCACGTAACTTCGACCCGCCGCTAACGCATCGCACCAGGAATTGAAATCCAGCTTCTTATCGAGTCGAACATAGACACGTCCCAACCCAACCCGTTCACCACTCATGCAGGGGAAATCCGTTTCGCCACTCGCGCGAACTCGAAAGCCGCAGTTCAGAATGTGATACCACATGTTGAACTCTGCCGTGCGATCGCTGTTCATTGTCGCAATGAAGTCGACCGCGGGAACAGGTTTGTCATCCGGTCCCGGAACAGTATGAGCCGCATTCATGATGAACTCATTCGCGCCGATGCCATCAAAGGCGGGGATGTTGTACGTTGGCAGACCATTCGGTCCATCCATGCCGTCGGTATTCGGGACACGATCGACAAATCGAGTCAACCCGCTTCCGGAATGCGCGGAACCACAGACGGCTCCTTGTCGCTTGGCCCAACGAAGAGTATTCAAACCTAGTGTGGGCCAGTGCTCCTTAGAATCACCGCCGGGGGGAATCTGCTCCTGCAGTCGCAGCAAATTGAGATGTCCGGACGCATGAGAGCCGAATCCTGAAACTTCCACGTCGTACCGAATCAAGTAAGGGTACTTTGAGTTTGCATCGAGTTCTCCCGTAAAGAATCGCTTTTGAAAATCAAAACACGGCCCCCAGGTCAGACAGCAGCCCACTTTCAGATCTTCACCCATGCAGTGCCGAAGCATATCCGGAGGAGCAACGCCCTGGGTTGGACTTTCATAGTGCGCGCAACCAGCGGCGTGAATATGATGATCCCCGGACCAGTATCCTCGGCGCGAAGGATCGATCCACCGCTGGACTCGATATTCAAGAGTGACAGGTTGTCCATTCACAACCAGACTCTGCGTCTCCGGAACAGACTCAGGTCCGCGCGAACATACAACGGTGTAATTTCCCTTCGGCAGCTGAACTGTCTCCCCATCGGCTCGATAAATCTGACGCTGAAAGAAGAAATCCGGAGCAAGTCGCTTCGTCTGCGGCGGATACACTCGGCCTGCAGCATCTGTAATTTCAAAGCAGCCCATCGCGGGACGATCAGCATCATCGACCACGCGAAAAGTCACTTCCTTCGAAGGCTGAGTCGCGAACGCAAATGACTCACCAC
>CAIXQV010000190.1 GCA_903921605.1 uncultured Planctomycetaceae bacterium | reverse complement strand
GTCGGCAGTCCGTTGGTTTCATTGAAAGCGACGATTAACGTGTTGAACGATGCGGGTGAGGATGATGTATTGGTGGGCGGAACCGGGTCAGACTGGTTCTTCAGAGCTATCGACGATGTGCTTGCTGATCTGTTCGCGGGTGAATCTGTGGATCTGTTGTGATCTGTTGCAGCGTTCCTGATCAGTTTCAGGATCGGAGGACTTACGTCCTGCCGCTCGCCGAGACTGGGCGAGCGGAGCGACGTCAGTCGCCCGATCTGTCCGCGCGCGATTCAACCGCACGGCGGCCCCCCCGAAACACCCCGTTCAACGATGCGTGAACGAACCATGGACGATTTGCACGCGCACAGCGTTTGCTCCAATATCGGAGGACTTACGTCCTGCCGCTCGCCGGGACTGGGCGAGCGGAGCGACGTCAGTCGCCCGATCTGTCCAGGATCGGCTCTAAAACAACAGGCCATATGTACGCCTGTCCCAATTCCTCTGAGTCTGGAAGCGATTCTGAGTTTGTGCGCGAAGCGGTAGTGTCTGGAGCTTGCTCTGGGGGTGGCTTTTTCGTACCACCAACAGAACGAAAGTGGAAAAGGCACGAACAATCAAATCGTTCAACGCCGCTTCCCGGGAATCCACCAGCCTGCATGTTTGCAACTCCGGTCAGTCTTCTCTACCGACTCCGCAGGACCGACGAGGTCGCTGCCTGGGGACGATTTGTCGATCTGTATACACCGTTGTTGTATAATTGGGCCCAGAAACTGGGAGAACAGGATTCGGACAGCGGGGACCTGGTGCAGGATGTCTTCCTGATTCTGTGGCGCAAGTTGCCCGAGTTTGAATATGATTCGGGCAGGAGCTTTCATGCTTGGCTCAGAACCATTTTCTTGAATCGTTACCGGTCTCGCTTGCGCCAGAGGTACACGATCAATGGAGATTCCTCAGGCTTGACCGGCGTTGATTGCAGCGTGTCTGATTTCAGCGAGAAACTGGCCCAGGAGGAGGATACTCGATTCCTGATTCGGCAGGCATTTCGGCTGATCGAAGGCGAGTTCTCTGCCTTGCAGCAGCACGTGTTCCGGGCCTACGTTCTGGAGGAACAGCCGCCGGAAAAGGTGGCCGAGGCGATGGGGCTCAGTCCTGGGACGGTTTATGGCATCAAGTCCAAGATTCTGAGTCGTCTGCGTCAGGAATTGCACCAAATCCTGGAGTAACCTCATTTTCTGCGCAGATTCTGGAAGAAGATCGGCGACCGTTGCGTACTCCTGCTGATTCAATGAATTTCGAGGGAGTTAAAGGCTATATGTCGCCAAGCCAGTCATGTCCGCCACCGGGAAAGCTGAGACAATTGATCGACGGTCGTGTCGACGAGCCCGATCTCTCTGCGCTGGCGGAGCATCTGGAGCAGTGTGGACATTGTCAGTCACAGGCCAAAACGCTGTTTTCCTCGGATACGCTGGTTGAGACACTGCGAAGCACGGAGGCCACGGCGGACCTGATCAACGCCAGTGTTCCGCAGCATTTAATCGCTGCCCTGAAAATGATCCCCAATAGTGATTCAGCGGTGCGGCTCAGTACTGATGGGCTGTCACGTGATCAGAATCTGTCGCTGGACGATCTGGGGCTCGGTTTTCTGCAACCGGCTGAGCAGGCTGATGAAATCGGTCGCCTCGGGCACTATCGAATTCTGCAGGTGCTGGGCCGAGGCGGGATGGGAGCTGTCTTTCTGGCGGAAGATCCAAAGCTCGGTCGCAAAGTTGCCCTCAAAGTGATGCTGCCGAAGATTGCCAGCATTCCGGCTGCTCGTGATCGATTTCTGCGTGAAGCCAGGGCGGCGGCCAGTTTGAAGAGCGATCATATCGTCACGGTTTATCTGGTCGATGAAATCAACGGCGTGCCGTATCTGGCGATGGAGCTGCTGCAGGGCGAATCACTGGAGGATGCCTTTCGAGGCGGGCGACGCTTCAGTATCGCGGAAACAATCCGGATTGTTCGCGACATCGCGCGCGGCCTTGCAGATGCTCATGATAAGGGGCTGGTTCATCGCGACATCAAGCCAGGAAATCTCTGGCTTGAACGAACGCCCGGCGGGTCGATGCGAGTCAAGATTCTGGACTTTGGGCTGGCTCGTGCGGAAGTTGAGGATATAAATATCACGGAGTTCGGGACGATCGTCGGCACGCCGGCGTTCATGGCTCCGGAGCAGGCGCGGGCTGATCGCCCCATCGATTCGCGAGCGGACCTGTTTTCGCTGGGCTGCGTCCTGTATGTGCTGTGTACCGGCGAGATTCCTTTCAAAGCCGACACGACCGTCGGGGTTCTCATGGCGCTGGCTTTGAACACGCCGGCCACGCCGAACCAGAGGAACGAAGCGGTTCCGGCGGAGCTGTCACATTTGACGATGCAGTTGTTAGAGAAAGATCCAGC
>CAIXQV010000189.1 GCA_903921605.1 uncultured Planctomycetaceae bacterium | reverse complement strand
CCCCATCATGGTGCCGATGCTGAAGACTCGACTTCGGGCCGTCGGCTTTCTGATTCTGATGGCCGGGCTGACTCTGGCCACCGCCGGGATGGCCGCGACACGATCTGTGCCGCTCAAGATGCTTCCATTCGACAACAAGAATGAGTTCCTGCTGGTGCTCGATCTGAATGAAGGCACATCGCTGGAACGCACGAGTGCTGTGGTGGCGGAGTTCGAACACCTGCTGACCGCAGTTCCTGAAGTCACTGACTTCACCAGCTATGTGGGCACTCCGGGTCCGATCGACTTTAATGGTCTGGTCCGACACTACTACCTGCGACAGGGATCACATCTCGCCGAGATCCGCGTGAACCTCGTCGGCAAAAAAAATCGCCGTCAGCAAAGCCACGCGATGACTCTTCGTCTTCGAGACCAGATGACCGCACTGGCAACGAAGCACAACGCTCTGGTTCGGCTTGTGGAATTACCTCCGGGGCCGCCTGTGCTGGCATCGGTCGTCGCCGAGGTCTACGGCCAGCCTGATCACAGCTATGAGGACCTGCTCGTTTCGGGCACGATCGTCGCGAATCGGCTGAAGGAAGAACCTGGTCTTGTGGAAGTCGATGACATCGGCGAAGTCGCGTCGCAGAAGCTGGTCTTCGTGACAGATCAGGAGAAAGCAGCGCTCGCAGGTGTGTCGGTCGCTGAGATTGCCTCGACGCTCCGAATTGCTCTCGGCGGCACAGGCAACGAACTTGTTCGAATGGAAGGCGAACGACATCCGCTGCGAATTAACCTGCGACTGCCTGAAGCCATGCGGTCCAGCCAGCATGATCTCGGTCAGCTGTACGTGAAAGGAGCAACCGGATCGCTCGTGGCACTGGCCGAACTGGGAACCTGGGAAACTCAGCGCGTCGACCAGACCATCTATCACAAGAACCTGAAGCCTGTCGTTTATGTGTTCGCTGAATGTGCGGGCCGGCCGCCGGCTGAATGCATCGTTGACGTGCAGGCGGATCAGGTCTTCAACAAGAAGACCCCGGACGTGCCTGCGGAACCCGGAACGCCTCGCCCTGTGGAATCTCGCACCTATTTCAATAATGGCAGTGGCCTCGCTTGGAGTGTTCCGCAAGGAATCAATGTGGTCTTCTCCGGCGAAGGCGAGTGGAAGATTACGCTCGACGTCTTCCGCGATCTGGGGCTGGCCTTTGCAGCGGCCATGTTGATGATCTACATCATTCTGGTCGCGCAGACGGGCTCGTTTGCGCTGCCGATTGTCGTGATGATGGCGATACCGCTGACCGTCATTGGTGTCATGCCGGGCTTCTGGTTGCTCAATGCGATCAACGGCAGCGTTGTAGGTGGCTATGCCGATCCGGTCTATTTCACGGCCACCGCGATGATCGGCATGATTGCCCTGGCCGGAATCGTCACGCGAGATTCTATCATTCTCGTGGACTTCATCGAGCTGGCGATTCGACATGGTCGCCCCTTGTTCGACGCGATTCTGGAAAGCCGAGTCGTCCGCCTGCGTCCGATTCTCATCACGGCCGGAGCCGCCCTGTTATCCAGTCTCCCAATTACAATCGACCCCATTTTTTCCGGCCTCGGCTGGTCGCTCATCTTCGGCCTGATTGCATCCACCGCCTTCACGCTGTTTGTGATTCCAGTCAGCTACTGGCTTCTGAAGGCCGGCAACAGGCAGTCTGTTTGATCTCCTTTCAATGGCGCAGCGGGCAAGGAAGGCTCGGCATTGACTCAAGCTTAAGCAGCCCATGGTCACATGGTGTTTGAATCAAATGAAATGGTTTGCTTAACCGATGTGGCTGTGAATGAGTGGCATCCCCTGTCAGCCTTCGCCGTGACGTACCAGCATCGCTTCGCGATGGACCATTTGACTGGCGTTCCATCGCGTGGCAGAAACAACGCCGACAACACCGCTGAACATGTCGAGCAACGGTCCACCACTGGAGTCCTCAGAGGACCCCGTCGTCACTTCCATGCGAAGTGAAGGTACGGCTTGGCGGGTCGTTTGGAAACACCGAGTTGTCCGGCCGAATGTCACGCTGAAACAATGCGAATCCGGATGAGAGATCGCCAGCTGTTCGGCTCTCATTTTCGCATCTCGGTCGGCCAGAGAAATCGCGGGAAGCTAAACAGCGTCGACTCGAATCAAAGCCAGGTCATCGCTCGGATTACAGGCCAGGAATTCCCTGATTTCAAAGAAACGATGATCTGATGTCAGTACCCCGTGCAGCCACGGTATTTGGCTTGTTGACCACGTCAAAATTGGTCTCGATGACACCGGCGGGATTCAGAACAAAGCCCGTCGACTGAGACATCATGCCATCCGGATGCAACATTCCAACCACAACGATCGATTGTCGGCAACGCTTGTAGATCTCTTCTGATGTCAGAGTAAGAGCTTGATCCCCGGTGATCTTAATAGGGGGCTTAGGACGTCTCCGTGTTTCCGCTGCAGTCAGACGGTCAAAGACTGCTTCCACTGAACGGACCTTGTGCAGATTGCGAAGTAGCTCCTGCTGAATCGCATTGTCTTTCACCGTTTCCGCATTCGCGTTGTCATCTGCGAGCAGTGGCGGTCACTCGTAGTGGTCGCCCATGGCAAACGTCCGCTGTTGCAGCGTCTGAAGTTCATCCGGGACGATGACTTTCAGATCTTTCCGTTGCCTCGCGGTCAGAGCAAACTCCGCCAGCCCAGAGCTTCCAATGATCCGTCACTCCAGCGTGGACATCAGATTACGGTAGTAGATCTGTTCTGGAAATCACACGGGTTTTGCTGTCAGGCCGCAGGCTGATCGTACGCGTTCCACAACTTCGCGGGCTTTTGCTCGGGCTCGGTGAGCACCTTCGCGAAGAATGTCTTCTACCTGATCCGGGTCGGATTCAAAGCGAGTTCTTCGTTCGAAGGCTTCTCCGAAATGAGTCATCGCGGCCTGAT
>CAIXQV010000188.1 GCA_903921605.1 uncultured Planctomycetaceae bacterium | reverse complement strand
GCCGGAATGCCAACAGCCAGAGCTGGAACCCAGCGGCGGCGGAAGGCGGTCAGAATCCCGATGGCGGTCAGTTCTCGGCCCAAAGGCGCGGCCCCGCTACGTCCTGACATCCCGTCGGGACGGCTGCTGATGCGGCCAGCCGGATTTTGTGCCGTTCGAGGATCCTGAGTCTGTAACGTCATTGTTGTGCGTCTCCGATCGCTGCGGATCTCCTCCGCAACCTCACAGAATGGCCGATTTTCCCAAGGAAAACAGGGGCCAATCTGTTCAGGCTGTCGGTCGATCACGTCCGGGAACACCCCAGGCGCAGACTCAGACCTTTTGCAGCCTGCCGGAAACCTAGTTCACAAAACACCCAGGGGTGTTAGAAACGCGAAACAATTGACGCAGGCTGTCGACACTGCCTGTTCGCTAAACTCAACCATTTGGGATCGCATCAATTGTGCTGGTTTTGCGGGTCGAAGAAAATCTCCAGAATTTGGCTAATGATCGTGTCTGGCCGTCGAATCACGTCCCCATGCTGCGGATTCACAACCCGCAAAAATTTTCAAAACGTGTGATTCAAAGCATGTGATTCAAACGGTGAGGAGACGGGATCATGTTAAAGAAGCTTGTGGTTGGAACAGCAACGGCGGCAATTGCAGGCGGTATGCTGCTGGGTTCAGATGCAGTCAGCTATGTACGGACCTTTGGCTGCAATGTCAGAGAAGCCGTGAAGTCCGAAATCTCTGTCGAGTTTGAACTCGATCGGATTCGCAACGAAGTCGACAACCTGATGCCGGAAATCCGGAAGCACATGACGATCGTGGCCGAACAGTTGGTCGACGTAAAAGATCTGGATCGCGAACTCAACGAAAAAGAAGCCGGACTCAGCACGCAGAAGGCAGCCATCCTTGCTCTGCGATCGGATCTCGAGAGCGGTCGAGACAAGTTCATCTACCGCGCTGTCTCGTATTCTCGCAGTGAAGTTGAAGCCGATTTGTCACAGCGATTTGAATCGTTCTGCACGGCTGAAGAATGCGTGAAGCGTGATCATCAGATCCTGACTGCTCAACGGGACACATTGCGAGCAAACCAGAAGAAGCTGGATGCGATGCTGTCACGCAAACAGGACTTGATCGTGAAGGTCGCTCAGCTGGAAGCTCGCCTGAAGCAGGTGCAGGCCGCTGAAACGATTAACTCCATCGAGATCGATGATACGAGCCTGGCTCGCGTTGAAAAGATGATCAAAGAGATGAATCATTCTTTGGATGTGCGTGAATCAGTGCTGGAAACCGAAGGACAGGTTCTGGGACGCATTCCCGTTGAAGAAACTTCAGAGCCAGCAACGGGCGACATTGTGGGAGCCATTGATTCGCACTTCGGTCTGAAAGCGGAAGGCGAAGTGGCCGAAGCATCAGATGAGAACGCGATCTAGCGATCGACTGGCTGGTGTTGTGAGTAGCCGGATTCGTGAGAATTCGGAGTCATGGTCGGGGGCTCACCGAATTCTCACGAATCCGGCTACAGAGAACTCCTCGCCCCTGATTGGACTCTAAGATTGAGTCATCGGTTCGACGTCGTTGAGATTATTGAGCTTCTGCAAGGGAAGGCGGAGCATTGAAGAACATGACCGGGACACACTTGGCTCCGGGCTCAGCAATCGCTCGGGCTCGGAGCTTTTTTTGTGCTGGTTCGCATGAAATCGTTTAACGGCAAGCCGCAGCCGAAAGTGCGTTAGCTGGACAGCGCCATGTTTGAAGAGTTGGAATCACCGAAGTTGCCTTTTGATCCATGTTTAGCGCGTGAACGAAGTCCCTTCTCCCCCTCGGGGAGAAGGTGGCCGATAGGCCGGATGAGGGGGCTTTCCTGGAATACAGCGCGCTAAAACGGCCCCCTCACCCCGGCCCTCTCCCCCAATTTTTTTTGCAAGAACGCTGCCATATGAGACCACGCTTCATCCGCAAAAAAATCGGGGGAGAGGGGGCAACGTGGCGCTGTACAGTTAGGTAGGTCCCGCTTGCCGAGCGGGACTTTCGCCGCAAGGCGAACCCGGTGTGCAATTCTTAAGGAATTGTCGCCCGAATCGTTTCCATAACGGGCCACAGGTCACGGCAAGCCGCGAAGTCCTGCCCGGCAGGCAGGACCTACAACAACAGATTCTCGGCAAAGAGGACATGCCGAAATCCGCGACGGCCTCCGCCCCAGCGGATGACTCACTCCTACTCAAGCATCATCTTTTAACTTCTGATACACTACTGGTCTCAGGCGTTCCACATGCAAGGCAGTCTTTCCAAGTGGCGAAACCGGATGCGAACGGCGGCCCTCAATGCTCGCCCGGCGGCGTCACCACGACGAATCGCCCTGCCTGCAGAAACTACGGACTTTGAAGACACAAACAGTGAGACGAATGTGGCCGACACTTTGAGCGAACGCTACATGCTCTGGATCGACGGGGTAGGAGCCTGGCAGTTACTGGCCGGCCACGAGTTCCTGATCGGCGGCCCCACCATGGAACAAAAGCCTGCGGATATCTGCCTCATGGCCAATTTGTCGCGTCGACATGCCACATTAAAAAGATCCGGAGAAGATTGGTTCATCCATCCGCACCAATCCACCGTTATCTCAGGCAAATCAGTCACCAGCCAGACTCTGTTAAGAACTGGAGATGCGATCTGCCTTGCGGATCGAGTTCGTCTGGGATTTCGCATTCCGAGCGTCCTCAGCGGGTCCGCTTTGATCGATTTTGAAAGTCACCATCGCCCGAGCCATAGCCTTAATGGTATCATCCTGATGACTGACAGCGTTCTGCTGGGGCCCAGAAAGGATCACCATATCTGCTGCCCGGAGTGGTCGGACATGATTGTGATCTATCACCAGGACGGCCAGCTCAAGTGTCGATCCAGAATGGCGATGAGTGTTAATGGAGAACGGGTGAGGGATTCCGCAGCTCTGAACGACGGTGCGATTGTGTCCGGTGAAGAGTTTCGGTTTCGAATTGAAAAGCAATCCTTGAATCCTTCAGCTTAGTCTGCGTCGGAATAATCTTATGAGGTTCACTTTTGCTCCTGAATCCAAACCGCTCGATGGTTACACCATCAAGCGGGCAATTCACCGAGGTGGATTCGGCGAAGTTTATTACGCGCTCAGCGATGCCGGCAAAGAGGTCGCGCTAAAGCTGCTGCACAATAATCTCGAAGTGGAACTGCGCGGTGTTTCTCAGTGCCTGAATCTGAAACATCCGAACCTGGTCACGATCTTCGACATGAAACAGGATTCCGAAAAGGAACACTGGATCGTGATGGAGTATGTTGGCGGTAAAGGGCTCTATGAAGTCATGCAGGAGCATCCGAAAGGAATGCCTCTGAAGGATGTTCTGTTCTGGCTCTCAGGCATCACTGCCGGTCTTAGTTTTCTGCATGATCGAGGTATCGTGCATCGCGACCTGAAGCCGGCCAATATTTTCGCCGACGCTGATATCGTAAAGATCGGCGACGTTGGGCTGTCCAAGTACATCTCCGAAAGCCGCCGCAGCGCGCAGACACAAAGCGTTGGAACCGTGTACTACATGGCTCCGGAAGTCGCGCGAGGCCGCTACGGTCGTGAAGTGGATGTGTATTCGACTGGTGTTATTCTGTACGAAATGATCACAGGCCGAGTTCCCTTCGAGGGCGAAACGACGGCCGAGATTCTGATGAAGCATCTGACCGCGGAGCCGGATCTCTCTGTGCTTCCCGAACGCCTGCGTCCGGTGCTGGCCGCGGCTCTGGATAAAGACCCGGACCGCCGAATTAGTGAGATCGAAGAACTGGAGCGACGGTTTCGTAACGCGGTTCAGGAATCAGGATTCTCCGTGGAGAAACCAGCCCCTGTTTTCGCTTCGCAACCGCCGGTTCAGAAGCGATCAACTCCGGCGATGGCCACGACTCAGATCAGCCACGAAAAAGCTGCAGCTGCAGCGTCTCCCGCAGCGCCCGTTGGCACAAGAGCGACTGCTGGAACTGCAACCTCCGCAGAACCGCTCGGTCCATTTCAATCAGCCGCTCTGTTCTGGAAACGCAATGTTCCTGCTCCTGTTAAATGGCTGACATATGCATTTCTGATTCTGGCTCTCCTGAGAACTGGTGGGGGACTCAGCACCAGGGAATGGATTGTTCTTCTGATCGTGTATCTCGTGTGGCGCAGAACCTCGGCCAAAGCGGAAGCCCGCGCGAAAGCGAATGAGAATGCGGTCCCTAACAATGCCGGACCACCTCCCGCGCCAGCATCATTCGCCCCAAACAATATTCCTCGCGCGGTGCAGCCCGTTGCCATAGCCGCGCCGCAGGTGGCACCGAGTCCTCAGGCAATGGCCTATGCGGTTCGAAATTATTCCCCTGCGACAATGCGACAAATTCCGGCCGCGCAGCGAATGGTTGATCTCACAACGTCGTTGTCGATTTCTCTGGCGGCTGTGATTCTGGTCACGGCGGCCGTACATCTCGCGACACCCTTATTGCCTAAAGTCATTGATGTGGCGTTCTTCGGAGTGGTCACGTTACTGGCGGCGATTGGCTTGATCATTCCGGCCAAGCTCTGGGAAGGAAAATCGGGGGATGCCTTTATTCGCCGAATGTTCCAGGGCGCGATCGGTATGGGAGTCGGAGCTGTCGCGTTTGCTCTGCAAAGATTCCTGATGTTCGGCGATGTGCGTCTGTTACACTCGGAAGGAGACGGCATCTTTAACGGAGGCAAGTTGGGGCAAATCAGTGTCATGGATTCTCAGGGCTTGCCCACCATGGCCGGATACATGCTGTTCTTCGCCCTGCTGTTTGTCGCTCGCCGCTGGTGGTGGCAGGCGGATAGTTTCCGGAGTGCCCGTTTTCGCATCTCGTCGACGTTGGTCAGCCTGTTTTTAGGATTTATCCTGACAGCGCTGCTGCCTTTTCCAAACAATTTAGGAGCCACATGGGCTCTCGCAATTTCAGCAGTGGTTCAGTTATCAGCTGGCTGGACTCCTCAGGAAGAACGGTGGCTGGCACCGGCTCCTGGAATCAATCCGGCGGCCCCGGTTTTGGCTCAGGTGCAGCATCCGGTGGTCGGGCGACAGATGACTCAGGAGGCCTGAATTCCGTAGTTTTCACAACCCATTAAATCAACAACCCGCTAGCCCCGGTTGTTTCCGACGAGTATTTGAACCGAAAACCGGACGCTAACGCGTACCGGCTGATAGCTTGAAATTCGACGATCTCTTTCAGTCGACCAGTTTTTTGCCGCTTCGACAAGTCAGCATCACCATGGCAGCACCACTATTCGGCCTTACCTTTTTTGCACTGCTTCTGATTGCTCCTGTTGCCATTCTCATGGTGCTGGGAGTGTTCAAGCTGATTGCATGGCTGGGCAACTCGTTACTTGGCCGAACAAACACCGTTCACGATGAACAACGCGGCCTCGGATTCAGCCACATGATTGCTGGAGCCATCGCCGGAGCAATTCCGATCTGTCTTATTGTTCTGGTGCTGGTTCTGTTCAAAGTTCGCTCCGCACACAGCGTTCAGGTTATTCCATCGAGCGCGGCGCAAGCTTCACCGGTTCTGATCGTTGATGAGCCTCAGGTCGCGCTTACTCTTGATGGTCCTGTTCTGATGGAGGAGCACTGGGCAAACGCACGTCAGGAAGTTCTGCAGGCAGTGCAACAGTCGAGCGGACTGATTCCTGTTGATTCCCCGATTGAAGTTCCCATCGAAGCCAGTAAGCCGGCACCAGATCCCTTGTCGAGCCAGCTCGAAACAGCCTCAACTCCTGCCGAGGAACCTGGTCAGCAAGCCACTGTTGAACCTTCCAACGCAGCGGCTCCCTCTGCATTGACCGGGGAAACACCGGCTGCAGATGTGGCGGTAACTCCTGCCGTTACGACAACTGAACCAACATCAGCCGGACCAAAAACAGTCGAACCAGCAACGGCATCAACAAACCCGGCCGAAGTTACGCCAGCAGAACCCACTCCTGCCAACACTGCAGAACAGAAAACGTCAGTCGATGCTCCAACGTCAACATCTGCAGAAGGTGCAGACGTGGCAGCAGAGCCAGCGACCGAGACACCAGCACAGCGTCAGGCTCGATTAACAGAACTTGCCTCGCACATCAGCCCGTGGATTCGTTCCCTGTTGAATGAAGCGCAGCCGGAAGAGAATGCGGTTGCAGCCGATGTCGCCGAAGCCGTTGAATCGTCCGACAAGCAAATCGTGGTCTTTCAACTGTCTGGTCCGATTCGTCAGAAGTACGCTTTGATCCCACTGACGCCGGCTTTCGACGCGGCCTTGTCGCCGATGACTCCGTTTCTGGCTAATGGCAGTCTCGAATCGATCGCGGAGAGTCTTGCCACGTTCCTGAAGAGGCCCGCTGAAACTCCGACGGAGGTTTCTGCATCCGCGAATGGCGCAGAAACTCCAGCGGTCGCTGAGCCGCAATCAATCCCAACGAAGAATCCATCAGTACCGACCAACGTCGCGATGGCCGAAACGACTGGTAACGGCAAAGGCAACGCCGAGCTGACTGCGGGCGCACAGCTTGCTGAAGTACTTGTCGGCGAAGAGACGCCAGCATGGGTCGATAGTCCTCAACCGCATCAATTCGTCGTTCGCTCTGATGCATTGTTTCCCGGGGAATCCACGACTGCTCCGCTGAATAAGGCGATCAATGAAGTACTGCCCGAACAATTGAAGTTGTACGACGAATCTCTGGAGCCCGCTTTGCGGGCTCAGGCTCAGCTGGTCAAACTGGAAATTGACGAAGCCACATCGCAGGCGTGCGTAATCCAGACGTTTGAGCGACTGCAGGCCGTTGGAAAAGACGGTTCCGACAAACAGGACATGCGGTTCGTGTATGCGTTGGTTGAGCTTCCGGAATCTGTCAAGACGGCGGC
>CAIXQV010000187.1 GCA_903921605.1 uncultured Planctomycetaceae bacterium | reverse complement strand
TTGACTGGGATCTGACAGTGGCTCGCGGCTATGCGTTTCAGGAAGAGATTCTGTACCGCTGCCGTCAGGTCGGCTGCCGAATGACAGAGGTTCCCTTCATCTTTGAAGACCGACGTTTCGGCGTGACCAAAATTAATCTAAAAGAATGCGTGGTCGCCGTTTGGGTCATCTTCCTGCTCGGGCTGCAGCGATTACTTCGATATCGAGTTCGAAAATGAATTCGATCGCGGGCTTACTCTGCAGCTGTCAGCGAACCATCCGGACGAATCGCAAGGAATTAGCCGCTCGAAGTACGCCGGGGCTAATGAGTCGCAATGCTCTTTCGTCATCAGGGAAACTCCTGCGACGCTGATTCGACGAGAAACGGCAGATGGCAGTCGAGACACGCAGCAAGCAGATGTTGCTGAGTGCGAACAGGCATGGAAGCCTCGGCTACTCAAACGTAAGAGCTTCTCGGATCGCGCGGGATCGAGTGAGAGATTTGCTCGTACGGGCCTGCAGGAAGAGGTCACGATTGGGATCGAAGCCAGTGACCAAAACTTCGAACGTATCCTGTTCCGGATAAACTACGAGTCGGTTCGGTTCCGCGATCTCGATATGAACACCCTCAGCTTGAATCGTGATCGGATCATGATCGAGCTGGAAGTCTGTTATTGAATACTTCCGCAGTGCACTTCCGCTGCGGCGATCATAAGCGATCAGCACTTCGATACCGCGATTGATTTCCTCAGGCAGTGGACGACCAGAAAGACGGAACCCGCCGGCCTTGCGAGTCAATCGCCACGAACGTGGGTGGCGGATTTTCGTCTTGAGCTTCTGCAAACGGGCGGTGCCATCCTCGTTTTTCGCAGACGAACGACTGGTCATCGAAGCAAACTCGACCGTCCATTTCTGGTTTGAATCGGATGCTGCGAGCCCCACAGAGAAGACATCCAGCAGCATCTCCGGATCCTCGTCCTCCACAGCTTCTGTCAGCATCTGACAAAGATCAGCAACCGAGTTGCGAATGAATCGCAGTGTCGCGGCGCCGTTAATGTACTTGCCTTTAAAGTGAGACGTCTCTTCATGCCACTCCGTGTGCGCCGGGTTTTCAGCATCACCCAGAAACTCGGTCAGCGGAGGATCATCAATCGCCACAATAGCGATCAGATCGCGAATCAACCGACTGCGAACATCGGAGATAATAATTCCATCGCGAATAAACATGGGCCGCTTCTGCAGAGAGCCCTCAGCCTTCTCCAGATAGATATCAAAATGCGTTGTCTTCAGAACACCACTACGATGCTGAACATCGACAGGGACTCGCAACGCCAGCCGACCTGAATCCACAAACGATCGACGGATCAAATTGAAGACATCTGGCGGAATGGATTTCTGATTCCATTTCGTTTGGCAAGCGACACCCGCGGCACGCAGGTTCATTTGAGAATTCGCGGCTTGCTTGGTCAGAATCCATCGGGTCAGATCAAACAGCGGCTTCAGAGACTGGCGGACCGTTTCACTGGCGGCACTCAAGATGCCCGCCATTGTGCGTGAATTCAGGACCGTTTGAGTATTCGCGCCTTCGACAGTAACGACCAGTTCATCACGCAGGATGACGTAGAAATAATCCTGCAGAATTGATTCGATGACGGCATCCGGCGTCCACGTCAGATCACAGAAGGGCACGACCAATGACAGTCCGGGATCCTGACGACGTTCGAGACAAAAATCTTCTTCGAACTGATCGATGAACTGCCGATCATCCACGGGAGCAGCGGCTTCATCTTTCTCCGGCTTCTCTCCAAACCAGCCATCGGGCGTGTAACTCTTGTCATCAACATGGTGCGACCGCAGAATCGACTGCCCGACCAGCAACCTCTTCTCATCATCGTATCGAACCGTCAGCCCAAAGAAGCTACGAATCGCGCTGCTGCGAGGAAACACGAACTTCCCAAGTCCCCAGCGACCTCGACCGGTTTCCAGCTTGTTCGATTGCCCCTCCGCACGGAAGAAGTAATAAAAGGGATTTCGAACACCGGGCACCTCATGAAACTGTTCGGTATCACCAGTCAGGCCGGTTGTCCCACTGTCTTCGTAGGCGATAAACGGGCAGGAGTCCTCCTTGCCAGGAGCATCACGGAGCCCGCTGCCTTCAGCATGAAAATGATCCCAGCCCCCGCGAAAATATCGCTTTGCAGACTCGGCACTTAAGGAACCCTCAGTCCCCGAAACATAGATGCGGATCGAAACGGGCCCGTTGAATCCCGGACGTCTGGCGTCGAGTGAATTCTGCACCGCTTCACGCACAAACGCGCGCAGTTCGGTATCGCTGGAGAAGAATTCCCCCTGCGTTGCTTCACGGTTTTTAAACCGTGGATTCACTTTGCTGAAATGCCACGCCAGCTTCACGAATGATTGGCCTCAGTTATGCCGCCGATTGCTCGGCCTGTTCTCCGGGTTGTTGATGCCTTATGAAAGTCAGGCCCTCAAAGGTAGCTTCAAAGGCCGGCGGTTCAAGTGTCAAAATCGGAACCTCAGGAGCCGGACTCTGATTCGTGAGGCTGGAGCAGCAAAGTCGGCCAAATGCCTGAGAATTATCTCGACGCGTCGCTTCCGGGCCGACGGACGTTTCCAATTTTTCGTTGCGTCCGCTACTTTCGGCATACTTTTCCATTCCATCTGAGTTCCGCAGAATTCCGGGGTTTTCGCATGTCTGTCGATCGCCGTCTATTTCTATCCGCCGCTGCTGCCTCTGGGCTGGGAGCTGCTGTTTCGCACGCTGCTCCGATGCCGCGTCCTGTTCTCAAGGCGACTCAGGACGCTAAAAGCGGGTTTCGCTACTGTCTGAATACCAGCACGATTCGTGGACAGGAGCTGGGGATCGAAAAAGAGGTTGATGTCGCGGCCGCTGCGGGATACGACGGGATCGAGCCGTGGATTCCGACCCTGCGACAGTTCGTGGAGAAGGGTGGAAAGCTGCCTGATCTCGCGAAACGTATTTCTGATGCCGGCCTGACCGTCGACAGCGCCATCGGGTTCGCGCAATGGATCGTTGATGACGAGACGAAGCGGAAGGAAGCTCTGGAAGAAGCAAAACGTGACATGGACATGCTTCGCGAAATCGGAGGAACACGCATCGCTGCGCCGCCCGTCGGTGCTCATCAGGGCGACAGTCCAAAGATTGACCTGTTCGTCGCCGCCGAACGATTTCGAGCACTCCAGGATCTTGGAGATCAAACCGGCGTCGTACCGCAGCTTGAGGTCTGGGGCTTCTCGAAGAATCTTTCACGACTGGGCGAGGTCATGTTTGTGATTGGAGAAACCGGACATCCGAAAGCCTGCCTGCTTCTTGATATCTATCACATCTTCAAAGGTGGATCCGCCTTTACCGGCCTGGATTTGTTCAGCGACAATGCTCTGCAGGTCTTTCACGTCAACGACTATCCAGCCACGCCTGAGAGAGCTGAGATGAACGATTCGCATCGAGTTTATCCGGGAGACGGCATTGCTCCGATGTCAAAGATTCTGAACGCAATCGGCGGTCACGGACGCGAGATTACTCTATCCCTGGAGCTGTTCAATCGCGACTATTGGAAACAGGATGCTCTGGAAGTTGCGAAGACCGGGCTCAGTAAAATGAAAGCCGCCGTAGCGGCCGCCAACGCATAAAGACGTTCTTGAAAAGAGTTGCCGGTAACGGGCCTAACCAATGTCCGCGGGAAAGAATCCTCGAAAGGCTTCTTCGGCCGGGCCTTCAAGAAAGACGCTGTTGAATTGGTCCCAGATCACAACCAGATTCCCTCCTCGCATTTCGATTTGAATGGGGACGGAATCCGCGAGAAGCCCACTGGCTACGCCGGCGACCGCAACAGCGCAGGCTCCCGACCCGCAGGCCATGGTTTCTCCGGAACCTCTTTCCCAGACGCGAACTTTAGCTCTGGGCGAAGTTTCTGATTTGGCACTTTGAATTTCCACGAACTCGACATTCGTGCGGCTGGGAAATTCGGGATGGCACTCAATGGCTGGCCCCAGCGTAAAAAAATCCAACGCATCAAGAGAACGAACGAACAAGATCGTGTGAGGGTTCCCCATGGAAACAAACAGGGGAGGATGACTCAGTTCCGGCAGGAGGAGATTGCTGAGGTCGACCTTCCGAAC
>CAIXQV010000186.1 GCA_903921605.1 uncultured Planctomycetaceae bacterium | reverse complement strand
GGCGAGTTCTTTTCAATCTTTGCAGCAACTAACGCACGCAGCTCTTCGTCGACCACTTCCGTCGTTGGTGTGAAATACTTCTCCGGATCACGGCCGACCGCCCAAAGAAGTCCGCGAGTCATCATGTCCAGATACGTCGGCTCGACCATCGTTTCGTTGTAATGACCGACAGTGGTCGCGAAGACTCGAGTGCCGCGATAATCGTTCGTCCAGATGCAGACCTGCGGCTCATTGTTATCCTGGCGATGCGCGATCGCTAAAGGAGTTGCCGTGTCGAACACTTTCGCCGCGTGATACAGCTCACCCTTTGGAACAACGAATCGCTCACCGAACCCCGCCATAATTGGATGATCTGGCTTCTGGTTGTTGATCGTGTACGAATAGTGCGGACCGTGCCCAGGCGACTGAACTCCGCAGAATTCAAACCAGCGATCATCATCAACTCGGTAACAATGCATAGCGCAGTGAACAAGAATTGCAGGCAGACCTTCTCGATGAGGCTTCAGGATGCGATCGACAAACTCCTTGTCCGTAACGTGAGCAAAACATTCGTTGTGAATAACAATGTCGAAACCATCGGCCCAGTTGGGGTCGTTATAAAGTGGAATCTTTGTGTCTGTGGATGTTCCGCCCTGATGCACCACAGTCCAGCGAACGTTGGCTCGCGCGCTGATGCCGCGAGTCAGGATCAGTTTCTGGCGATCGTAGTCATGGCAGCATCCGCCAGTGACGAGCAAGGCCTGGATCGGTCGATCAGCAGACTGCGCGTCTATTGACGGTGCGGCATCCTGAGCAGTAAGTGATGATGCAGAACCAATCGCTAATGAAAGGCACGACAGGAAAGTACACAAGAAACGCATGGAAGGAACTCGGGTGGGTGTAAGTACGGAATGAGATCGTGACGAAGTGGCTTTTGGCATTATCCGGAACCATTAGAAATTTCAGATTTGAAATCTGAAATCCGCAGCACAATAAACAACGCCCGCTCTGCGCTGGAAAGCCGTCAAAGCTATCACGATTTCGACCGAATGCAACTTAACACGGGCGGATCGACCTTGACCCGGTGCAACCTGCCCGTTGGAGCTTCGAAATCGCTCAGGCTATTCGCTTCTTTAGGGCCTGCAGACGTTCTATGACTCAATCAGCCGCCGGCTGCGTTCAATTGTTGCGGCGACGATGCTTTCGATTGCGAGCAGGATGAGTCCGGCCAGCAGAAACCAGCGCCAGAATTTTTGCTGAGATTCCAATTCGATTGAGTCGAGCTGTGCCGTCTCAGCGAGAGTTGGCTGCTCTGTCGTTGCATTCTGCACCGTAGCGACCTCTGGCGACATGCCCAGCGCCTGCAATTGGCCGGCGGGAAATGGCTCGGTTCGACTTTCTGATGCGGCGACGGTGACAAGCAGGCTGACAGTCTTTGGGCCCTCGGCGGTCTCCCCGGTTAATGTCCATCGACCGGGTGTTGATAATGCAATGGTCGGCGATACAGAAGCGGTCTGAACAGGACTGGCCTCCGTTGCTTTGCTGTTGTCGGCCGATGTGGTCGCTTTTGACTCAGGCGCTGGCGAAACGATAATCGGTTGCGCCGGGTCGGCTATTGCCTTGAGCGCTGTAGGTGTTTGCACGGTGCCGTCCGGAGCGGTCAAGGTCCATGTTTCTGATCCCGAGATCTCCGCAGGGCTGATGCGTTGCCCCGCTTCGAAAAGAAGGTGTCCGGACTTTCGCGGATTCGCCAATTGAACGAGCCGATGAATCATGGGAGGAAATCGTGTCGACAGAGCCCACTGACTGTCCTCCGGATGCCAGCCCGCAGCAAGGATAAAGAGACGTCCTCCGGATGGTCGCGATGATTCAAGTATCGCGGGTGAGCCGGAATCGAATTTTGCGAGAACTCGAACGGCCTGAGCCTGGTTAGGGTCCAGCGTGAGTTTTCGAAAATGCCAGAAGCGTATTGACGAGAAATCTGCAAACCTCGCATCAGCAAACGGCGTGAGGAGGCTATTGGAAAAATCCAGCTGGCCGAGCATGGCATAGTCAGTTACGGAAGCCTCCTCAATCCCTGTGTTCTCCGGCAGCAGCGATTTGAGTGATGAGGCCATGTCAGTGCTCTTCAAGGCAACCATGACGATACCGCCGCGATCAAGCAATCCGTTCAGAGACGTGACCAGTCCTTCAGAAACTGTGTCGGTTACGATCGCCAGCCGAACATTCTCGGGGACCGGCAGAGCAATGCTGTCGCTGCCAACGAGGTCCACTACTTCAACTGGGGCAGTTTCATGCCCATCGAGAACTCGCTGCAGATAATATCGCATCGTGTCTGCGTTGTTTGTATCGACCGGTCCTGCATGAGCGATCTGCACGGCACCAACTTCATCGAGCGGAAGATCGACCACATTATCAAACGGATGTGGGTCGTTAAGGATTTCGACACCAGCAATCAGCGGTTGCCCTTCCGTCACCTCTGGCATGGTAATTGTCTTGCGCTGACCGCCGCCGACTTCGGCAGTGATGGGTTTTCCGACGGGATTTCCGGCGACGTCAAATGTTGACAGGGAATAATTTGTCACGGTTGCGTCGCCGGAGTTTGTCACTCGCACACGAATTCTTCCGGTACGTCCATCTTCCGCAAGACTCAGTCCCGCATTACCAGTTGCTGCTGGCTGAACGATGCGAAGATCGAGCTTCACGGAATCCGGCCAGGTTCCGGAACGCACGGCATCCAGATCACTGCCTTCCTGAAAATCAGTGATCAAGACGACACGACGTTCTCCATCGGGGCCTGCCGTCCCTTGCTCTCTGGCAACTTCATCGGCCGCCTCCAACATCGCGGTGGCGGTGTTAGTCGCCAACCAGTCTGGTTCATAGGCATTCGTGACGCGTTCAATGAGCGCTGAGCGGCTGGCCGGTTCGGCCTGGGTCCACTCGGATGAACTCAGCAGCGTTCGAGCGTTCTCAGAGAACACAGCCAGGCTCAGCGTGTCCTCCTCGTTGAGTTCCGCCACGACCTTCTGAATCTCTGCAATCACGGCTTCTCGCAGCCCATCACGTCGCATACTGGCGCTGGCATCGATGAGCAGAGCAACTCGGTCAGCAGTTCCGGATTCCGCCGCTTTGGCGACAGTGACTCGTTGGAAAGGCCTTGCGAAAGCGAGGGCAATCAGAATCACGGATAGGATCCGCAGCAGCATCAGCGGCCAATGTTCGATCGTCGAGCGCTTCGTCGTTTTGGGCAGAGTCGGAGTCAGAAAGCGGACGACGCTGAATGGCATTCGAACGGCAGGCGTGCGTCGGAGCATGTGCAAGGCAATCGGCACACCCGCCAATAACCCACCGGCGACCGCAAATCCTGTATAGAGTAATTCAAACATGGGTTGGATCTTGTTGAATTCCGAACGACAAACGCCCACGCTACGGGAAACGAATCCTACCGACTTCTTTGCCTGCGTGCCTGCAGGAATTCGGCCAGTGCTAATTCAAGGGGCTCGTTGGTTACTAGCTGTCGCCACGCGGCGCCGACGGCTTCGCATTCCGCCTGAACCGCACGGTTGTGAGCATCAAAGCGTGACAGGTATTCGTTACGAATTGTGTCGGGGTCGCTAAAGATTTTCTGACCGTTTTCGAGATCTTCAAACAGCTTGGGGCCGTCAAAATTCAATGTCTTCTCGGCCGGATCGAGGACCTGAAACACGACAAGATCATGCAGGCAACCTCGCAGCAATCGCAAACCGTCGCCAATTTGTTGCACCGGTGCCAGCATATCGGAGATCAGGATGACGAGGCCGCGTTTGCGCAGGCGTTGAGCGACATCTTCAAGAGCAACTCCGGGATTTGTGCTCAGTCCAGACGCGGGTTCTTCCAGAGTTACAAAGAGCCGGCGAAGTTGTCCCGGACGATATCGCGCGGGGACGATCGTACGGACGTGTTCATCGAACAGCGTCAGACCGACAGCATCGCCCTGACGATTCAAAAGCCAGGCGAGCGACGCTGCCAGCGTTCGGGCGTAGTCGTGTTTTGTGTACTCACCAGAACCGAACGACATCGAGCGACTGATATCCAGCACGATGTAGCATCGCAGGTTCGTTTCATCTTCAAACAAACGGATGTAACTTCGATCCGTGCGAGCAAACAGTTTCCAATCCAGAAATCTCGGATCATCGCCCTGAGCATAAGGACGATACTCGGAGAATTCGACGGAGAATCCATGTCTCGGGCTTTTGTTCAACCCTGTTCGGAAACCATCCACGACAAGCTTGGCTCGCATTTCCAGCGAACGAATGCTCATCACCACATTCGGATTCATGAGGTCTGCGGACATAAGCGGCCAGCCAGAGTAAACGGTTAATACCTCAAGAGGACGTCGCCCTTGTCAGGCCACTGATTCGTTCTTCGGATGTTCAACCACTGCCAGCAATCGATCCACCAGCGAGTCCACAGTGACTCCCTGCGCTTCGGCTCGGTAATTGGGAAGAATGCGGTGACGTAATACTGGCTTGGCAAGTGCCTGAATATCTTTGCTGGAAACGTACGAGCGTCCATCCAGCAGAGCCTGAGCTTTTCCGCCCAGAACCAGATACTGTCCTGCTCGCAGTCCCGCGCCCCACGAGACAAGATCATTGATGAAGTCAGGAGTCCCCTTCTGACCCGGTCTTGATGCGGCGGCCAGACGCACGGCGTACCGAATGACGTCATCCGCGATGGGAACGCGTTGAACGACCTGATGGAATTCTCGAACAGTTTCGCCGGAGAACAGCGATTTGATTGGCTGGAAGCTTCGAGACGTCGTTTGCTGCACCACAGCCACTTCGTCATCCTCTGGCAGATAATCGATCATGACATTGAACATAAATCGATCGAGCTGAGCTTCTGGTAGTGGGTAGGTGCCTTCCATCTCGATCGGGTTCTGCGTGGCGAGCACAAAGAATGGCTCATCCAGTGGATAGCGTCGACCGGCGGCAGTGACCTGATGTTCCTGCATGGCTTCCAGCAAAGCAGATTGTGTCTTGGGTGGCGTTCGATTGATTTCGTCGGCCAGCAGCACGTTGGAAAAAATCGGCCCCGGGATGAATCGCATCGATCGTCCACCGGCACCGTCTTCTTCCAGAACTTCCGTGCCGGTGATGTCGGCGGGCATCAGGTCGGGAGTAAACTGGATGCGGTTAAACTTCAGATCAAACAATTGAGCGATCGACTTGACCAGCAGAGTCTTGGCCAATCCGGGTGCTCCGGTGATCAGGCAATTGCCACCTGCCATCAGAGAAATCAGCAACTGTCGCACGACTTCCTTTTGGCCGACGATGACTCGAGACAACTCCGCGTCAATCTGCTTTCGCATTTGCTTTAGCTGAGTGATCAGTTCTCGTTCTCGTTCGACGGTGAGTTCCGTTGGGGTAGTCATGAACCTGCTTTCGTATTTCTGGGCCAGAAGAATAGGGTTCCCGGAGAGCCGCACATGTCCGAAAACTGAAAACCAAAAACGACAGGCCAGTCGCTAATGCGTCATCGCATAGAAGATGACATTAATCCCCAGCGGGTAAGCTTTTTTCTCCGAGAACTCTTTGAAGTACCACGGATCTTCCCCTTCGCGCTCCCAGCCATCACCGAGATCTGTATTGTGTCCGATAAAGGCCATCATGCGACCATTGTCATCGAAGAGTGCTCGATAGTGAACCTCTTCCGTACCTTCACCCTGCGCTGAATAGATTTCACCATTGGCCATCTGTTGAGCAAACCCAATAGCCGGGATCTGAGGTCGCTCTTTGAGATCATAAACGCAATGGAAGATTGGATGCTCAAGCGGCAGATCGACGTACTCCCGTTCCGGAAAGACCTGCTTCATCGCGTCCCAGAAGCCCTTCCATTCATCCTCGCCCCAGAAGTCATCTACCATCAAAAACCCACCATTCAGCAGGTAAGTGCGCAGAGCCTGACGCTCGTCCTCTTCAAGATAGATGTAGCCCGGTTCGATGATGTAGATGAAGGGATAATCGAACAGACGTGGATCGGTCAGTTCGATGATGACACCGTCGGGATCAGTATGCAAAGATGTCAACTGCTGAAGACGATAAGAGAAGTTCAAGTCCGCATCGGGGTAGTCTGTGTCCCAGGCCCAACGCCCTGTTGAGCGATAGCGAATACGAACGAACGTGAAGACATCATCCTTGAACTTTTCGTCCAGCTTCCAGTCCGGAACTCCGTTCCGTTCGACTCGGCCGTCCGCACCCTGAAGGTTTCGATATCGCCCGCCGCCGCGAAACTGTCCTCGGAATTGTCCCCGCTGAGCCATGGCCACGGCGGACACGCACAGTGCCGCGAGAGCCATTGCCACTATCCAATGACGTGGTTTCATTCGCAGCAGCCCCTGAAGTCAGCTTCTGGAAAAAGTTTGCCAATACGTTCGACAGGTTTTCGCAGATTCTTCGTCACTATGCCACCGTCAACGCGCCCGGTGCGCCTAGGCTGTTGTTTAAGAAGAGATCGCATAAGCCCGGTGCCAGGGACGAACATCCGGGGCGAGTCAAACGACCCACTGGTCCTTTGAATACTGCTCCGATAATCTTACTAACCCCCAGAAAATGCTAAGATTTTGAGCAGTTCCGGAGGTCGTCGTCCGAGGAATCCGACGGACTTGTTGAGATTAGTAAACGAACGCGTGTGAGTCGTTGACTTGGACCGTGGTCCCTTACACACTCAAGGGACCCAGGGGATCACTGCAGTTTCCCTGGATTTCTTTCCCTCTGACAAAGATGTGTTTCTGATGGCCCGACCTGATCGAAGCCCGGAAGATGCCGTACGCTGCCTGCTCATTCAGCCCAGGTTTCAGGCGTCGAATTTTTGGAATCTGACCGAATCCGCGGCAACGACCGGAGCCAAGACCGTGGCTCCTCCGCTGGGCCTGTTGACCGTGGCGGCGTTGTTGCCGCAGCACTGGACGTTTCAGTTGGTCGATCTGAATGTCCGCGACCTTCGCGACGACGAATGGAACTCGGCCGACATCATTTGCACCGGAGGCATGATTCCGCAACAAACCGGAATCCTGGCCCTGATTGATCGAGCGAATCGTGATGGCAAGTATATTGTGGTCGGCGGTCCTGATCCTACAAGCCAGCCTGAGATTTACGAAAACGCTGATGCCAGAGTTCTGGGTGAAGGCGAAGTCACTATTCCAGTCTGGCTGGATTCCTGGCGTGAAGGTCAGCCGTGTGGAATCTTTGAGCGAGACAACAAGCCGGATGTGACAACATCACCCACACCGCGATTCGACCTTGTTGAGTTTCACAACTATCTGCAGGCTGGCATCCAGATTTCCCGCGGCTGTCCGTTCAACTGTGAATTCTGCGACATTATCGAACTCTACGGTCGAATTCCTCGCAGCAAAACTGTTGAGCAGGTGCTGACCGAACTGGACCGGCTGGCGGATCTGGGACATCGCGGCTGGGTTGATATCTCCGACGATAATTTCATCGGCAACAAGAAGTTCGTCAAGAAGCTATTAACGGAACTCGAAGCCTGGTGCCAGCGCAGGGATTATCCGTTTTACTTCACGACGGAAGCGTCGATGAACCTGGCGGACGACGATGAACTGCTGGAAATGATGAAGCGCTGTGAGTTTCGCTTTGTCTTTATGGGGATCGAGACCCCTGATCCTGATTTGCTGGCGGTGACTCAGAAGAAAATGAATTCGATGAAGCCCATCGTGGAGCGGATTCATCATGTGTATGAACATGGGATCTCAATCTCAGCGGGCTTCATTCTGGGCTTCGACAGTGAAAAGCCGGGCATCGCGGATGCGATGATTGATTGCATCGAAGAGACTGGCATCATGGTGGCGATGGTCGGCCTTTTGGTTGCCTTACCCAATACACAGTTAACGCGCCGATTGATGCAGGAAGGTCGCATGATCGACTGCAACCATCAACTGCTTCCTCCGAATTCGGGTGTCTATCGACTGGAGAATGCCTCCAATTCGGACAACACGACAGGCGGACTGAACTATGTGACAACTCGCGACCGTGCCGATATCTACGATGATTATCGCAGGGTCGTGGGGACGGTGTATGAACCAGCACGCTACATGGCTCGAGTCATGCGGACGACTCGGATGCTCAAGCCAGAACGACGCCAGAAGCCATCGCTGAAAGAGTTCATGACCATGGGCAAGGCGTTGGCTCGAATCGCGTGGTGGATGACCAGGAATCCTAAGGTTCGCTGGCATTACTGGAGCAATACTCTTCGCACGTTGCCAATGGGTATGGCGAAGTTTGAATTCTGTCAGTCTCATATGGCCGCATTCATGCATCTTGGAAAGCAGTCAGACCGCGTGGCGGTTGAGATGCAGATGGGAATTGACTTTGCAAAGGGCAAAGCAACTTATCCACGAAGCACTGCAGATCTGCCAAACCGTAAAGAAGATCTGCTGCCGGTTGTGGCGTTGACCTGCAGCAACTGAGCTGTGTGTTTGAGACGGAAGCAAGCTATGTAGCCAGCAACCTGCTTCGCCTGCAAGCTGAGTCAGGTTGCCGCCAGGGACATAAAAAAATCAACCGGACAGCTTTCGCCGGTCCGGTTGATTTGTTGTCATACTCAACTTGAACGAGGCTGTTACGAGAACAGCAGCTCAAGATCCTCAACAGACAGATTCTGCAGGACGCTGCTGGCTTCGTCGCCTTCAAGGATGGCATCGGCCAATTCGCGTTTCTGCTTTTGCAGCTCGGCGATTTTCTCTTCGACCGTATCGCGACAGATCAAACGATAAGCGAACACGGTACGAGTCTGACCGACTCGGTGTGCTCGGTCGATCGCCTGAGCTTCGACAGCCGGATTCCACCACGGATCGAGCAGAAAGACGTAGTCGGCGGCCGTCAGGTTCAAACCCAGACCCCCGGCTTTCAAGCTGATCAGGAACACCTGACAATCTTCATCTTCCTGGAATCGCGTGACTCGCGCTTTGCGGTCGCGAGTTTTGCCATCGAGATATTCGTAAGTGATGTTTTCCTTGTCGAGATGCGATCGCACGATACTGAGCATGCTGGTGAACTGAGAAAACACGAGGGCCTTGTGTCCCTCTGCAATCAGCTCCTGCAGATGCGGAATCAGGAAGTCGAGCTTCGCGTACATTTCCTGCTCATCACCACGTTTAAGCAGTGCCGGATGGCAGGCCGCCTGACGCAGACGCAGCAGTGCTTCGAGCACGTGCATACGCGACTTCGCGAGCCCCTGCTCCTGGACGAGTCCCAGCAGCGAATCGCGATAATGGACTCGCAGTTCGTCGTAAAGACGACGCTGTTCTTCTTCCATATCGCAGTAGATGGTTTCTTCCAGACGATCCGGAAGTTCTGCCGCGACCTGCTTCTTGGTTCGACGCAAAATAAATGGACGGAGACCCTTCGCTACCAGTTCGCGAGATTCTTTGCTGTCCGGATCCGCGATATGCGAACGGAACGCAGTACTGCGACCCAGCATACCGGGATTCAGAAACTCAAAGATCGACCACAGGTCGCCGGCGTTATTTTCAATCGGCGTACCGCTGAGTGCCAGACGGAAGTTGGATTTCAGCAACCGTGATGCTCGCGCGATCTGAGACGATGGATTCTTGATCGTCTGGGCTTCGTCGAGAACCACATATTCGAACTCAAATTCTTTCAGCACGGCGATGTCACGACGAACCGTGCCATACGTCGTCAGAATCAGATGATGCTTTGGAAACTCCGTTCGCAGGTTAGCACGTTCAAGACCGGTGTACTCCATCACTTTCAGGTGCGGAGCAAAGCGATTGCTTTCACTGGCCCAGTTGAAAATCAAGGACCGTGGAACAACGACAAGCGAAGGTGGACAGTTTGGTTTATCTTCCATGCGTCGCAGCAGCATCGCGATAAACTGCACGGTCTTTCCAAGACCCATGTCGTCCGCAAGACATCCGCCAAAGTTGAAGTCGCAGAGGAACTTCATCCAGGCCAGACCTTCCTGCTGGTATCCTCGCAATTCGCCCTTGAACGTATCCGGAACGATCACAGGTTCCAGCCCTGCAAAGTTGCGGAAGCGTTCGCGCATCGCGTCGAAACCGGCATCGGTATCGACGTTGTCCTGAGAAGCCAACAATGCATCCAGCAACGCAGCTTGAGACGTGGAGAACCGAAGTCCATCTTCAGTCGCCGTTCCCAGACCACTGATCATGCCGATCTGCTCGAGCCACTCTTCCGGCAGAATACCGAGCGAACCGTCATCCAGACGAACGGTCGAATCACCTCGCTCGAGTGCTCGCAGAAGCTCAGGGAACGACACCGAGCGACCTTCGAAGTCCACATCGGTATGTACGTCGAACCAGTCAACATCAGAAGAAACGCGGAACCGCAGCCCACCGGCCTGACGAACCTTGCTGCCATCGGCGAACACGGCCCAGTTGTGATCAACCAGTTCCCTCACGGCGCGACCGAGATCGCGGCGGGCGATTTCGACGTTGATCTGTTGCTTGAGATCTCCCAAACGCCGACGGAATCCAGCCTGACGCAGCTTCTCCCAGCATTGGCCTTCGAACTGACGGTCTCGAATAATACAACGGCTGGCTTCACGCTGCACAACAGCCCAGCGAGCACTGCTGCCGGAAACCGGCGTGCCGAGATAATCGAAGATCACTTCTGCCGTCAGCGAATCGTTTCTCCAGCGATTCATTGGTGGCGAAGTAATTTTCAGTATCGGAGAAGGAATTGTTCGAATCTCTTCGAGCTGCAGTTCCTTCGGCAGATCCAGTCGGGGCAGCGACGGGATATCCAGCAGTCGATCGACGAAGTCGTGCTGATCGGCTTCCGGAATGTGCAATGCTCCGCCAGTGGCCAGCATCCGCATCCATTCCGGAGCTCCGAAATCGCGAAGCAGTCCAATCGAATCGCTGCTGACAACAAATCCGCCGGGAACAACCAAAGGTACGTCGGCCAACTCCATGACTTCTTCGCCACGAATCAGCAGGCCAGCCACCTTCCAGCCTTCAGATTCCGTGTCGCGACGAACTCGAATTGTCAGTTCCCAGGGATCGAGTTCATCCCAGCTCAGCAGTTGCTCGCCCGCTTCGTCACTGCCCAGAATTCTGAGACGACGGCTGCGACACATGTCGGGCAGAACCAGTTGTCCCAATTCAAACGGAACATAAAAGCGATGCGCAGAGGTGCGCAGTTCAGCCTGCTGCGTCGTCCAGTTGTTACGTTCAGGGATTGCTCCCGCCAGGTAAGACAGGAACGTGCGATCGTCTTCGTGTTCGATATGATCAAGTTCACCCGGGCGAACTTTGAGAGGTTTGATTTTCCCCCACTGTCCGCCTGCTCGACGCTGACGTTGTGAGGCCTGAATCACCAGCTTGCCGGCTTCTTTGCTGGCCTCAAGGTCCACTTCGTAAAAGATTTGACGCTCTTCGGGATCGGACTTGGTACGTCCGTCCGGAGAGACATCCATATTGTCCTTCAGCTCAACCAGCCGCGCTTCCCATGGTCGCAACGTACGCTGGACTGGAGCTGTCTTTACTTTTGGCTTGCCACGCGGAGTTCGCGCATCGCCGTCGGGGTCCACGCCACCCGGTTCGATATCATCCATCGTAATGGGCTGATAGGCGTTGGGCGCTACGAACGGAGCGATACGTCCCGGACGCAAAGTGGAACTGATGTATCCACCGCTGTCAGCCGCCAGGATCGTAGCCCACAAATGCTTGCAGACCTTACTCTTGGCGTATTGTTCACAGGTGCAAAACATCACGACGTCATCAGGCTGATAACGCAGCTGAGTCTGAAACTCAGCACCGTCCTGCACGATTCCAAAGATGTTTTCAGGAGTGACTCGAACAAGAGTCATGCGTTCAGCCTCAATGTAGGCTGCTCCGCGATGCCTCAGGTCTGCTCGAAATCGATTCTGCAATAGCTCCGCAAGCGTCATAACTTCAGGTTCAGTCGATCAGTTTAACGCGAAAACTTCCGAGGAAGTTTTCGGCATCAGTCAGGTGGTTAACCGCATCCCTGCGGAGTTCAAAAGATCCGCAATGAACTGCACATTCCGCGCGACAGCGTGACAAACGGTGGCTGGGCCAGAGACGTCCCTATCCCACCAGCCCATTTTGCGCCCTCGGCGCAGCGGATCGGGAAGGGTAATCGAAAAGGGGGTCTCTTGACCAGAACAGCCTGGCGAATTCGCAGAGACTGTAGGAATTCGGCGATACCTGAGAACCCCTACGGAGAGAATGGCGTGCGTTGATTGTGTCGGCAGCCCTCACCCGCAAGAATACAGGGTTTCTTTGAAGGATTCTGAGAAATGCTATCCATGGGGATGAATGGCCGATCGCCACATCAAACCCGGGAATAATCTGCCAGTCAGGATATGAGGTCTGGCTTTCAGGTCGGCATGTGTACTCCTGTTGTCGCTATCCATCGTGTTCCGCTGATGAGATTCTTATAGAGGTTTTGCTGTGTCGGCGTCTCCAGTTCAGGTCAAACAGATCGACCACGTTACTCTTGTGGTTCGTGATGTCGAAGCCAGTCGGCAGTTCTATGTGGGACTGCTGGGGATGGAGGAAGTGCCCCGACCGGCGTTCAGTTTCGACGGAGCGTGGTTTCGGGCGGGAACTACTCTCATTCATCTGATCAAAGAGCATGATAAAAGCGGACCGGCCGGATATCCTGTGGAAGTTCTTGTCCGGTCCAGTCGTAATCATCATTTTGCGTTTCAAGTCGAAGATGCTCGAGCGTCGGCGGAGAAACTCAAGTCCCTTGGGATAACTCTTCTGGACGACGCCAAGCTTCGTCCGGATGGAGCCGTACAGGTGTTTCTGACCGACCCAGATCACCATGTTGTTGAATTGTCCAGCGGTCCGTGAAACCCAAACGTTCAGATACGAATCCCAAGCCGGGTCGATAAATCTTCGTTCCCTCCAGAAACCTGACTTTGTCTCGGAGCCTTGTTCATGGCAAAAGAGCTGATAATTACGATGGCTGCCGCAAACCGCGCCGGGATTCTGGCGGCGGTGACCAAAGCCATGTCAGAACTTGGTGGTGATCTTCGAGAAGCCAGCCAGACAGTGGTTCGTGGATTCTTCACCATGATTTTCTCGGCCGAGTTCCCGGACTCCATGGATCCGTCGGTCGTCCGCGATCATCTGCAGGACGCCTGCCGACCGTTCGGGATCGACATGGCAATTCGCGATGCATCAGTCCAACTAACGGCCCACAATGCGGCACATGCGGGGACTCGTTCGTTTCGTCTGCGAGTCGGCGGTCGAAATCAGCCGGGTGCCTTGCGTCGACTGAGTCAAATGATGTCCATGAAGGGCATCGACATCACCGGTATGCATGCCGTCAGAACGGAAGAGGGACATGCCTTCGAAATGGTTCTGAAGCTTGCTGTTCCCCAGGACTCTACTGTAGAGAGTATTCTGAAAGAACTGGAAAGTGCCGGTCAGGAATTCGAAATCACGGCTGATCTGCGAGAGTTTGGGGAATAGCGTTGCCCCGACCGACGCAGAACAACCTTTCATTGGCTCTATCCCCGAAGTACGAATTCTTACCTCTGAATTCTTCCTTCAAATTACCTTCCCCTCCCACAGACACGTTCACTGATTAATCTATGAATCCCCACGTTCGCAACCTTTTGGTCAGTTTGAGCTTTTTCGCGATCGCCAGTTCCTCGGCCTCTGTCCTCGCACAGGTCCCGACACTGAAGGATATTCCAGCTCCGGATCCTGAGCTGGAAAAGGCCACCTTTAAAGTCCCTGAAGGCTTTGAAGTTAATCTGTTCGCCTCAGATCCCACGATCGCAAAACCAATCCAGATGAACTTTGACGAAGACGGTCGTCTCTGGATCGCCAGCTCAGAGGTTTATCCACAGATTGTGCCTGGGGCTCCGGCGACCGATCGCGTTGTCGTTGTGGAAGACCTTGATCATGACGGCGTGGCAGACAAGACTCATGTGTTCGCAGAGGGACTGCTGATCCCAACCGGGATCGCTCCGGGTGACGGTGGCGCGTGGGTTGCAAACAGCACAGAGTTGCTGCATTTCAAAGATCATGACGGAGACCTGAAGGCCGATTCAAAGAAGGTCATGTTGTCCGGCTTTGGCACAGAAGACACTCACCACATTCTGCATACGCTCCGCTGGGGTTATGACGGATTTCTGTACTTCAATCAGTCGATCTACATTCACAGTCACGTCGAAACTCCCTGGGGCGTGCGTCGACTGAACGCTGGCGGCATCTGGCAGTTTCGCCCTGAAACGCTCGAACTGGGCGTCTTCATGCGAGGGCTCGTGAATACATGGGGACATCATTACGATCGCTTCGGTCAGTCGTTTGCCACTGACGGTGCTGGCGGCGAGGGGATCAATTATGTGATTCCCGGAGCCTACTACTTCACCGCGGCTGATGCTGAGCGACTTGTCAAAGGTCTGAATCCCGGCAGCCCGAAACATTGCGGCCTGGAACTGATCGAAACTCCGATGCTGCCGCCTGACTGGCAGGGTTGTGCAATCACAAATGACTTCCGCGGTCACCGCGTCGTACGCTTCGCTCTGACGGAAGAAAACTCCGGCTACGTATCTCGTGAACAGCAGGAAGTCATCTGGTCGGATCACGTGGCGTTTCGTCCGATCGACGTCAAAGTTGGACCTGACGGAGCCATTTATGTTGCGGACTGGTACAACCCGATCATTCAACACGGCGAAGTGGATTTCCGTGATGAACGCCGCGACCACACTCACGGCCGCATCTGGCGAATCACCTGGAAGGGCGCGCCGAAGCGTGAATTTAAGCCCGTGTCGACTCGGACAAATGCAGAGTTGTTCGAAGCTCTGCGATCAGACGACGGCGTCGAACGTCAATCCGCCAAGCAGATTCTTCGGCAGCGTGGGCCGGCCATTGCAACTGAACTGGAAGCGTGGCTGAAATCTGTCAAGTTGTCAGACGCAGAACGCGATCATGTGCTGCTCGAGGCCGTCTGGTGTTTCCAGACGGCCCGTTCGGTGCAGCCGCAATTGCTTGAGACGTTGCTGAAGAGTGACGACGGGCGAATTCGAGCGGCAGCGGTGCGAGTTCTGAGTCATTGGAAATACCTGATGCCGAACTCCCGCGAACTGCTGACAAAGGCTGTGCAGGATGGACATCCGCGAGTTCGTCTGGAAGCCATTCGAGCCCTCTCGTTTTCACCACTCGAAGACTCTGAACGGCAGATTGCTGATGGTTCTGCGTTTGGAGAAGCCAATTCCGAAACTGCGAAGATGGTGGCCGAGTTCCGCGATCCAAAGCTTGTCGAGACGGCTCTGATGCCCTTGCGTCAACCAGTTGATACGTTCATCGATTATGCCATGTGGTTGACCACAAAAGAACTGGCTCCTCAATGGCGCCCGGCGTTCGAACGTGGCGAAATGAACTTCAACAACGACGCCGGACAGATCGCCTATGGGTTTTCAGCTCTGGGCAGCGGTGCTCCTGTTGATGTGCTGATGAAAGATCTGTACGCCGACAATGTGACCGCAGAGAAGCGAGCCGGTCTGGTTCCTTTGATCTGCTATAGCGCCAATCCGGAACAGATGGGCCAACTGGCAACTCAGGCCGCTACGCACAAGGACGGCGCTACGCTGCAGACGTTGCTGACGATTTCGATGACAAGAAAGATGGTTCCCGCAGTCAATGCCGATGCTCTGGCGTCATTGCCAAAGTCTGACGACACGTTGTTGCGAAGAGCGGCCCTGCAGGCGATCGGTCAGTGGAAATTGAACAGTTTGAAGTCACAGCTCCAGGAATGGGCCTTGAATCCTGAAGCGGATGCCGCCGATCGGTCTGCTGCGTTTGCTGGCATTGCTGACAGTCAGGATGATTCCTTGTTGGTTCTGCTGGAGCAGGTTGCCGGTGATGAAAAAAGTGCCGTCGAGATTCGTGGACTGGCTATCGAACGTCTTGCGGTGGTCCGTCCGGAAAAGGCGGCTCCGCTTGTCGTCAGCCTGGCAACAACTCTTCCCGAGGGTGCCTCATCGGTCGGGATTGCTCGCGCGATTCTGAACGAAAAGCAAGGGCCGAAGTTGTTGACCGCTGCACTCGCAGGCAAAGAACTGCGAACAGAAGTCGCTCGCGATATTCTCCGAGTACTTCGTGAATCCGGCCGCACCGACGCAGATCTTGAGAATGCTCTGAAGACGGCAGGAAAGATTACCAGCCGCAAATCGCTGACTGCGGAAGAGCGTGCCGCAATTCTGGCAAAGGCCGCTTCTTCAGCGAAAGCGTCAGAGGGCGAGCGAATCTATCGCAATGAGCAACTGGGATGTCTGAAGTGCCATGCGATTGGCGGAGCTGGCGGCATGGTTGGTCCCGACATGATCAGTCTCGGTGCGAGTGCTCAGCCGGATTATCTGTTGGAGTCTTTGCTCAATCCGAATGCCAAAGTCAAAGAAAACTATCACACGACAGTGGTCGCGACAGTGGATGGCCAGGTCGTCGCAGGTGTTCAGATTCAGAAGTCAGAAAAGACATTGACGCTTCGAACTGCCGAGAACAAAGTCGTTGAAGTTCCTGTGGATCAGATTGAAGAACAGTCTCAGGGTGTCTCGCTGATGCCGGAAGGACTCGTGGACAGTCTGACAGATGATGAGATCGCGGCGGTCGTTCGCTTCCTTTCAGAACTCGGGCGAACCTCGGAGTATACTCTGTCGAAGCAGCGACTTGTGCGAAGCTGGCAGGTGATGATGCCGACAAATGAAGCCTATTTTCAGCTGAATCGAACCAGCTTTAGTCACGCCATCAGCGCTTCGGATATCACCTGGAATCCGCGCTACACAACCGTCGCTGGTGTGCTGCCACTTGAGGTCATGCCCACAATGAGGGCTCGCGAAGTCAACGTCGGATTTGCACGCTTCACGATTAATGTCACGACTCCGGGCCGCATCGCGTTTCGTTTGAATTCCGTAGCAGGTACAGAAGTGCGAGTTGACGGACTTCCGATGGATCCGGTTACGGAGTTCTCACCGGAACTGACTGCCGGCCTGCACACGGTTGTGCTGACAATCGATGCCGGAAAGCGTTCTGAACCCGTGCAGCTGGAATTGCTGAACAGCGACGGTGGCGGCAACGCGGAGTTGGTGAATTAGTGCTTCGTCACGTCTCCATTTTGAGGTAGGATGGGCATTCCTGCCCGTCGCAGTTTTGTCGGACAAGAATGTCCAACCTACGTTTTTGGGTCAGGCCCAGCACCACGCTGGATCGATGCCTGTCCCATTTGCGATGCCCCGGGATTCCTCATGAAAACGACCGCGATTCAGGCTCTGCGAAAAAAACTGGCTGCCGACGAAACTGTCTTCGGGCTTTGGGTCACACTTGAAGCACCCAGCGTCACCGAGATGGCCGT
>CAIXQV010000185.1 GCA_903921605.1 uncultured Planctomycetaceae bacterium | reverse complement strand
TTGTCTGGGGCGGTGAGTTCGGACGCATGCCATTCAGCGAAGGCCCGAATGCTCCCGGGCGAAATCATAATCCCTATGGTTTCTCAATGTGGCTCGCGGGAGCTGGCGTCAAGGGCGGCATCACTTACGGCGAGACAGATGAGTTCGGCTTCGAAGCCGTCGTTGATCGCGTCCATCTGCATGACCTGCACGCAACGATTCTGCATCTGATGGGACTGGATCACGAAAAACTGACCTATTTTCATCAGGGCCGAGACGAAAGTCTGACGGATGTTTTCGGCAACGTGATCAAAGGCGTGCTGGCGTAGTTATTGGTATGGAAGAGGGATAAGATCAGTTCTTGCAGAGAGCTCTGTCTTGAACAGAACATGCGAACCCGCACGACCCGGTGAGGGATTGTTCCGGGTTAACTTCCGGATATTTCCGTGCCTTGAAATCTCAGTTAGAAACATCAGTGAAGGCTTTTGCACAACAACTCGGTCCCTCGCTGACGCTTCGAGTCGGGATAGACGGAAGCTCTTTCGGTCAGCCAGTGACTCTGCCATTCAAAGCGGCCGCGTTGTTGGTATTTTGTCCGGGGGTGTTGCCCGAAACATTCGGCGAAAGCCTGAGCTGAAGTGTATTCACAAAGCGGCACGAATCCGCGTTCCAGGCAGCCCAGCGCAAAGATGCTGCGGTCGCCTTACGAGTGCCATGCACAGTGGGCGTTTATGTTGATTTTGTCGGAGAAGTGAATTCTTTAGGTCTGGCTCTTCACCAGACTTTGCATCTGCGTGTTGGAACAGATGGTGATTGACAACGCGTCCGTCAGGGAATCGCAAAGATTCGTTGTCTGGGAGTCGGATACCGAATTGAATTTCCAGAAAGGATCGAGCTTCAGCCATGCTGACAACACCGTCCGAATTGGGATCTGCATTTCCATAAAGCTCCTGGTCGATCCCGTGGCGTAAACTCTGCGTAAAGATCCCCGGGGCGAATTCAATCTTGTCTGTATCTGCAGCCTTATCAGTGGCTCGCTTCTTGACCACGTCCAGCAACCGATCAATCATTGCCGCAAACGGATCCGGGATTGAACCGCGGGAGACTCCGCCAACAGAAGGAATCGCCAGGAACTCGGTTTCAGACAGTAGTTGGTCTGCATTAAGATCAAAAACGATCCAGTCGCGAACTACTTCTTTCGACTCACCCCGCAGCGTCTGATACTCGGCTTTCGACAAGCTCATGTCACTGTCCTGATCGGCCTTGAGAAAGACCGTGGCTGCTGAGGAAGTGTTCTCGGGAGTTTGCGCGCAGACACTTATCGAAGGCAGCGCTGCAAGCAGGCCAAGAGCACAGCACAGATTCTTCAGCCGAGTTTGCATCGAAGATTCTCCGGGAGATTCCGTTTCATCAAGGACGAGCGGTGACTGCACCGTCGCTTTCGCACCCGTCATGAAGACCTCTTGTATCACAATAGAGGTCATTTGTATCCTCCATGGGCACGTGCGCGGGGGAGCGTACGAATTTCTGGCAGTTCTGCAAAAATGGAGTTTTGCATGTCGAGATGCCTACTAGTCATCGTGGCCGTTGTGTCAGTGGAGATGAAGGTTTGCTTGACGTTTCTGCAAGCTCAGCAGAGCAGCGAGACGCCCACGCCGGGAGTTCAATCGTCTGAAGACATCCCGTTTCGAATGTTGCACCAAATTGCCTCCGGGCTCACTTACGGCCAACTAAAAGAGGACATCTCGATTGCTCAGAAAGATGCCATGAAGAAAGCGCAGGCGGAGCAGACTCCGGCAGAGATGAGCATTGCTCAACTTTCTCGAATGCTCAGTCAGTCGTCACTCAGGAATCGTCGCTTTCGTGTCGCAATCGAACAAATGAGAGCAGAAAAAGAGAATCAGCTTCACGCTGAGTGGATGAAAATCATCACACCAGAGCAACAGAGAACGTTACGGCGTCGGAATCGACACGCGATTCTGCAGGCCAGCCTTGAGAGTCAACGTGGCGACCGTTCTCTGCTCGATCATCAGGAATCGATTGATCAACTCATGATCAACGAAGATTTGCTATCTGTCGTTGAGCGACCGGCAATTCAGGATCTGCTTGAAATCACGGACGAACAGTTTTCGCAGGTCGAAGATCTGCGCAGGGAGGCTGAGGCGGACGCAATGACGGTATTGCTGAATGCCTCAGAGTTGGCGAAGCAGTCTACAGAGTCCGCTGCTGGACCAAGTCACCAGTCGGATGCCCGGGGGCACCTCAACGAACGCACGATGAGGGTATTGAACGCACAGCAGACTGCGGCCTATCGGGAACTCGGTTCTCCGGTCAGTCAGCGAAAGCGTCTTAGCAGGGAGGCTAGACTTAGCCTAATGAGGCAGCATGGGGAGACTCTCGACATCAGAACAGAAGTTAAAGATGGGCAAGTGACGACGACGGTCGTTTTGCACGATGCGTTTGAGCATCCAGAACTGGTCAAAGAGTTGAAACTCAGCGACGCTCAGCAGAAAGAAATTTCGAAGATTCTGGACGAACTGCGGCCTGAGATCGTTGCTGAAATTGTGTCCAGCCGGAAGGCCTATCACGATCGCGAAAGCAAGAAGCGG
>CAIXQV010000184.1 GCA_903921605.1 uncultured Planctomycetaceae bacterium | reverse complement strand
CCGGCGGTCGCGGCAGAAGTCGATATCGATATCGGGCGGTTCTGTTCGGCTGGGGTCCAGAAAGCGTTCGAACAGCAGGTCATATTTCAGCGGGCAAACATCCCCCAGTCGCAGCAGATAGGCCACGATCGCACCGCACGCCGAACCTCTCGCTCCGCAGGGAATGCCGTTGCGGCGAGCAAACTCGACGAAGTCCCATACGATCAGGAAGTAGCTCGCGTAACCCTTCGATTCAATCACACTCAGTTCATATTCCAGACGCTTCCAGTGCCGTTCCGTCAGCTCTTCACCATAGCGTTCGTGCATGCGCTGCTTACAGAGATCTCGCAGGTAATCGATGTCGGTCTGCTGATTCGGTGGACGAAACACCGGATACAGCTTGCGATCACCCAGCTCGATATTGACTCGATTCGCAATTTCCTGCGACCGCGCGACGGCATGATCCAGCCCCGGGAAACACGCATACATTTCATCCGGCGTACAAACGTAGAGCCCGTCGTGCTCCATCTTCATGCGTTTTTCGTCATCGCGAGTTGTCCGCGTATTCACGCACAGCATTACGTCCTGAACCTTGGCGTCTTCCTTGCGAAGGTAGTGCGCATCATTCGTGGCGACGAGTGGCAGTCCCACGCGATTGGCCAGATCGACCGTCAGTTCCATGCAGTCCTTCTGAATCTGAAAGCCTGCGTTCTGGATCTCCATGTAGAAGCGATCGCCGAAAACTCGCGCGTACCACTCCGCCAGCTTTTTCGCTTCATCCTGAGCGTCGGCCAGCAGCAAACGAGAAAGCTCCGAAGACGCACAGCCGGAGAGACAGATGATTCCCTCGTTGCATTCTTCCAGGATCTCGCGATCGATTCGCGGCTTGTAATAAAAGCCTTCGAGATACGCCGTCGAGGACAGGCGAATCAGGTTATCGAAGCCCTTGCGATTCATTGCCAGCAGGGTCAGGTGGGACGACGCTTCTTTCTGACGGCTGGAAGTTCGATCAGACCGTCGTCCCGGCGCGACGTAGGCCTCGTAACCAAGGATGGGTTTGACGCCGCCCTTTTTACAACCGGTGTAGAATTCAATCGCGCCGTAGAGATTTCCGTGGTCCGTGATGGCGATGGAATCCATGCCCGACGCTTTGACATGCTTCACAAGCTCCGGAATGCGGTTCACGCCGTCCAGAAGGCTGTAGTGAGTATGACAATGCAGGTGGGCAAAAGGGCGAGTTGAGACAGGAACTGCCGGAGTCGGGGCAGCAGGGGCATCAGCCATTTTCGTCGATCCGTCCGAACGAGTGATTTCCGGGAACAATTTGTGGCTAAGTATACCCGGCGACCCTGCGATCGAGAATCGAACGCAATGTTCTGACTTTAACGGTCGTAAGGGTCGTGATTCTGCTTGACGCTGCCAGATTTCCACTTTTAGCATATCTGCCGAGGAATGGAGAGATGCGACGGGTGTACTTGTCAGGTAAGCTATTCGTATTCTGGCAGGATGATCGAGGGGATTCTGGACGGTCCTGATTCGTCGGGGCGACGTGTACCAAGTCGAGTCGAAATTCGGCCGAAGTTTAGAAATGAGATTTCAGCAGATTCGCCGGAGGATTCTCCGCGCGGTCTCCACCGGATTCAGGTGAGTGTTCTCGGAGCGTCTTCAATGAGCAGGTTGGGGCTGGTTTGTCTGATTCTGGTTCTCCTCGGACTGGGCGCAGAATCGTACATTGCTGCTAAGCTTGGCCTGCGTCGCGGCGAAGTCGAAGATTCGCTGCGTAAGGCCATTGCCGATAGCGAAACGGCCACGACCGCCCTTGCAAAAGCAAAAGTGGAGCTGGGAGATTCGCAGCAAAAGCTTCAGTCCGTCAAAGTTGGCTGGGGCTATGAATGGAACTTCCCGGCTGGCGGAAATGCGGGTTCGATTCAGGTGGTACAGGGGCGTCTCGCAGTAACTGGACTTGGGACATCGAACGGGCTGGCTCGCCGTCAGATCACCGACGCAACCGGCCAGGCTCGCGAATTGGCTCCCGTTGTCCATGTCTTCACAGATAACGGTCAGGGTGGCTCACGTTACATTGGCGAATTTGTGGCCGACATCAGCCCAAATGGACTTACTGAAACCACTTCCGTACTCATCCCCACGTGGGCCGCTTCACCTGAAGAGCAGCAAACATGGAACTTCGCCGGTGCCGTGCGAATGCGTTCACAAGCTCCGGCTGGAGAGCGATCAGCGGTCGAACATCTGAATCAGACAATTCAATTGACGTTTTCGCAGATCACCCAGACCGGGCTCCGTACAGAGGAACAGAAACGACTCACCACTGCAGCAGAAGAAGCGCTGCAGGCTCGCAAAAACGAGTTGCTGGGAGACACCGCTGCGGCTGACAACCCTGATCATCCTGAGTACAAGCTTGGTTTGGTCCAGACGCTGGTTGATGTGGAAGAAGAACGAAACGCGGTTCAATTTGCGGTTGATGAACTTCGTCGACAACTAAAAGTGGCCAGCGAATTCCGCACACAGCAGTTGGATGCTCTTAAGCAGATCGCCGCGAAGTTGTCTTCATCCGAAACCAAGGTTTCGCAGCGCACGAAGTAGAACTCTGTGCGCAAGATTAGTCGAAAGTACGCCGATCCTGTCGACCTGATCTGGCTGCATGCGGCTGCCCAGATGGGCATGCGAATTGAACGCAGTGCGGAAGTGAATGCGTCGTGGGACGGCCAGGGTGTGCTTACCATCGGCACCCCGGAAACGCTGGATCCGGACGACTGCCTGGCTCAGATGATCCTGCACGAATCGTGTCACTCACTTTGCGAAGGTGAGCAAAGTCTGCTCAAGCCGGACTGGGGATTGGAGAGTTTCAATCCCGACAAGAAGGTTCGTGAACATGCCTGTCTTCGACTGCAGGCTATGTTTGCAGATCGCTACAACATGCGATCCTTCTACGCCGCCACGACGGTATTTCGTCGCTACTACGATCAATTGCCCGCGGATCCTCTCGGCGATGGTGATGACCCGGCCATTGAGATCGCTCGCGAAGCATGGGACCGCGCGAACAGAGGCCCCTGGGCTCAACCACTCGATGAAGCACTCCGTCGCACTGCGATAATCGCCGACGCGTTGAGAGAGATTACCGACGTCGCCTCAATCTGGCATGGCGCTGTCAGACTGCCCACGGCGACGTAGTCCGGGACCGTCAGAATTTCTCTCTACCGCGTTTTGAAGTTGCTTTTTTTGTTAGGGCTGGAAGCCCGGCATATCCTCTGCCGGTGGCGTGAGCCACCGGACTGAAAAAACACTGCGACTAAGGCCTGTAGGGCCGACACATGAGCGGATGTGTCAGCCCTCCAGGCCTCAGATTCTTGATGTTCGCATACCGGTGGCTCACGCCACCGGCATTGGATTTGTCGACCCTCCGGGTCTGAAAACACGCAACGTCAAAACTGCCGCTGCGGGTTAGTATGACTTTCACTCAAGCCACCATCGATCTCAGGAGGAAGCATTCCGATAAGCATCCGGGACCCGCAGCAGATCTGCGTCGGGAAGAATGAACGAACCATCCAGCAGTTTTGTATCGTGGTTCACGAGATCCGGATAACGGATCCCGGGGACGACCCGCACGGCGAAAATTTCCTGCACGGCGTCTTCGAATTTGACGAAGCCGAGGATCTGTCCGGTCTGGATGTGGATCGCCCAGACTCCGCAGGTACGTTCCTGTTTTCGCTCGGTGATCGGGATACCACTGAAGACGGCCGATTCACGAACCTGCGACAATCCCACAAACGCAACCGGGCCGCAGAAATCCAGGCCGCGAGTGAACCCGGGCACTTCGGCGACGGGATTGTACGCTCGGTTGGCAATATCCACGTGGCCAATCGTGCCGGCTCCGGATTCCAGAACCCATAGTTTGTCGTCATACCAGCGAGGCGAATGAGGCATCGCAAGACCGTCAAGGAGTATCTCATTCGTGGTCGTATCCATCACGACGCCGCCGTCCTTCTTTCGCTTCCGCCAGCCGGCCGCTTCATCGCTCTGTCCCAGAGCTGTGACATAACGAATCTTGCCATCGCGCAGGCCGAGCCCGTTCAGATGGCAACGATCTTCGGGAGCCAACGAGGTGATAAACGGCGGTTGCCATTTCGGGAGAAAGCTGTATTGGATACTGCGTACGGCGAGACATGAAAACAGAGTGTTCACAAACCAAAGTTCATCGCCTACCCATTCCATTTCATGAATCTGCATATCGCCCGTGACGTGGCCGACTCGCGGCATAAAGCAGCGATCACATTTGCCAAGCGGTTCCATTTTTGGAGCGACCGCGTCGTTGGCGTGATATTCCCAGACTTCGTGCTGAGTACCGATGGCCAGTTGAGGGCCTCGCAGAGCCAACCCCATGGGCTTTGAGAAGCTGCGGAAGTGAGTATTGAGAACTCCCTCGTCCGCTCGCAACGCCACCAGCTTCCCGGCTTGATACGTCGTCACCAGCAGCGAGATATTCAGCTCTTCCAGCAATGCCGGAAAAGTATTGGTATGAACGCTGCGAAGCGGTTGTTCATCTGTCATTGATTTCTTTCCGGCGAGCGGCTGGGCGTCGGGGGGATTTTGGATTGCAGATTGCAGATTGCAGATTGCAGATTGCAGATTGCAGATTGCAGATTGCAGATTGCAGATTGCAGATTGCAGATTGCAGATTGCAGATTGCAGATTGCAGATTG
>CAIXQV010000183.1 GCA_903921605.1 uncultured Planctomycetaceae bacterium | reverse complement strand
TTCAATGTGCCGCGTCAGCGACCGAGCAGGAACGTTTACAACAGCCATGAATCTTATCCCGGCCCAGCGATGTCACCGGACATTGCGGAGCTGTCCACGGATCAAATCCTGTGGTGAGCAGAATCTGTGTCAACAGGAGCTCTTCTGTGCGCGGACAGGACTGAGGTCATGATCTGAATCACCAGACCACGCGAACACCACGCCTCAATTTATGCCACGCAAAGAACAAGACACAGGATAGATCAGTCAGCGGATACACCGCGAGTGGAATTCCTGAACGCCCCACGAAACACGAAGAGCCTCGTGATTTCGCGTTCTCGAATCCGGGATCACAGCAGCACAGTCTGCATTGCGCAAGACCACTGGGAGAAATCGGACCGGTTCCGACCGAAGTGCAATCTTCAGAATCACTCACAGCAGACGGGATCCGTGCCTCCTATGGCTGGACTCCCACAAGAGAAAACAAGCCACAGCGTCGCCCCGCAGTCAGCGATTCACCCGAACACAGAAAACCTACGGGGACGTGCGTGAGATTGACAACTCTGCAGTCTCGGGCGTCGGTGCAAAGTTCAGTGACGCGACGATTGAAGCCGTTGCCATTCCCGCGACGACCAGCAGGCTGATCGAGATCGGAATCGGAGCGACATCCATGAGCATCATCTTCACGCCCACAAATCCCAGCACACCAGCGAGGCCGAATTTCAGATAGACGAACTTTTCCATCAGGCCCGACAAGGCAAAATACAGTGATCGCAGACCGAGAATCGCGAAGGCGTTAGAAGTGAACACGATGAACGGATCCTTGGAGACTGCCATGACAGCCGGAATCGAGTCCACTGCAAACACAAGGTCTGACCATTCCACGAGGATCAGCACAAGCAGCAGCGGAGTTGCAGACCAGCGGCCAGCCTGCTTCACAAAGAATCGATCTCCACTGTAGTCATCGGTCACCGGGATCACTCGTCGACTGAGCCGCACCAGCCAATGATCACCCGGCTCTTTGGAAACGTCAGGCCCTTTCAGCATTCGCCATGCAGAAAGCAGCAGAATGCCACCGAAAACGTGAACCAGCCAGTGGAATCGCTGAATCATGGCCACGCCCGCCACGATCATGACGACTCGCATGGCCAGCGCACCGAAAACGCCCCAGAACAGAACTTTGTGCTCGCAATGGCGAGGCACCTTCATTGCGGTGAATAACATGGCGAACACAAAGACATTATCGATGCTGAGCGCCTTCTCGATCACATATCCCGTCAGGAACTCCATCGCAGTTCGCGATCCGGAATTCTGATAGAGCAGCCACGAGAATCCAAGCGCAAGAGCAATCCAGACGATGCTCCATGTAATCGCCTCCCGGAATCCGACCACATGGGCTTTCCGATGAAACACGCCGAGATCAAGAGCCAGCATGCCAGCCAGAAAACTTACGAAAGCAATCCATGTCCACGGAGAGAATTCCATTGTGTTCAGTCACCAAAATGTTGTCTAGAAACAAAAACGTTGTTGACAGGTCACCCCTGTCGAAATTGGTAGTGGAGAAATTGGAGGTGGAAAGGTCAGCAAACCCAATAAAGACGGACGCAAATCGGCTAACGCTCGCACTCTGCCCGTCATGTCGCCTCAACAGCCGACATTGAAATTCCCTGATGTTCACGCTGGCGATCCAGCAGGCGAGCAAGAGACCTGGCTGCCTGATCGGCCACATTCGCAACGGCTGATTCGATGGAGACATCCGTATCTCCGACCAGAACTTCGCCTCTCTTCCGCAGCAGCACCTTGAAGCGGCACAGTATGTCGCTCCCCCCTTTTGGACCGTTCACGTCACTCAGAGTCACCTGCACCGTCCGGACCTGAGATGAGAATCGATTCAGAGCATACTGAGTACGTCGTTCAACAAGTTCCTGCTGAGAAGCGCTCAACGAAACGTTGCGGCCAAGAATCTGGATCTCCATGATCTTCTCCAAATTGAGGACAAAAAGTCATTCAGCGATTGAAAAGGTAACGCAGTTAAAAAAGAAGCCTGTGGCGTAACGACGCAAACCGTCAGTTGAATGAACTTCGCTGACAAACCCGCACTGGCTGAAGTTTCAGAAGCAACCTGCAAAGATCGCTCACAGATAATCGCCACTGAAGTTATTTCATTGCCTTAAAAGATTCTCGGGACGGCTTGCGACATAACGCATTCAGACTGGATAGTTATGGAAGAGATCAGCAGCGTGTTGAAGAAGATGTCTGAAACTTTGCGGGTCACACTGAAATACGGCCAATGTGTACCACCCGAGAGTTTCAGGCATCTTTCTCAACGGCCAACTAATCCCAGTCAACAACTCGCGCGGACCATTGACTATTGATCATGCTTTCTCGATATCGTTGCAATTCACCTCGGACATCCCCATCAGACTTTGACTGCTGCTGAATCAGAAACCTCCGCTGACTCTGTCGAGTTCTGCTGGTCGCTCGGTCCAAGTCCCTGATTCTTGCCCGAGTTCGGCGATCCAAAGTGGTCGGTGGCCTTACCGCTGCAACCGACGAGCCCACAAGCTCCCCGGACGATAACGGTCCCAACCCCTCCTGCCCTAAAACAGCACTTGAATGCTCTTCACGAACCATGAAACAATCTCCTTGACTGCTACACTTCCCGAGAAGCGAACTGCAAACATCCATCGTCTTAAGTCTACGCTGCCAATCACATTTGACTAATCAAAACTTGTGTGTTGATCCATTGATTAAATTGAAGTAACATGCACTCATGGACTGGATGAACTACCACCATCTTTTGTATTTCTGGATGGTCGCTCGCGAAGGCACAATTCAGCGAGCGGCCGAGAAACTGCATATTGGCCAGCCGGCCATCAGTACTCAACTGCGCAGTCTGGAGGAGTCGTTCGGGCAGAAGCTCTTTCAGAAATCCGGCCGAAATCTGCAACTGACAGACACAGGCAAGACAGTCTATCGGTACGCCGACGAAATCTTCTCGCTGGGCCGAGAGCTGATGGATACGCTCAAAGGTCACCCAGTTGTCGGTAAGCCGGTTCGATTTACAGTGGGCGTTGTGGATGTAATGCCCAAGCTGATGGCTCGTCGACTACTGGAGCCTGCTTTGCAACTTTCAGAGAACCTGCAGCTTGTCTGTGTGGAGGACTCTCTGGAGGAATTACTCAGTGAGTTGATGCTGCACAATCTGGACATCGTGCTCTCTGACGTCCCGGTCACTGCGGCTGTAAAAGTCCGCGCGTACAATCATCTGCTTGGTGATTCAACGATTGGCCTGTTTGCTCAAAAAGAAATTGCAAAGAAGTACAGGAAGGGGTTCCCTGCGTCGCTGAACGGAGCGCCGTTCCTGCTGCCTCGACGGACGTCAGCCGTCCGCCGTGCGATTGACACCTGGCTGGAGAAAGCAGATCTCCACCCCAGACTCCGCGCTGAGTTCGATGACACGGCTCTGATGAAAGCGTTTGGCCAGACCGGAGAAGGCATCTTCCCAGGAGCAATGGCGCTATCAGATGAGATGTGCCGACAGCATGAAGTGGAACTGATCGGGGAACTCGAAGGAGTCCGCGAACAATTCTTCGCGATCTCCGCCGAGCGAAAAATCAAACATCCGGCGGTACTGGCAATTGCCAGCACCGCACGGACCGGTATCTTCATCTAACCAGAATCTTCACGGAGCAGTATAGCTGGACAGCACCATGTTGCCCCCTCTCCCCGATTTTTTTGCGGATGCAGCGTGGTCTCATATGTCAGCGTTCTTGCAAAAAATTGGGGGAGAGGGCCGGGGTGAGGGGGCAGAAGGGACTGCGTTCACGCGGCAATCATTGATCAAAAGGCAACTTCGGTGATTCCAACTCTTCAAACATGGCGTTGTCCAGCTAATTGACTGCGACATCCACGGCGGTCACGAGTCCGGTAGACAGGTCGTAGACTCCCCCGGCAACAATCAGCTCTTTCCGCTGAATAAGTTTGGAGATCGTTGGCGAAGCCTCAGCCAGAAGAATGGCCTGATTGCGGACGTTCTCAGAGATCGCTCGATCGAGGTCACCGTTCGCCGCTTTAACGGCGGGGCGAATGTGCTGAAACAGCCCGCTGATCTGGCCGGGCACCTCGTCGCCCTTCATCGTCGCACTCACAGCGCCACAGCGGGTGTGGCCGAGCACGTAAAGTACTTTGGCCCCAAGAATCTTCGTGCCAAATTCCAGACTGCCGATGTTCTCACTGGAAGCCACATTGCCTGCGATTCGAGTCACGAACAAGTCACCGAAGCCCTGATCAAAGACGATCTCAATCGGAACGCGGGAGTCGGCACAACCCAAAAATGCAGCGAATGGCTTTTGCCCGTTCGCCACTTCACGAACTCGACTCATGTCTCGATGCGACGAGATCGTCTTTCCTTCCGCGAAACGCCGATTCCCGTCAATCAGCAATTTCATGGCTTCCTCCGGAGTTTCAGGAGCCTTGGATGCTGATTGAGAATTTGAATCCTCATCATCTGCGGCCGCCAGGGACGTGAATCCAGCGACCCCACACGCAGCGGTCAGCATCGATTGCCCGAGCAACGTGCGTCTTGTTGACCTGAGTGAGCCAGAGCTGGAACCAGAGCCAGAACATGTAATGTTTCGCAGAATCTCAGACATACTTCTCTCCTCGAATTACGCTTACAGTAGAAAGATAAGCAATCACGGCATATCGCTCGAAATACTCAACAGAGATCAGCTTCAGCAATCGATCGGCAACTTCGGGCGAAACGATCGTTTCCAGCCGGATGTTGGATCCCAGAATTTCGCCCACGCGCCTTTGGCGGATACCTTCGCCTTCGGCTTCCGTCACGGTGTAGCCTTTGGCTCCAGCACTTCGAACATCAGCAATGAGGCGTTCTTTCAGAATGGCTTCGGCAACGATTGTGAGCAGACACAGGGGGACAGTTTTCATAAGAGGCAACTCGCTTTCGTTCTTCACGGGGATGCGGTCAGAGCTATCGCGGGGGATGTGGAATCTTTGGACGATCAACTACAGAAACGTTTTGAGATCTCGTAGTAGATCGGAATGCCGGCGATAAGATTAAAAGGAAAGGTGATTGCGAGGGCTGCGGTGAGATAAAATGTCGGGTTCGCCTCCGGCAGCGTCATGCGAACGGCTGGAGGTGCGGCGATGTAAGATGCACTTGCGGCCATCGCCGCCAGCACGGTGCAACCACCGACGGAAAGTCCTGCCAGGGAGCCAAGGTATGCGCCGACTGTCCCGTGAACGATGGGCATCAGAATTCCAAAACCCAACAGGAAAAGTCCTGCCTGTTTGAGATCGCCCAGTCGATTACCGGCGGCCAGACCCATCTCCAGAAGAAAGATTGTCAGCAGCCCTTTGAATAGTCCCTCAAACACAGGCTGGACTGGCTTCCATCCCGTTTCACCGACTGCGGTACCAATGATTAGCCCTCCGACAAGCAGCATCATTGATCGAGAAGTCAGTAGCTCGTGCATGATCTCTCGGACCGGTCGTGCAGCCTGGCCGGTGCCGTCCGGGTTTGCTTTGGCTGCCGCAGACATCTGAAAGGCACCAATTGCCAGAGCGATCTGGATCCCCGGAATCTCCAGCAGCGTCAGCAGAGTTGGCATGAATCCCTCAGCCGGCGCCCCCACCGATGCCGTAAACTGTTGAGCCGCGATAAATGTCACCGCTGATACTGAACCATAATGAGCAGCAATTCCGGCTGAATCCGCGATA
>CAIXQV010000182.1 GCA_903921605.1 uncultured Planctomycetaceae bacterium | reverse complement strand
TGCGAACCACCAGTTGTGTGCGAACCACCAGTTGTGTGCGAACCACCAGTTGTGTGCGAAGAAGTGCCACCGGTTGTTAACGACTGCAACGAAGAATGTCATGACGACTACAATTGGTGCTACACAACGCCTTCCTATTCTGACTGTAACCTGCTCGGCTGGATCGAACCTGTTCTGACGAATTGCTTCTCGATCTTCGATCAGGTGTGCGACCAGAACTACAGCAATGATACCTGCCACAACAGCGGTTCATCATACAGCTACACTTCCAGCAACGATTGCGGATGGAGCTGGGGTGGCTGGAGCAAATGGTTCGGCTGCTGGTAAGACCTGACGGAGTCAGAGATTGTAAGCGGAGTGTTTTTGTCGAAGGAGCGACATTTTGGTCCGGAATCCCCTCTCCGGACCATTGCAGACTCTCTCGGGCGAGCGCTGGGTGTAGAACCCGCGAAGAAAGTTTCGTGACGACGAAAAAACACGTCTGGCCGTCAACGGCCGGACGTGACTCGCCCGAACCCAACAATCAGCGACCGATCATCGGCCCCTCGATGATCGGTCGCTGACTGGTTTCCGCCCCCGGAATATTGAGTTGTTCGAGTGACTCCGGCGTAGCCAGCGTCTTCAGATTGGCCACGCTCCGCTGCAGTCCCATATCGGCCATCGCAAAGTTGACCTGAGCCTGTAACATGGCAAACTCGGATGCTTCCAGACGGCTTTGAATCTGCAGCAAATTGTCCAGATAAAGATCTGCCACCTGAGTTCCATCGGCAAGGAATCGTCGTCGCGTCTCTGTGTTCACCAGCAGACGCTGGGAGAGAACCAGTGACTCCCATTGCTGCGGCAGAACGGCAATGAATTTATTACGCTGAATCGCTTGGCTGCGGACGTCCTGAGAAACTTCGCCGACGACAACTTCGAATTGATTCTGAATCCGTGCCATGGCGATGCGACGCTGTTCAGCGGCGGCTCGTGCGGCACGATTCTTATAGGGAATTTCGAAGTCGATCCCCACGCCGAGGCCTGGTTGTCCCATACTGAACTGATCTGTGAAGGCGCCGGCCGCATTGTAGTCACCTCGCAGACCGGCCGAGTATTCAGAACCAGATTCAATGCTGGCAGAACTTCACTTTGCGCCACTTTGTGCTCAATCGCTGACGCCCGAATTTCGCGGATGACCTGATGGACTTCCGGTCGATTCTGGATTGCGACTTCCACCTGAGTTTCGGGGCCAATCGCTTCCGGGGTGTGAGGCGGCAAGGTCAATGGAACTACCTCAGTCCCGGCAAATTGTGGATAACGATTGGCATAGATCAGACTCAATAAGACTTCCTGAGCAACAATGATGTCGTGCTCCGCCTGAATCGCTGCGGCCAGGCGATTAGCCACATCCTGCATCGCGCGATCCATCGCAACGGGTTTCACATCGATCTGCTGACGCTGGCTGATTTCGTCGGCAACCAGCTTGGCTCGATTCCACGAATTTACGGCCTGCAGGAAGCGACCTCGTCGCAGAACCAGATTCCAATAGGCATTGGCCGTTTCCAGCAGATAGTCCTGAATCCCCGCCTGAAGTCGATCAAAGGCAATGTCTTTGTCGATCTCCGCTAGCTGCAGCGGGCTGGTGGCATAGTCTTCACCGGCTCCTCGCAACAAAGGTTTCTCATACTGCAAGGCCAGTCGAGTGTTCCCCTGGTTATTGGGGCTGATGAACTGGGAGTTACTTTCCTTGAAGCCGAATTGTTGTGCGATTTCGAACTGACCGCCAGTACGATCCAGTCTTCGCAAGCCGGCTCTGGCCGTGGACGTGCGACTCCGCAAACGGTTTGCAGCACCGTCAAGCTGGCTTCCGATCGGCGTGCTGTCTCGATTCCAGACGGAGTTGACGAATGTGTTCCAGTCGAAGGCCGCGTCCTGACGCGTGATCTCCTGAAGCTGAATGCACCAGTCCGAGTTCAGGATTTTAAGTTCCGGAGCTTCCGTCATCGCGCGGTACAGAGTCTCATTCAAACTCATCGGCATCGGCGGACGATCACGCAAAATTGATGTTCGGAGCTCCTGCTCCCACCATAACACAGGACGTTGCAATGCAGTCGCGGCGTCAGTGGAGGGGACCGCCGGATGAACCAATCCGTTCGGCATTCGAAGTTCAGGGATTTTCTCACCCGGCATGTTTGCGGCAACGCGGGGCATACTTGCGTTAACTTGGGGCATACTTGTGGCAAGGCCCGGGGAATCTGGATTCCGCTGAGTTCCCACTTCGCTGTCCGAACTCGCAGCAGGCTCGGGAGCGATCGGCATCTGCTGAGCCGCAGCCTGATTTCCATAGCGAATCAGTTGGATCTCTCGTTGCGGTTCGGTGCCGTCCAACGTTCGAGTATGCACAGCAGGTCGAACGGTGCCGCGGGGCGAGTTCGGTCTGAACGAATGACCGGTCGTTGGGTTTTGTGCGAGACAGACCGAACTCGCCAGCATCATGCCGCACAAAGCTCGCATCAGAATTGCAATAGAGCTCAACCCCCCGCTTCGCAATCTGCGCGCAGCAACATCCGGCGGACATGGCCGCTGAACGCGCGTAGACTTGGTGAGCCGGGGTTGCATCTGGTTCCCAATCAGGCGAGCCCCATTTTTCCACATGACGAATCGCGGGCTGGCCAATGATTGGTTCGACCATTTGTAACGATCATCTTGAGTTGGATGATTGTGCGGGTCAGAAAGTCTGGGTCACCTTTTCCTGAGGCGAACGTCGCAGAGAATTCCTCACCCCGTACCGGCAAGTTCCGCCGATCGCCCTGTCCTTCCCGTCCCTCGCGACTCGCTTCAATCCACGTGCAGGAACTCATTGCTGCCCAGTAATGTTCGCAGCCATGATGCTAACGCTCGTCGGTCCGCATCAGTAGCATTCAAGACAGCTAGCTCTTCACGAGCGGCTGCGAGATACTCAGCAGACGAGATTTGTTCCTCCGTCGTCGCTGCTCGGTCGAAGGCCTGATGCCACGCGAGATCAATCTGTTGACTTTCACTGCGGCCGTTAGCGATCAATTTGTCCGCCCATGCTGCGGCTTTGGCATGGACAAAAGCGTCGTTCAGAAAGAACAAAGCCTGAGTCGGCACGGTCGTCCCGAGGCGATCGGCCGTCGACGCATTTGGATCTGATCCATCGAACAAACCAAGGAACGGATGACGTTTCAATCGTTGAGTCATCAGGTAAACGCTTCTCAAGTTGTTATCGTAAACTGCAATGAACGGACCGTGTTGTGAGAATCCCCAGCTCACTGGCGAAGGAAACGGATGCCCTTCACCTCTCGCTGAATCCAGCTCACCACTGACCTGCAGAATCGAATCTCGAATCTCTTCAGCACTCAGACGTCGTCGCTGAAAATGCACGTACAAATCCGTTGGATTAACGGCGGAAGTTTGTGCCTCTGCGTGCTGCAAAGCTGCCGCATCCTGTTCTGAAGCCAGTTGATACGTGCGACTCAACATGATCAGGCGATGCATGGATTTCACCGACCAGCCACTCTGCACAAACTTCGATGCCAGATGATCCAGAAGTTCCGGATGTGTCGGAGGAAGTCCGCGTACTCCGAAATCATTCGATGTCTTCACAAGTCCTCGCCCAAAATGATACTGCCAGAGTCGATTCGCCATGACTCGGGCCGTCAGTGGGTGCTCCGGACTCGTCAGCCATTGGGCGAGCTGCAGACGTCCACTTCCCGGCAGCTCGGGGGGCAGAGAATTTCCTCCCAGCGATTCGATAAATCCACGAGGCACCACATCACCGGGCTGAGTAGGCTCACCGCGTTTCTGAATCTGCACGTCATGCGGAGTTCCTTCGGCCATGCCATAAGCCATCGGAAACGGACCGTCTGTCAACAACGAGTTCAATTCCTGCCCGGCCTTTTCAGCCTCTTCGCGGACTGCCGCCAGTTGCTTCTGAATGGCAGCCGCCTTTTCTCGTCGAGCCATCAACTCGGGAGCCGTGGTGTCGACAGAATTTGCATCGAAGGCCGGATGCGGCTTTGTCGAGATCTCATAGTTGTCGACATCCAACGCGGGGCGAACTCCGCCCAGATGGCCGTAACTATCGATGAATGAATAATCAATCTGGCCATCCCAGCCGGTGGAGACGTCACCACGGAATGGCGTTTGTGTCACCGAATTTGGATCAGCCGCAGATCGAGTTGAAATCGTGCCCTCGTAGGTGCGAGTTTTCAGATTGAGCGTAACCTGCACTTGATACCACTGACCGACAGTTAATGCGCAAACGGCATCGCGAGCATCTCCGCTGCGACGGAAGAAGTGCGAGCCATTCATGTAGAGTTCGATGGCCGCCGAATTCCCCGGGCCATGTCCCACATAGTAACGCCAGGAACCTTCACCACCTGCTGAAACATCCGCACAGTTGAAGTCGAAGCATGTGTAGAGAACTTCAGTTTCCTCAGACTTCCACATCACAGGTAACGTCAATCCGAAACCGTCGTACTCGCCGCGATTCGGCATGAATACTCCGAATTCGCCAGTCGGGAAAATGTTCTGATAAGGACTCTGCGAACGTTCGGCAATCTTCACGACACTATTGGGACCTGCGTTCCAGGGAGTCGCGGGAGGCATTTCCTTGATTTGAGTTTCATAGTCACCGCCAAGGCCGACCAGTTCCTGCAACTGCTTTGACAGCTCGGCGACATCCACTGCAGCAGAGCCGGTCGACAGTGGTGATTCCGTCGTCGCGGCGGCTAGGGGCTGTTCCTGAACTCCCAGATTGTCGAACTCGATGCCAGGAGCCGGATTGGAATCGGTGGAATCGCTGAGCAGTTCACTAAAGTTGATAATTCCTGACCACTCAGGACTCAACCGCAATCCCGGTCGCGACGCAGTAACCTGCACAGCGCCGGCGCTATCGAAGCTGCTGACCGTCATCGTATAACTTCGGTCGTGAAGGTCTATTGCAAGCTGCAGGTTCTGCCACTGACCGGGAGTCACAGCTGCGATACTCTCCAGACGTTCTCCGACTTTGATCGCAACAGTATCCGATGAAATCGTCACGATGATGGCCGGTGAAGATGGGTAACCGCCGATTCTGAACTCATGCAAGCCCGGCGTCGGGGATTGAGTCGGGGTGACTCGAAAATCCAGATTCACTGACAAGTGATCGCAGTTGCTGGTGTCACGATGAGGATGAAGGGCCTGAGCGATCTTATATGCTCCGCCGTCTGCTGCGATGCTGGCCCCCACTTTGCCTCGAGCATAAAGATTGCGGAAAGGACTCTGAGCCGCATTGGTCACTGCGATCCGGCCGCTGTAAATCCACGGCGGCACCAGGACTCCATTGCTGCCGCCCGCTGCTGGCGCCTGGAGTTCAAAATCACCGTCCATGTCATGCAGCGAACGCAGAATCGCACTGGGCACAGGCTGCTTTTGCTTTTCGAGCAGTGACGTCAGTGACGCCACGCGATGATCAAACTCGCGCCACTCCGGGATCGCTTCGCTGGCTGGGACCAGTGGTACCATTGCGCGGAATCTTTGCTTCTGCTCAGAGCCCGGGAAGGCATACCGACTGCTGTCGAAGATTCCGTACATTGCGTAGTAGTCATGCATCGTGACTGGATCAAACTTATGATCATGACACCGCGCGCAACCCAGGCTCAGCCCCATCACCGACTGTCCCAGCGTATCGATGGTGTCCTGAATTGTCAGATGGTGATAGTTCTCTGAATCGAACCCGAAGCGACGCGAAATGGCCAGATATCCTGTCGCTGTGACTTGCTCGGCGTAGTTTTCCGAAGGATGCTGGCTGCCCAGAATGTCACCCGCAATCTGTTCTCGCAGGAACTGGTCATATGGTTTGTCCGAGTTGAACGCATCGATGACATAGTTGCGATACTTCCAGGCCAGCGGAACAGGATAATCCGCAGTCTCGCCCGCCGTGTCAGCATAGCGAACAACATCCAGCCAGTGTCGTCCCCAACGTTCACCATAATGCGGCGACGCCAAAAGCCGATCGATCAATTTGGCATAAGCTTCAGAAGAGTCATCCTGTTCAAAGGCCGCAACTTCTTCCGGTGTTGGAGGTAAACCGGTCAGGTCGAAGGTCGCTCGGCGAATCAACGTTTTCTTGTCTGCAGGCTGCGCGGCTGTGACCCCAGCGGCTTCCTGGCGAGCGTGAATGAACGCATCAATGCTGTTCTTCGACCATTCGACGTCAGACACTTTGGGCGGTGCGAAATCCTGGATCGGCTGAAATGCCCAGTGCTTTATCGCTTCGAATTTTTCTGTTGTGGCTGGCCATTCGGCACCCTCGCGAATCCATTGTTTGAAGGCTGCGATTTGTTCGGGTCGCAACGCGTCTTTTTTTTCGGGCGGCAT
>CAIXQV010000181.1 GCA_903921605.1 uncultured Planctomycetaceae bacterium | reverse complement strand
GCTCAACGCCTGCATGTCCGTCTCAAAGCCAAGATCGGTCACCGTGACTTCGACTTCATAAATGCCATCGGCATTTATGTCAGTGGGTACCTCAAAATCAGGCGCGGTTAAAAACGTCAGTGCGCCTGACGTCGGATGAACGAAGAACAGGGCAGAGTCGACGCCACCGCTAATCGAATAAGTCAGCGTGTCGCCCATATCAGCGTCAGTCGCGACCACAGTCGTCACTGCCGTTTGATTCTCGTCTGCATTCACGCTGGCCATCGCTGCGCCACCGTCACTGATGATGTCGGGAGCAGTTAACATCTCCCGCGATTCAAGCAACTCAGTGCTGTGATGGCTGATCACAAACCGACTGAACGACAAGCCCGATAAGTTGTCAGAGCGCTTCAAACGACGGGCCAGATGACGATGGGTGCCTAATGACTTCAGCCAGTTTGAAAACAGCATTTGAACCGTACTCCAGCAACTTGATCGCAATTCGCAGGCGTGCCGAAAAGGACACGACGGCACAGCAGAGGCGCAGTGCCGATTACACCGCCTTGCACGCAGCTTGCCATTCTTGGCGCGAAAGTCACATCGCTGAACAGAACTCACAAGACTCGCATGACTCGGCCGACTCATCGCTACAACCGTCACAACCTGGCATGTGAATGCAAATGTGTGTCCCTGTTCCACGGGAAAGCCATGCGGAATGTGACTGGTCAGCAAGTCACACTTGATAGGTCAGCATCGAATGTCCGGATTGACGTCAAGATTTCCTGACAATGTTCACAACAACTCGTTGTGTCTTCTGGACAGTTCAGCTCCGCTCGGGACGGGGGTGCTTAGGAACTGGTAACCCATCGGTGCTCAGCGGCATCGAAGGGGAAGTCCTCGCAAGATCGCGTGGGTCTTTGAGCCGAGGTCAGATCCTGAATGCTGGTGTTGAACGAGAAAGACAGACGATGGCAAACTCGACATGGCAACGTGGCACTTTCGTAACCGTGATGCTGATGGCATTCAGCTTCGGCGTTGGTATTAGCCTTCCAGCGCGAGACAAAGCAGGACGTCCCGAAGTAGGAGATGAAGCTGCTGACTTCGAACTTCAAACACTCGATGCCACGGCCGTGAAGCTGTCGAAGCTTGTTGCCGATGGGCCAGTTGTTTTGGTCGTTCTACGCGGCTATCCGGGATACCAATGCCCGGTCTGCAATCAACAAGCTGGGAAGTTTCTGGCTAGCGCCAAGAAGTTTGAGGCTGAGCAGGCTCGTCTCGTCTTTGTGTACCCAGGACCTGCTGAAAATTTGAAAAAGCACGGCGAAGACTTCTTGCGCGGGAAGACTTTTCCCGACAACGCCTATCTGGTGCTGGATCCGAATTACGAATTCACAAAGTCCTACCATTTGCGATGGGATGCTCCGCAGGAAACGGCGTATCCATCGACCTTCGTCATTGATCGCGATCGCAAGATTCGATTCGCGAAGATCAGTATGACGCATGGAGGCCGCGCAGCGGTTGATGACGTGCTGAAAGCGCTGCGTCCTTGATTCTGCGGGACGGACACATTGCCTTAGTCGCAGTCATTGCGTTGAAGTTGCTGGTGTGATCCGCTCGTTGTAGTTTGGAATTATGGACGAACT
>CAIXQV010000180.1 GCA_903921605.1 uncultured Planctomycetaceae bacterium | reverse complement strand
CGGTTCCAAAACGATCGTCCGCCACCGGACGCCCATCCAGACATTACGCGGCGATGACTCAGACTTTGTCATGCTGCAGAATAACGCCTGACGAACCGAGTCTGGTCGAGCCACTTCGGATCTTCTCCGCTCCTTGATGCGAGAGATCTCGCTCCGCACTTCAGAGCCATCCGCATTCCCGCGGGGCCCACTGCCAAAGACGATCCTGCATTGGACTGTGGCCGTCATCGAACCGCCACACGCAGCCATGCGACGTTGTAACGTCGACGCCCAAACAGCAGCTGCTCCGCCTGTCATAAAGACACCTTGCGGAGCGGGGTTTCCGTGCCCCTGTTCGGCAAGTACCCCATCGCAATTCGAGCTACAGTTGATGAGTTCGTGAAGACCGTTGTGCGGTATTACGCGTGCTGAAGATCACTGCTCAGTAATGACTGAAAAAAGAACTGTCATTTTTTACATTCGGAATCCTCCGAAGGAAATGAGATCTCTGCCTGTGGCATTTTGTCTCGCGTATCAACGTTGAGTTATTTGTGAAAAGCAGTCGTCACCTTCAAGTCATGAACCAGGATTAATGTGATTGAAGTAAGGGGTTCTTTTTAATTGCATCAGTCTGTTCAGAAACTGATCTCCCGGTAATTTCTTCGGTCCGCTTGAGAAGGCTGTCTATGTACGGGCTCAAAACATTACTACTGCTTCTGAGTACGCTCTGCAGTGTGACGTACCTTGGCTTTCGGGCCATGTACACACTGAATGCAGAGTCTATCCCCGCACAATGCTTCTCTGTGATCGTACTGCTGGCCGAATGCCATGGCGTCTTCCTGATGCTGCTGTACTACTGGCAGATCCGAGACACCACGCCAGCCCCGCTGATGCCGGTCTTTGCCGGACGCACGGTCGACGTGTTTCTGCCGACCTATAATGAGGACGTCCATCTGCTGCGCGGAAGTATTCAGTCTTATCTGGCGTTTGATTATCCCTGCAAGATCTACGTGCTTGACGACGGCAATCGACCAGACGTGCGAGTTCTGTGTGAAGAAATGGGAGTGCACTACATCGCCCGAAAGGACAATCTGCACGCGAAAGCCGGGAACATCAACAACGCACTGGAGATGACCGACGGTGAGTTCGTTGTTATCTTCGACTCCGACCACGTCGCACGTCCTCACTTTATCAGTCGCACAATCGGCTATTTCGCCGACGAGCGAGTCGGCTGGGTTCAGACGCCTCACGCGTTTTACAACCTCGACAGTTTCTCAAGTCTTTACAAGCCAGAGAAGAACCTCTACTGGGAAGAGGGAGACCTGTTCTATCGATGTATTCAGCTCGGAAAGTCAAATGCCAATTCGGTTGTCTTCTGCGGCAGTGCAGCGATCATGCGTCGCAAGGCTCTGGAAGACGTGGGTTTGATCGCCACAGAAACAATTACCGAAGACATGCATACCGGTCTTCGAATGCATTCACGAGGCTGGAAATCTGTCTTTGTGCATGAACGTCTGATTGCGGCTCAGGCGGCTTCCGAGGTGACAGCGTATCAGTCACAGCGTCTGCGATGGGGTGAAGGAAATCTCTCGATCATCCGGCACGACAACCCGTTGACCATGCGTGGTCTGACACTGGATCAGCGCATCCACTATATCGGCAGTATGCTGGGCTGGTCGTCGGGCATTGGAAAACTGGCTCTTTACCTGACACCGATCATCATGCTGTTTACAGGCATCTCGCCTGTCGGAAAGATCTCCGAAACTTACTTCGTGCTGCTGCTCGCTCATCTTGTCTGCTCATGGGTCACTCTGAAGGCGACCGGCATGGGGAGCTTCATGATCATCGGCAATGAGCTGGCCGCAATGGCGACATTCTGGGTGCAGAACCGCGCCGTGTACCGAGCTCTCACACGGACCAATTCCCGCTTTGTGGTGACCAAAAAGCGAGGCCGTCAGACGTCCAGTGTACTGAGCCATGTGGTGCCGCAGTTGACTTTGATCGCGTTGGGAGTGGCCTCGATTGTCTGGGCCGCGGGGCGTTTGATCTGCGGAGTCGACCAGAACTATCTGGGACTGGCCATTGGTTCTACCCTGATCGCCATTCAGAGTTGTCTTGCGTGGGTTGTCATCAAGAGAGCCTTGTGCGGGACCGACCGAAGGTTCTCGTATCGCCATCAGCAGGGCACGGTCCATGCCGTAATCACACCCGAGTCCGCTCAGAACGAAGCGCCCGAAGTTCATGGCATGTGCTATGACATGAATGAGATCGGGGTTCGAGTCCTGTGTTATGAAGAATTGAAGCTTGATCAGATTGTTCGACTGGATCTTCAAGCTCATGACAAACGAGTGACGACCGAAGCCAGTGTCATCTGGCAACGCCCTGCGGCCAACATTTCCGCTGGTCGAGCAGGTACCGCGAAGGCCTACCATATTGGCTTGAAGTTCCATTCCCCGGATCCGGCTACGGTTAATGCTCTGTGGGAAATGGGTGTTGAGCACGTTGTTGAGTCGAACTATAAGAATTTTCGATTCGCCGGCACCAGATCGCACAAACACTCCTCCATGCACCTGCCAATCACTTTGGTCAGCAGGAATGCGTCTGGTCATGAGCAACGTTGGTACTGCGCAGTGACAGACTTCGAGAAATCGAAACTTCTGCTCACAGGCAATGTTCCTGATGCAGGTGAAGAGCTTCTCGATTTTGAAGTCTTTACACCGCTCGGGAAAGTTCGAGGCAACGGTTACCTGAGTGCCCAGTCTTCTCAAAGTGAGACACAATACAACCGAGTTTTGAAGACGGAGAAATTTGAGGAGCAGGGACGAGGAATCCTGATGTCGCTGCGGGAGTTTACCGCAACTCCGAAACTGGCTTCAGCGGTCCGGTTGACTCCGCGCGGTCAACGGCGACGTGTCCGCACCCCAGCACTTGCGACACTCCGATCGGTCAGCCCAATTCTATTGCTTGGAGTCCTGGTATTCTGGTTCGTTCATGAAAGACAGGTCTCTCTGACCCGGTTGTCATTTGCCTCAGAGCTTTCAGAGTCTCAGAAGACTGTAGTTTCTTCAATGGTTGAAGAGGCGCGCGCTGGGCAGCTCACCCGGATCGGTGACCTGAGCCTGCTGCTGAAAGTCCTGGAGAAACACGGGGCGGCAAGTGATCGAGCGACTGTCGCCAATGTGGCCGTTCGAATTGCTCCTGAGAACGAGGGATTGCTGCTCGCGGCTGTTGACGCGATCCGCGAATCCGCCGGACCAGATGCGGCTCTTGATTTCTGCCTCACAAGTATCGCCAATTCGGATAAAGCGGGAGCACAGCTGTTGCTTCAGGCGATCCGATGTGCCGGCGAGAGTTCGAGAACTGCTCAGGCCGTTGCCTATCTGCAAGAACTGAGCCAGCGAGACACTCTCACACCGGCAGAATTCGAGGAATGCGTCGGACACAGCCTCGCCTCGCAACAAACCGAACTGGCCAAGCACTTCCTGACTCGGTTCGAACAGACCAGTACTGAGCGGGGAGGTTTGCGGATTCGTGCTCTTGTTGCCCTGGCGGACAATGATCGAAAGCTGACCGAGGCACTTTGTGATGAGATCGTTCGCGAAGGCAGCGACTCCTCTGACGCACTGTTGTTTGCCGGCGACTGCTACTATTGGTCGGCCTGTTTCTCCAAAGCCGCCGGAGTTTGGAGCAAGGCTGCTAAACTTGAGCCTCTCACTGCCGATACCGAAGAACGCCTTGCGGATGCCTTTCTGCAAAGCGGTCAATATGCAGAGGCACTCGCGTTGTGTCGTAAATGTGACGACACCAAATATCGCAGTCAGTTTCGAATGACTGTGGCACTCGAACTTCTCACTCGCCCGGATCTTAAGACACTCATCCCGGACGTAACCGATGCTGATCTGCAGCTGAAGAACGGGCTGATGGTCCACGCGTTGGAGGAAAAAGCAGCCTCCGAGCGATTGATCTGGACGCTATGCAGTGTTCATCGTGAAACTTCCCCCGAGTTGCTTATCAGCTTTCTGCAGCAGAATCAGGCACAGATCAGTGCCAATGCGGATCTGCTGCGTGAATTGGCGGGAGCACAGTTTCAGGCCAAAGAATACGCACAGGCCATCAGCGTTCTGGATGATCTCGAACGTCGCAATATGGTGCCAACGGCCGGAGCGGACGACGTTGTCCTGTTGAGAGCTCGAAGCCTTGTGGGACTGCAGCGTTATTCTGAAGCTGGTGAGATCCTGACGAGCGTTCTGGCGCGGAAGCCGGGGGATGATTCTCTGGCCAACGAAACAGCCGGTGTGCTTCTGACGGCAGGTGAAGCAGCAAAAGCGTTGAGTGTGATGCGTGGTGTCGCGGATGCAGCATCCACAGAAGAATCAGCTCGGATGATGATCAGCGTCCTTTCTGCCAATAATGCATGGGAAGAACTGCTCCTGTTTCTGCCTCGGGTCAAGATCTCCGAAACGATGCTGGTCGAAGTCGGTGTCGCCGAAGCACAGGCGATGTTTGCCACAACACGATTCGCTGATGGAGTTCGTGTACTGGGTGATCTGCTGCCGAAGATTTCAGAGGGGTCGGAGCGGCAGCAGGTTCAATTGCTGCTGGCTCGCGGGCTGGTTTGGAATCAACAGTTTGACGAGGCGACCAACATTCTGCTG
>CAIXQV010000179.1 GCA_903921605.1 uncultured Planctomycetaceae bacterium | reverse complement strand
CGATCGCCTGCGAAATGATCATCCGGGCGAAAGGGTCTTTGTGGTGCATTGGCATGCGTCTGTAAAGACTGCAAATGTCGTCAAACAAAAAAAGCCTCATTCGCTGTCAAAACGAATGAGGCTTCAAAGGGGTGGCTAACCGGGCTTGAACCGGCGGCCTCCAGAACCACAATCTGGCGCTCTAACCAACTGAGCTATAGCCACCAACCTGTTGAGATTCGCATCTGAGAATTCTCAGGAACCCCAACCACGCTTCTTGCGACGCCGCCGTTTGGATCAGGACGTGCCTGAAAACAGCGACTTCCGCAAAGCTTTTAACACTCTAACCGGCTCCCGTTGCTCGATCAAGTTTCCGCATCGGTTTTGAGACACGTTTTGAGGCACTCAGGTTCGTTCAGGTGCAGATTGGGGGTTCAGTGCGGCCTGAATCGGGAATCTCACGGCGTTGACGGTCTGTCTCACAATTGGAATTTGAGGATTGTGCCATCTGCTCGGCCAGAATCACGATCGGCGGAAGCTGCAGGACCGATGTCAGAAGTTTGCCTGTTTGCAAAGTCGGGACCCGCTATCAACAACTGGACGTCGTCGAAATGCCCCTGCTGGCTCTTGCGTCGTCCTGGCAGGGTTGTGAAGATTTCGGTCGAGAGTCATTTCTCGCGTTTCCGTATTTTCGTTTGCTGAATTGCCTGCACTCAGAGATCTCCATGAAGAAATGTCGTCGATGCGCCAAACCGGCTACGCTCCATATCACGGAGATTCGCAACGGGAATGCCGGTGTTGTGCATCTCTGCGAAACGTGTGCGCGGGAGTATTTGGAATCGACGGCCGACAGTGGCAGCTCGGCGCCAGGGACAGATCTGGCTTCGAAGTTGGAAGAGTTAATCGCAGAAAGTGAAGAGTCTCCTGCGGCTTGCCCCAACTGTGGCATCTCGTTCAACGAATTTCGTGAGAGTGGTCGCTTCGGCTGTCCGCATGACTATTCGGAGTTTCTGACAGAGCTGTTGCCTTTGCTGGAGAACATCCACGAAGACACAACTCACATCGGCAAGAAGCCACGCAGCACAATGATGGGGACTCAGGATCAGGCGAAACTGATTCAGCTGCGGAATGAGCAGCGGCTTGCAATCGAAACTGAAGACTACGAGGCGGCTGCGCGGCTGCGAGATGAGATTGCCGCTTTGGAACAATCCCTGAGAAGCGTACCGACACCCCCAGCCCCGAAGACTCGTGGCCGGAAGAAAGCCAAACCGGAAACCGACGTCTGATATGACTATGACTTACACGATGGGCATTCCCATCCATCAAGCTGCAGTCGGACAGGAATGTCCAACCTACATGTCAGGCGTGGAATAACATCGCCCTGCGAAGCATTAACCGGAACATTCAGCCGTGAGGCAAAGCCATGACTGTCCGACTGACTCGCCGAGCAGCACTGATGGCAACGGCCGTGGCTTCCGGACTCTGGTGTCGCACGGGAATCGCGGCTGACGAGTCCGACGATCCGCTGGAAAAGGCCATCGACGCGGGAATTCGGCGCGCCGTCGACTGGCTGGCTTCCGAGCAACAGCCATCCGGAGCATGGAAAACCAACGACTACGGCGAATCAACGGCAACAACTGCTCTGGCCATCATGGCCATGCTGGCGGCAGGCCACGTTCCTGAAGAAGGTCCTTACGGTCAGCAGATTACTCGTGGCGTCGGCTGGCTGCTTTCCAAGCAGCAGAAGAATGGGCTGCTGGTGGGACGTCAGCGGAGCGACGGTCCGATGTATAGTCACGGGATCGCCACGCTCATGCTGGCGGAAGTCATCGGCATGGTCGATCCGGCTCAGGCTGAACAGTGTCGCGAAGTTTTGCAGAAGGCCGTCAAACTTATCGTCGATGCTCAGAATCAATCCAAGTCGACAGAACATGACGGCGGCTGGCGTTATCAGCCCACGAGCAGCGATTCTGATCTGAGTGTCACGGCGTGGCAGTTGCTGGCTCTGCGTGCCGCTAAAGATATTGGCTGCGATGTTCCGGCCGAAAACATTGACCGAGCGATCGCGTATGTTCGTCGGCTCCATGTTCAATACGACGGTGGATTTGGCTACATGTCTGGTCACGGCAGCACGGTGACTCGAGCCGGCACCGGGATTGTCGCGCTGGAAGTTTGCGGCGAACATCGCACGAAGGAAACTCTGGCCGCAGCGAAAATGATTTTGTCGCGACCATTGACCAAAGGGCAGCACTACTTCTATTACGGCGTCTACTACTGCACAGTGGGAATGTACAAGGTTGGTGGAGACGAGTGGCAGCAGTCACGAGAGTCGCTCTATCACACCACGCTGAACATGCAAAACCCAGCAGGATATTGGGACCCCGAAGACGGTACAGAACGGCAGGCCGGCAAGGTCTATTCGACTTCGCTCTCGGTTTTGGCTCTGGCTATTGAGTATGGTTATCTGCCGATTTATCAGCGGTAGAACCCATTCACCGGAGACGAGTGTTTTTCAGCCTCAAACTGAGGGTGCATGCTTCGTAGCCCGGACCAAGCGCCAGCGAGTTCCGGCCTGCATCCATCAGACTTTGCTGACAGAACGCTAGTCTTCAACAACACAAGGCAGATAGAAGCCTTCAGGCACGGCATTCAAAGCAAACTCAATTTCATCGCCGATGCGGAGATCGAGCGATTCGCCAGAGAGCTGCAGCGACGTGACATCTCTGTGAGTTTTCAGTAATTGAACTCCGAACGGATGTGAAACCTGAGAATGCAAAGCCTCTTCAATTAAGCTTGCACCAATGTCAATGACGCACCATTCCAGTGATGGACGCGCGATCACTCGACCAACAACACTCAGTGCCGGACACCGCACGTCGAGACCACATTGGGCCTTGATGACGCCAGCCATACTGAATGCATTTGTTAGTACCAACGTAACATTTGGATCTGTGATGGCAGATGAGAAATCATCGAAGCCCGTGGCGATTTCCCGACACTCGATGCCGATGGCTTGGATCATTCGCTGGCTGTGCCTGGCGACGGCCAAAACATGGTCGAACGCATTTGCAGGATTAGCCGACAGAGACTGATCGCCACAAGCCGTTTCGTCAACAATGACTCCAGCCAGTTGAAGCCCCGGCAATTGAGTCACAGCCGTTGCCAGCCGAACGGAATCAGGTCCGGGGCGAATCCCAGTGAGCGAATGCCCCGTGTCAACATCCAGCAGAACGCTGACCGTCAGACCTTCAGTGACCATGGCCTGGGAAAGGAGTTCGGCATGTCGAAAGTGATCAATTGTCACGCGAACATCATTGTCTCGTGCCAAAATGCTTAAGACCCGCAATGATTCGACGTCAACAATTGGTCGTGTCACCAGTAATGATCGAAATCCAGCTGCTGACAAGACTGTTGCTTCGTCTACAGATCTTACGGAAGCGAACGATGTTACGTGTGATATTCGCGACAGCACTGACAATGGTATCTGACCCGACAACAGCGGCGCCCAGGATTTGTTCCGCAGGGTTGTGTCAGACGGAGCGAATTTAGCCACCACAGAGTTCAGAGATTCCTGAATCATGCCGGATCGATATCGCAGGAATGGCGTTTTCACTTCTTCGCCTCCAAGCGACTTCGCAGCTCATCAGCTCGTGTTTTTCGCGCGGGAGTCCCCCATTCCGGATGCAGAACATCAACCACACCAAGAATCTTAACGGCCTCTTTCTTGTCCCCGGTGGACTCTGCACTCATCGCGAGTTGCAATGACGATTCCAACCAGGCATCCTGACCGGGTTTGGTTCGCTTCTGCACCGACTGCCAGAATCGTTTAGCATTTTGTTTTGACCCATCTGACGGCGGACTTCCAGCGGACCGAGTCACGATATCTGCCGTCCGTGCAATCTGAGATTCATCCAGAGTCATTGCTAACAGATCATTCAGGCACCGATCATACGCCGTCGTCGATTTTGCTACCCGACCAAGAGCCTGAAGCAACTGCAATTCAACAAGGCGATCATCCACGGTGAGTGCTGGCGTTGATGTTTCCGGGGATTCCGTGACAAGGCTGATCAGGAATAATGCCAGCTGCACATCACCCGGACTTGCTGCGGCCTCAGGATTCATTTGACGTATAAGACTTTGCGCGACGGCCAATCGATCTTTCCGTGGCAATGATTTGAGTACTGTTAATGAAGTCTGATAGTCATCAACATTCGCAAGCTGTCGAACGCTGCCGAGCACAATCATGGCATGGCAAATCGTTTCCGCGTGGCTTCGCAGGTACTGAAGATCGTTGTTTTCGCTCGACGACAATTTCTGTGATGATGTCGAGGTATCCGCAGGCGGGGTTTCCTGGCCAGCCGCTTCGGACGGCCCTGGATCCTCTCGCTCCCGGGTGTGCAGCAACTCCAGCAGCTTTCGGTTGTTGATCAGCATCTCCGGCCAGGCACTTGTCGCCGGCAGAGGCTCCAGAAGAACTAATCCGGATTGCTGGCACTTGAGAATCAGTGAATACTGAGACGATGACTCTGGCTGTTCAACCCCTG
>CAIXQV010000178.1 GCA_903921605.1 uncultured Planctomycetaceae bacterium | reverse complement strand
TGGCACTGCAATTTCGATTCAGGCTGCACGATGAGTCAATGTCGATTGAGTCACAGCCTTTAGCTCAGTGACCAGCGACTCATTCAGCACACACTCCAATCGCTTCAAAACGCGTGCCACCAGAGTGCCATCCATGATTCGGTGATCATACGCCAGCGTGACGCGAGAGACGTTCTGCTTATCAAGCGGTCCGTAGGTCAGGCATCCGGTTTGAACCGACGGCGGCAACTGAATCTCAACGCCCTGGGCGGACAGAGTTGAAACAAAGTATGTCCCCAGTCGCGAGGCACGCTTCCGCGTCTCGATTTTCAGGTTCCACCACCACAGCAGCCGCCGCAGGAAAGTTGGCAGATGGGCTAACCGCCACTGATTCTGAAAAACCAGTTTCGCGGGCTGGGATTGGAGCTGGTCGATGGTCGACTGAATCTCCTGCAAACCAAGCAGTTCGGGCGAACGGAAAAGACCCCAGAAGAGCCACGGCTCGCCATTCAATTCTTTGTGCACGGTCAACGCCGCCACACTTGTTGGATGCTGATAAACGTGAGCCCATGGCCAAACGTACCATGTCTGGCGAAGTTCGGGGATCTCCTGAGCCACGAGGGCATAGGCTTTGATGAACAGCGCGGGCCAGGAAATTCTTTGAGGACACTCGGTTCTGGCCGCTGAGATCGCGGTCAAATCCATGTGCCGATCATGCGCGCAGAGCGGAATCTCGCGATGAAATGTCAAAAGATCCCAAGTTAGCCTGCGGTTAGCCGGGACAGCAAAGCGGCGTCCATTCCTGCGATCCGTCATCGTCTGGATTCCTTTCTGTGACCTTATGATAACGGGGAGCATTCGTGTTCAAAAGATCGCTATTCAGGCAAAGATGTTTAGCCTGATGTTATGCCGTGGACCAATCTCAGGCTTATGGCAAGCTTTGCCTGTGTTGCGGACTTTACGACAGCAGGAGCTCCGGCCATTGCGCCGAACGCGATCCGGGCATGGGCGAGTTTTCCAACTCACGAAAAGTGAACACGACCGATTGCTTCGTCTCGTTCGAATAGTTCCGCGTCGCGGCATGGAAGCATCGCGCATGGAAGAACAAGACATCCCCCGGCAGTAATTCCACGGACTTCGCGGTTTTCAACACCGACTGATTCTCCGGCAGATCAGTTCGCAGAAACAATGCTTCGTCCAGCAAAGACGCAGGCGCGGGACCAGTATGCGTTCCCGGCAAAACCTGCAGGCAGCCGTTCTGAGGTGACTCCGGGCCAAGGGCGATCCAAATGTTGACCAGTTCGCCACTGGTGAACGACCAGTAGCGAGTATCCTGATGCCAGCCGGTGTCGCTGCTGAAGCGAGGCTGCTTGGTCATAATGCAGTTATGGTGCGTGAGAGGCATCACAATGTGTGGCCCCAGCAACTGCTTGAGTCGATTCAAAAGAAACGGTTCACTGACGAGCTTCAGGAACACGGGATCTCGACTAATCGCCTGCCGCAACCTTCGTGCGGTCCGCCCACCTTCAGCATCCAGCGATTGCGGTGCGCCGGGATAATTCAGTTCGGCTTCGTACTCGATATCACCCTGATGAGCCGCCAGATCTCGCTGAGTAATCTGCTTCATCGTTTCGATGTAAGTCGCCGGCATTATCCCCCGCGCGACAAAATAGCCGTCGCTCTGAAAGGAACTAACCTCCTGATCAAGAAAACAGTCAATTGCGGAGTGATCTGACATCGTGGTGATGCGGGCCTCTGAGCTGACGAAGTAAAACCTGTATTTTGCGGAAACCGGCGACAATCAACTGGCCGGGAATTCTCACAAGCAGCACGATTCTGGCAAGACGCTAAACGGCAGAATCTCAACAAACGCATCGAGACAACTTGCCTGAGAAAACCGGCTGGCCATCTCCTGCCGCGCGGTCACGAGGGACAAATGATGCTCTTTGGTGACTTCCGCGCGGTTCTCTGCCAGAATGCCGCGGATCCGCACTCCCACCGTGAAGTCCCTGCCTTTCAGCTCACTGCCTCGCCCGAGGCACCAGCTCTGTCGTTTTCCATGAGATCGGAGAAAATTTCCATGAGCATCAGCCGTCCTTCTCTGCCTTCGCAGGTGACGTTGAACAGGACTTTGTCTCGCCGAGGGTTCCTGGCCAGTTCGGCAGTGGCGGCCTTATGCTGCACGGGTGCCCGGCCAATCAAGGAGCGGTCAACAGCTCAGATCGCGATCACGCTGGATCTTGAAATGTCCGCCAACTTCCCGGCCTGGGAAGATACGCATTGGAACTTTGAGAAGGGAAATCTCAACGAAGCCACGAAAGCCTACTCGGTCGAAGCCGGGCGAAGAGTCAAACAGGCTGGCGGATACATCCACTATTTCTGTGTCGGCCGAGTACTCGAACAACCTGATGTGTCGTGGCTGACTGAGCTGGCCAAAGAAGGCCATCCTATCGGCAATCATACGTACGACCATGTTAATGTGCTGGCGACACGGACTCAGGACCTGCAGTTTCGCTTTCAAAGAGCGCCGTGGCTGATTGAAGGGATGACGACCGAGCAGGTGATTCGCGAAAACGTGCGGCTGACGACGATGGGCCTCAAGCATCGAGCTGGCATTGATAATCGAGGCTTCCGGACGCCGGGAGGTTTCTCTGATGGCCTCACCGGCAGAGAAGACATTCAGCAATTGCTTCTGGATGCCGGGTTTCGCTGGGTCAGCAGCAAGTATCCGCCCCACGCTAACAGTGAAGCCATGAAAGAACCGTCCGCCGACGTTTACGCCGATATCGTGGCAAAACAGAAAGACGCACAACCGTTCGTTTATCCGACAGGGCTGATTGAAATCCCCATGAACCCGATTAGCGATATCGGAGCTTTTCGAACTGGCCGCTGGGAGCTGGAGTGGTTTCTGGAAGCGATTGAGCGTTGCGTGAACTGGGCGATCGAGAACAAGGCCGTGTTCGACTTTCTGGCTCATCCCTCATGCCTGGGTTACAGAGATCCTGATTTCCGCGCGGTGGAATTGATTTGTTCGCTGGTAAAGAATTCTCAGGGCAAGGCACAACTGGCCACGTTGGATGAAATCGCTGATACCGTGGTCTGATTCGCGCAGGCCGCGAGATCAGCACTTGTACGACGAAAACGGTTACGCCATACGACGCTATTTGATCGCCCCGAAGGCTGCAAAACACGAGTTCTTGTGCAGCAGTTCGACGTTTCTGAATCCCACCTCGTGAAGCAGTTGGAGTTGGAACGTAACGGGGCGTGGTGAGTCTTCGCGGTCGATGTAAGCGAAGACTTTGTCGCGGTACTCCTCGCCGTTCAATGACGTCAGGTATTGCCCGTAGCGAGCCCACATCATCTGATGCACGCCGGCTGTTTCGTGACTTACCAGGTCCGTAATCCAGATGCTGCCACCAGGCCGCAATAGATTGTGCAGCTTCTGAAACGCAGTTTTCCAGTCGTGATCATCTCGCAGGTGATGCAGAACCGCAGCGGCCAGAATCACATCAAAAGTTCCATGATCTAACTGAGCCGTGCGAAAATCTTCCGCAATGACGGTGACAGTTCCGGTGTTGACCTGTGTCATTCGCTCTGAAGCCCGCTGCAACATGGGCTGGCTTAAGTCCACGAGCACAGAGTCAAAGTTTTGCCCATAAGACTGCCGCAGACGAATCGTGTTATTCCCTGCTCCACAGCCGATATCGAGCACCTTGCGGATCGGAGATGTACTTGCGATCGCCGCCTGAGTAATCAGTTCCATTGCCAGGGGGGCATCAATCGTCGCGCTTTGACCGGTTTCGAGATTACTGAATCGCTCCACATCGTTGTCGAAACGTTCTCGAATTTCTTCAATGGTGGACTTGCTGTGCAGAGGAGTTTGCATGCATCTTTCGCAGATCACAGGATTCAGAGGCGCAGGGAGCGTTCATGATAACGCCGTTCGTTGCCGCGTTGAATGCTATCTCTAGACAGGACGTTCGTCGGCGATTCCGTATCGTTCCAGCAGCCGGTAGAGCTTGCGGCGGTGGATTCCAAGGATTCTGGCGGTGCGGGCTTTGTTGCCGTTCTGCTGTCGCAGGATCTCGACAATATGAGCCTTCTCCAGATCTTCCAGACGTGGCGAACCGGGCAGCGGCACGTGATTCGAACGTTCCCCTCCATTCGATGGGATCCCGTTTCCTGGTGGCATTCCTCCGGCCCCAACATGTTCATGGGAGTCGTAGATCTCAGAGGGCAGATCATCGATCGTAATCACATGGTCGTTGGCCAGAATCTGAGCACGCTCGATCGCATTCTTGAGTTGTCGCACGTTTCCAGGCCAGCGGTAGACTTCCATCGCTCGGGCTGCTTCATCCGTAATCGTCCAGTCTTTCTGCAGCATGGACTTGATCAACAGCGGAACGTCTCCTTCACGCTTTCTCAGAGGCGGAAGTTCCAGAGACATGACGTTGATTCGATAATAAAGATCTTCGCGAAATCGCCCGGCCGCAACTTCATCGACAAGCGTTCGGTTCGTTGCTGCGATCAGTCGCACATCGACCCTGCGTTCGCGATGCGAACCGACTCGACGAATCGATCCGTCTTCCAAAGCACGCAGGAGCTTAGGCTGCAGAGCTCCCGGCAATTCACCAATTTCGTCGATGAACAGCGTGCCGCC
>CAIXQV010000177.1 GCA_903921605.1 uncultured Planctomycetaceae bacterium | reverse complement strand
GTTCGGCCGCGATCTCGAGCTGATCGAATGCGCGACCGTTGAGATTAAGTCCCGCATCGACCAGCAGCGCCCCTGTGACCTGAGCAAGCGCCATGGCCTCAAATTCTTCGGCCAGATGTTCGGCCGTGCGAACTCGCTTCGGTGATTCCATCGTGCCCCATTCGCAGAAGGAACACGTGTAAGGACAGCCGCGATAAGTTTGCAGAACGCCGAGACCTCCATGAGGAACCAGGCCCATCACATACGGTGATGGCAGCAAATTCAGATCTGCCAGCGGACGAGTGGGCGTTTCGTGCCATCGATCGTCAAGCCACTGGGCGATACCGTGAATTTTACTGAGCGCGTCCGCGTTGCGATTGGTGGCCTGCACGATCTCCAGAAAGGTGAGCTCACCTTCATTGACCACAAGCACGTCAACGGCATCACGTGCTTTTCGGAATGGCAGCTGATCCAGCATACTGGGACGAGCCGAGGGACCTCCGAAGACGATCAGTCGTGATGGATCGTCGCGATGCAGTTGAACAGCGACCTCCGCAAACAAAGGAAACGACCAGAGATAGCTGGAGAAGCCGATCACATCCGGATCAAGCTGCGCCAGTTCCTCACTCAGCGCGTCGGCGGAGGCGTCATGCAGGTCGTACACATGCAGGTCGAGCCCTTCGATGCTGGCGGCTCGAAGCGTCGCTTCAATCATGCGCAGGCCATGATTGGAGATCAGCTCCGGCATCGCGGGATCCGGAATGGGATACATCGCGATCAGAGCAACACGCCGACCGGAGCGTTTGCTGGCTCGCGTCGCATGCGGAGTGTTTCTGGTGCCCAGTGAAGCCGCAGAGAGCGGAGAAGCATCAGGCACTGCGAAGGCTCCCGTCGATGCGCGCCGGAACAAATCCACGCGACGAGACGTTAGGGATCGCCAGTCGTTTCAGCGGCGGTGGAAACGACCACCAGAATTGTCCGGAGCTGCCACCACAACGGATTGTTTCTCGACTGAGCATATCGCGCATGTCGAGCAGATCGGTTTCGCTCCAGCCGACGCAGGATTTCATTGACAGCGTATAAGGATCGAACTGCATCTGCCATTCGGCTTTTCCTCGAGTCAGCAACGCGTCCGGCAGAACCAGGCAGTGGTAGACTCGCACTGTCACCGGCAAGCTGAGTGCGTAATTGAGTGTCTCCAGAAAGCCGTCCCATGTGTCGGATGGTAGTCCGAAAATGATCTGAACTTCGATGTTGTAGGCAACTTTTGAAAGTTGTTCGATCGCGGGGCCGAATCGCTCACGCCCATAAGGCCGCTGCATTCGTTTCAGCAGTTCAGGATTGAAGGACTGGAGTCCAACGCCAAGATACGATGGGCCACATTGAGAGAGGAATTCGAGATGATCGTCGGTGATTTTTGACGGATAGATCTCGCACCACAGGCCGGACTTTTTCAGGAAGCCAACCTTCTTTTCGGCTGCCACCAGATTGCGAAAGGCCTGAGCGTTCAGATTCAAACCAGCATCCACGTTGAAGACCGCCGGCGCGTCATGGGCAGCCAGGGCTTCAAGTTCGCGCGTGAGATAGTCTTCGGAGAAAGCTCCCTGAGCAATATCCGGGGCTCCCCATTCGCAGAAGGTGCAGTTCATCGGACAGCCGCGAAATGATTCCAGGTAGCCGACGGCGCCGTAGTGCATTAAGCCCATTTGATAGGGCGATGCGATCACATCCAGATTCTGCAACTTTGGACGCAGGCCGGTGTTTTTCCAGCCGAGAGGAGTTGGCAATTCAAGACCCACAACGCTCGACAATGTCGTGTGATGATCAACCGTGGCCGAAGCATTCTGGATGGCTCGGGCGATATCGCAGATGGCTTGTTCTCCATCACGGGTTACAACCGCGTCGACGTAATCAATCGCTTTTCGATAAGGAGCCAAATCCAGAACAGCAGGTCGTGCTGACGGACCACCGAAGATAATCGTGCAATCCGGAAACCGCTTCTTCATCCGGCGAGCAACTTCGATCAGGCATTTCGCAGACCAGACGAACAGCGAAACACCGATGAGTTGTGGTTCGAACGCCGTGAGTGCGTCGACATAAGCATCGGCATCGTCTCGTTCAAGATCGAACAGGCGAGATTCCGCGTCTGCCAATTCCGGGTCGGCTACGACAGCGGCGAGAATTCGATGAATGCCATACGAGGGAAGTTCAACACCGCGATGTTCGTGGCTGTCGACTTCGGGAGTCATGCAGACAAACGCGATCCGTGTCAGCTTGCGAGTCAGCGTGGCCATTTCCGGAATGCGTCCCTGCAATCGGTGAAGTATTCTTAAGGCGATTTCCGCGGGTATACTAACAGAGATGGTATTTTCAGGCAGGAGAGATTCCGAAATCCGCTGTCTTGCGCTTGGCGGAGTTGCTTCGGATCAATACTCAATCTTGCATGAAAACACTCACCAGTGCGAGGAATACCGTGTAAATGACGTCGGACAAGAATGTCCGACGTACAAATCACGCCAAATCAGAACGCTCTGTAGTCCCCCACTCGGGAGCAGGTGCTTCGAATTTTTGTTCCTTGCGATCGGCGTCCTGGAAGACGATCGATTCCGAATGCAGACACATCGGCGGTTCAGACGGAAGCAGCGTGTGACTTGAACCGAGCTGTCCGCCTTGCAGATAAGCCGGGTCGCCAACGATCGGGAATCCCAGATGCCACAAGTGCGCGCGGATCTGATTTGTGCGACCGGTGCGCGGGAAGGCTCGGACAAGAGAGGTGCCGTCTTCGAAACGTTGCAGAACCTCGAAGGCCGTGCTGGCTTCGTGGCCGTCGGGATCGATCAGGTAAATACCGCCTTCTGCCGCTTCGCGAGCGAGCGATGCCTCACACGACAGTTTGTCTGCGGCCGGATGCCCGTGAACTTTCGCCAGATAGGTTTTCCCAACCAGTCGATTCTCAAACTGCTTTTGCACGATCGAGGCGACTCGTTTGCGTTTGCAGAGCACCATGATGCCGGAAGTATTGGCGTCGAGTCGATGGACAATATGAGGTCGGCAGGGGAACCAGACCAGATTCAGGATATTGCGGAGCGTGTTGCGGTTAAATCGTCCGCACGCATGAACCGGCAACGGTGCTGGTTTTGACAGGATGATGAATTCGTCATCTTCGTGGAGCACACAAATATCGGCCGCCACTTCGGGTTCAACAGACATGGGTGCAAGCTGATCAAAGCGTTCCCCTTCCCTGACAATTCGTTCGGGAGACAGCGGCAGTGGTTCCGGCACCCATTTCGGACGGCGGCGGCGGCGCACAGGTTCCGTTGGGACGATTGTTGAATCGGCGATCCGTCGCAGCCATTCATCGCGTCCCACTTGTGGATGGAGATCAACCAGGAACTCAATCATCGTCATGTTCGCACAACGCTGCGGAACGTTGAGCGGCCGACGATTGAGATACGGTTCGCTGCCTGGCAGCGGAGTCGTGATACGTTGGATTTCTGCATGGCGCGATTCGATGAGCTCCGCCATGGACTGAGATTCTTCGCAAAAGCAGGCCGGGCAGGATTTCCCCGGAACGTACTGCGGCAGTTGTTGTTCTTCAGCGGTGACCACGGCCTGACAGATATAACACTGAGTCGTAGGAGTTTCCTGAAGTGAAGGATCGACTGCAACGCGTTGATCAAACACGAAGCATTCGCCGTGATAATGATCGCCGCCGACTTCTTCGAAGTATTTCAGGATACCGCCATCGAGCTGATAGACCTGACTGAAGCCGGCCATCTCCATATACGGCCCGGCCTTTTCGCAGCGAATGCCTCCGGTGCAGAACATCACGACAGGTTCATTCTTCAGTTCTTCCGACAACCGCGCGACGCCATCGGGGAACTCGCGAAAATGATCGAGCCCCATTTTGATCGCGTTATCGAAAGTGCCAAGGTCATACTCGTAGTCATTCCGAGTATCCAGCAAATGAACTTTGCGACCTTCGTCGAGCCACCGCTTGAGTTCTTTCGCCGAAAGTTTGGGCGATGTTTTCTGAGCTGGAACAACGCCGTCGATTCCGAAGGCGATGATTTCCTTTTTGATCTTCACCAGCATGCGATTGAACGGCTGATACTCGTTTGCGCTTTCCTTGGGCTGAAGGTCAGCGAAGGCGGGATCAGATCTGAGGAAATCGACGAACAGATGAATGGCTTCCGGCGGACCGGCGACGAAAAGGTTGATCCCTTCGTGACTGAGCAGCACGGTGCCCTTCAAATTCAATTCGCATGCTCGCCGACGAATGGCGGACTTCCGATCTTCAAGGTTGTCCAACGCGACAAACTTGTAGCAGGAGATATTAATGATCGGAGATTTCGACTCCGGAGACGCGGCTTGGGCAGTAGATGCAGACATAGGCTGGATCACAGGGATTCGAGCAAAATTCCGGGGGAATCAGTTTTCAGGGCGTTTTCCTGCAGTATACCGTAAAGCCTCCTGGCTTTCTCTGAAGACACAGAGTAGCTCGGTATGATCGGCAAAGACATCGGAACCGGGGAATCCTGTTACGCAGAGCCATGAAATCGGGCCGCTGGACTCTTGTTCTTGGGTGGCATCGCCGCTACGGTTCGGCTCGAATGGCGCAGATGCTCGGCATGGACCAGCCCTTCGGCCTGCACCGGAACAATTAACGGCCGGAATAGTGAACAGGCTGTCTTCCAGATTCGAGAGTGGCAGATGAGTCAGGATAAGCAGATTTTTGGTTTTGAACAGTGTGGCGAGGTCCTGATCGTAACCGCGACGGGGTCCTTCATGGAATTTCGCGACAACGATATTCGAAACGGCTACAACGAGGCTTTTCGGCAATTGAGTGAACCGGGAATCCGTCACCTGCTTGTTGACTTTTCCGCGATGCAATACTTCGGTTCGACCTTTGTCGGAATCCTGATTCGACTGGCCAAGAAAGCTCGAGCCAACAACGGTAATGCGGCTCTTTGTCACATGTCCGACAACATGAAAGATATGTTGAAGACGCTGATGCTGCTGGAGAATCCAAAGATCGACTTTTCGTGGGTCGCCTATCCTGACCGCGCTGCAGCGCTGCAGGCGCTGAGTCTTCTCTGACGGCGGCTTTCAACCCCAGTACGGGGCTTTGGCGACGCAAAACGAAGCAGAACCTGCGCGATCTTCTGATGGTTCCGTTCTTCTGGTTTTTCGCCGATGTTCATGAGAAATTGCCGCAGCAAATCGATTCGCGGCTGCTTACTTGCAGTCACTGCAGGACTTCAATGATGCCTTTTGCAATCAGTCTTCAGCGATGTTGATTTCTGGCAACAGGCACGATGTTCCGGATGAATCGTTTATTGCTGTTCGTTGTCACAAGTCTCCGGCCTTAATGGTTATGAGCAGCGGGAACAACAGGCTGGGAGGCAGATCTGCGACAGATTGTAGTCAGGAT
>CAIXQV010000176.1 GCA_903921605.1 uncultured Planctomycetaceae bacterium | reverse complement strand
GTTTCCCGGAGATTACGTTTCCCGGAGATTACACTGTGCAGAATAGTTTGGAGGTCTGCCCGAAACAAACAACCACTGTTCAGTGATGAATGCTCTGCTGAACGTACTCCGAAAAATGCTGTTTTCGTCGTCCAGGGGGCGATGCTGGAACTCGCTTCACTCAGTCCGGTGGACAATCAGCCAAACATGGCTGTCAGCGCGCTAAGCACTCGCTCGCATCGAACCGGGCTGTGCTCCGGAACGCATATCGTCGAGGCGTTCAACGACGCACTGCAATGCAGTGGCGATCATCTGCTGCTGATGCACAACCTGCTCAAGCACATTGCAGATTTCATCGAGCCGCGTTTCCTGAGATGACAGGCGATTCAGAACCTGCATGTAAGAATCTGACGGCGGAGCGGCTTCCGGAACGGCTTTCGTTGCGGCGTAGTCGGCGAAACGAATCGTTTGAGCGAACTGGCACGCATCAACAGCTTGCTGAGCGGCTTTCAGTAGTTCACTAATTCGATCAGTCCGGTTACTATCAGCATCCAGCAGATCCAACTCAAACTCAAGACCGTCGATCAGTTGTCGAGCTGACAACTTACTGTGCTCGATGGGGCGTTCTGCAGCGTTAGCGGCTGAGTGATTGCAGAGAAAAAATGCCAGACGCACATCACCAACCTCGATCAGGTCACCATGTTCGAGGAACAGATGATCGACGGGTTCGCCGTTGACGAGCAGTTCAGGGGACTCGGCTATCTTTGTGAGCTCCGCGCCTGAATCAGACATTTGTATCGCCGAATGAATCGGCGGCATCTCTTCCAGGCCGAGTCGAAGATCGCAGCCGGGGCCTTGGCCAATCAGGAACAGACCGGGACTAATCGGACGAAAAGGAAACTTCCGTTCCTCATCCGCCAGCCGCAAATATGCGACCGTATCTCCCGGCAGAAATGGTGTAATCTCTTGCACGTCGGTACTCTCAAACGACTTCGAGTGCTCTAGTCCCTACCCTTGGGGATCGTCCAAAAAAACGTTGGTCGTGAATTTCGAGGAGAGAAAATCCTTCCGTTGGAGAGATTCATTTTACCGATAGAGTGTACCTGCTCAGAGACTGCTGAGTGCGACTCTGGAACAGCATATTCCTGCAGCTTGATCGGCAGTTCCCGCCGGAATAGAACGACCTTGGACTCTCCGTATCCTGCGGTAAATTGGTCTGAATAACCGGTATAACCATCAGAGCTGACATGACACGACATTGCCAGTATCGTGGGCCGCTGATTCCATAGCCCGGAAACCGAGGAAATGTTTACGTTTTGCAACGTGTAGCTGCAATTTCGGAGCGACCGTGGAACCATGAAGTACGCTCAGAAGAGCGGCAATTCAGCGTGTTCCCTTTGTTCTTGATCATCAGCTAGTCGATTCTCGCATGTCCCGCAGGGCCATCATCTTCTGGGCAATCCCCGCGCTGTTGCTGATGCTGCAGGTGCCCGTGTTTCTGCAGATGCCGTTGACGCCGGATGCTGTCTTGTACGATCTGCAGGCTCACTGTCTGATTCATGGCGGAGTGCTCTACCGCGACATCATCGAGCCCAACCTTCCTGGGGTCGTCTGGATCCATGCCATCGTCCGCAGCCTCTTCGGCGAGTCGGATCAGGTGCTGAGAGTCTTCGATCTTGTCATCGTGATTGGCATCACGGGAATACTCTGTCGCGCTGTTGCTAGTGGAACAGGCTCGCGACGACTGCAGGACGCTTCGATGGCTGTACTGGCGTCGTTGTTATTGGTGTTCTACATGGGCACCTCAGAATGGTGCCACTGTCAGCGCGACACGTGGATGTTGCTGTCATGTCTGTTGGCCGTGGCCACGCGAAAGATGTGTTGTGTTCAGTTCGGGAATGCGACATCACAGCCAGCATTCGTTCCAGGCGATCACCATGGGCGAAATTTTCTGCTGCAGGCGCTTCTTGAGGGTGGCTTGTGGGCCGTCGCATTCTGGATCAAGCCATTCGTGGCGATCCCTGCTGTGGCAGTGATGCTGGCTTCGCGGAGTCAGTTCGCTTCAACCCAATCGTGGCTGAAGCATTCTGGGTACGTCATTGCGGCCGGCGCAGTCGTGGGATTGCTTGGAATACTTTGGATGGTCCATGCCGGTTGCTGGACGTACTTCGTGGAAATGATGACTTCCTGGAATGGTGACTATTATCAGGCCGGGCGAAGTCGCTGGAATCTGGAACGTTTTCAGGCTCATGCGTCACGATTCTGGCCCTGGGTGATGTTCCATCTGCCCGCGATCGTGATCAGTATCAGAAACCGTCGATCACTGCTGTGTGCCTGTTATCTTGGATGGTTACTGCAGGCGGTGTTATTGCAACAACTCTTTGATTACGTCCATGTGCCCGGAATAATCCTGGCGATCACCATCTGTATTCGTTTGGTGACAGAGCTATTTCGTGGACTACAAATCGCCGTCGCTTCTCAAGTGAGATCAGAGGCTGCCGCGAGATTCCCGTTTAGTTTGGCTTCAGGCCTTGCCTGTGTGATTGTGCTCATGTCGATCGTGAGTTCAGGGGGCAGCATTAAGAGTCGCGTGACATATCTCCAACCGTGTTTCTCTGCTTGCGTTTACGGTTCATTACCGACCGATGTCAAGGATTCGATTTCGCAGAGTCCGTTCCCGTGTTGGACGGAACTCGAACCGTTAATCGATCACCTTCGCGAAATGAGTATTCCTGATCGCGAGTTACTGGCCTACAACGGAAACCTGATTCATCTCTATCCACGACTGAAATATAATCCGCCCACGCGATTTGTGTACCTCGACGTGCTGGCCCGCTGTTTTCCTCGCCGACGTGTTGAGATGCTGCAGGAAACTGAACGCTGCCATGTTCGGTATGTCGTGGCGAATCTGAGGGAAGACGGCTGGGAAGACGACGTGCCCCCGAATATGCTTTTGCCTGCCGCGTTGGAAGCCGGCAAGTCGAAGTTATTCTTTCCGTATAACCAGCGGCCTGTCTTCCGATCCGGCAGCTACGTCATGTTTGAAGTTGACAGCCCCGCGGGTTCACTGACGAGCGAATATTTCCCGTTGTCGCAGTTTCACTCTAAGATCATCGCAACGGGTGAAACAAACAGGATTGAATAGATGTCGATTTTGTAACCAGCGATGAGTCGCTGTTTGCAAAGCATGCGGCAATAGCAGTGCGATCAAAGGTGCGTTTGTGGGTCCACTTAAGCTGTTTTCCGGGTGGGACGCGTTCGACTGGTTCAAAGCCGTGGTCCGCCTGCTTCTAAGTGCGTTGGTCACTCTTCCTGTTCCGATCTTCCTTAATCTTCTTCCGCATTTCGACATTGGCCGAGAAGAAGCGAGGAGAATCCAGACATGGCATGAGACCAGACGCATCGCTGCGGAGATTGCGGCAAATCCTGTTGAAGCCTTACAGCCAATTGCTACTCGAAAGGATATCTGGGGCAATTCCTATCGTGTCGAAGTGATGCCGGGCGGTCACTATCGGGTATCCACACCTGGCAGCGACGGTGTCTACGATTCTCCAGATAAGAAGGACGCGGATGACATTCATTCACAGATGGAATCGGCACCAACGGAAGTGTTTAAACGTCAGCGGCGAAGGCAATGGATCATTGCCTTCGCCGTTTGGGCGCTTTGCAGTGCTGGACTCTCTCTGGTGATTCAGTGTCGGGTTCTATGAAAGCCCATAAAACTTGCGGGCGTTCTGGTACAGTAGTTTCTTCTGATCTGCAATCGGGCGGCTGGAAATAATTTGTCGCAGGGTGGTCACCCAGTCTTTGTAGCTTCCGCCAAGCAGACACACAGGCCAGTCACCGCCAAAGATGACTCGATCAGGACCGAAGCTATCGAGGCAGTGGTTGACAATCGGCGCGAGTGATTCAACGAATGCAACTCCCTTGGGAGCACGGGCAATAATGCCGCTGATCTTGCAAATCACGTTCTCCTGATCGGCCAGAGCCTTGATATCGTCGCGCCATTTTTGTGGATCGTGAGCTGGCTTATCGCCTGCGGCATTCTTCAGGAAGACTGACGGATCCGCGTTGCCGCAATGGTCCACAATGAAACGTGTTCCGGGACATTGCTTCGCGAGAGCGAGGCCGTCAGAGAGTTCGCCTGCTCGCATGCACAAGTCGAAGCTGAGCCCCAGTTCGCCCAATAGTTTGATTGATGCCACGAACTGCGGCTTCAGGCACATGGCCTTTTCAGCAGTTTCCGCATGCAACACTTGGCGCACACCTTTGATCTCTTTGTCTTTGGCATATCGTCGAATGTAAGGAGCAAACGATTCCTGTCCTGGTCGTCCTGAAATCACTGCGGCGACTGTGGGACCTTTCTTGCTGCGACAGATCTCCAACAGTGTGTCGGCTTCTTTGACCTGATCTTCAGGAGCGACGTCCACTTCCATGTAAACAGCCTGCACGACATTCAGACCTTCTGTCGCTTTGGCGTATTCGGCGAGACCATAAGTCTGGCTCAGAATCTTTGGTGCTCCAGAAAGCCATGGGGGCTGAACCTGAGACAAATCCCAAAGATGCTGATGAGTATCCACGATCGGGATATCCGCCGCCGCTTCGTTGGCGGATGCGTTGACTGTTTTGTTAAGTGCGACGGCAACAGCCGCTGCGGCTGATGTCGAAAGAAACTGGCGACGAGAATTCATTGTTTTGCTCCGTAAAGGTCGAACGGGCGTGGAAGCAAGAGGTGGGGAAAGAGCGGGCTCTTTGTCAGCCCAAGTGAGCAGGCATCACAACGGATGATGATCTCCGAGTCAAATGAGCCCGCCAATCCGGGGCTCATAGAAGTCAGAAAGAATCTCTCACCCTTTGTTTTCCGGCAGAAATCGTCCGCGACTGAAAAGCCACAAGATTCCACCCAGCAGCAGTGTTATTCCCGTGGCCTTCAGATCGGCTGGCTCATTCTTTGCCATCAGTCCGGCGATCACAATCGTCGATGCGACATAAGTGATCGCACAAAGTCTGACTGCAGTCGACATCGGTCGATCCGACTCGGCGGCGGAGCGCTTTGCAGGCAACAGCAGAGTAAAGACTGCCACCGCCGATGAGAGTGCCAGGGTTGTGCTGAGATATCCCAGAAGCTCCGACAGATTACTCACCATCACCAGACTGGCTGCGATGACTGTCTGCAGCAGAACGGTTCGACTGATCGAGTTCGGTCCGGTTCGAAACATGGCCGGGAACACGCCATCATCGGCCATTCGCGAGAAGACTCGCGGACCGGTCATAATCATTCCCGCCACCGACGACAGAGTTCCGAGTCCGATCGCACAGCGGATCAGTAGTTCCATCGAATTACCACCAACAGCCTTGGCCGCGATCGCAGCAATCTCGGGCTTCCCTGCCAGCTCGGACGCGGGAACGGCGGAAACAAAAACGGCATTGAGAGAAATATACAGAACCGTGACAAGAATTGTTCCGAGCCATAATGAACGCGGGACCGTGACTTCGGGATCTTTTACTTCGGACGCGATATACACGGCGGCATTGAACCCGGCGTAGCTGAGAGAAATCCACATGACCGATCCGGCCATGGCTGTGAACGTCGCCATCGACCATGCGGGTGGCAGGTTGTCTTCGAGCGGTGCCCAATACCATTGTCGCGACGAAATCTGAGTGGCGGCTGCGATCAGAAACGTGGTCAGTGCGATGAGCTTGATTCCCACGACGGCGTTTTGGATGGCGGCAAAAAGTCTGACCAGAAACGCGTGCCCGAATCCGAAGATCAGAATGGAAGCGACGGCAACGCTGTTCGGTAAAAACCATGCAGGGCGAATGGATTCCGGGACCGCATAGGCTTCAAATGTAATCGCGGCCATGGCGATGGCCCCGCTGAACCCCGCGGTCAGCGAAATCCAGCCTGCCAGAAAGCCTGCGAACGGATGCAACTGCCGACTGAGATAAAGGTATTCGCCTCCCGAGACTGGCAGCCGACGGGCCAGTTCTCCGTACGCGATCGCTCCGCAGATTGCGACGACACCGCCAATACACCAGGCAACCAAAACCCGTTCCGCAGAACCGAGGGCCGCGATGGAGAATCCGGAGGTCGTAAACACACCGGACCCAATCATGCTGGCAATGACGACGCAGGTCAGAGTTGTCAGCCCGAAGCGAGCATCCGGTTTCATAGGTCAATGCCCGATTTGGAGAAGCAAACTTATCGCATCGTGGGAAAGACAGCCCTGTTCGTGATCAACACGAACAGCAACGCCTCCTCAGCATTCGTGCAGTCAACACGAGTGCTTTATCAAAACCTGATATGTAGGTTGGACATTCTTGTCCGACTGAGTTTCGACGGGCAAGAATGCCCATCCTACTTGCAGGTCAAGTGTTGAAGTTGCACTACTCAGCCTTTGGAGCATCGGCAGCTGGTTTAGGTGCCTCTACGGCCGGGGCGTCTGCAGCGGGAGCCGCTTCGGCCTTCGGAGCATCCGCGGCAGGGGCCTCTGACTTTTCTTCGGCCGGCTTGTGATCATTGTCCTTCTGTTCCGCCTTGGCTTCGCCCTCACCATGAGCATGCTCATCATGGCTATGAGCATGGAATTCGCCGACGAGTTCTTTTCCGTCAATCGTGACGTGAAAATGTCCGTCCAGTTGCTCTTCGGATTTGATCGCTTCAGGGAGCTGGCTGCCTGCAACCACGAATCGTGACGCTGTGGCTTCGGTTTCGCCTTCGAGCGGGGAGGCCTTGGCTTCCAGAATGACTTCGGCTCCATCCTTTTCGATTTCGAACGCCAGACCTGTCGCCGGCTTACCGACGCCGATTTCGCTGCCATAGAAGTAAAGTGTGATGTCGCGAGTTGCGTTGTCAAACAGCATCTCGGCATGGTGACCGTGAGTATCATCCAGTTCAAGCACATGCCCGCCGTACTTTCCGGCATGACCGCCATGATCGTGCCCGTGATCATGACCATGGTCATGTCCGTGATCGTGACCTTCGCTCAAAGGAGCCTTGCTGTAGTCCTGGTAACTGCCCTCATCACATCCCGCAGCGAAAAACGCGGCCAGGGCAAGTCCGGAAAGAGTCGTTGGAAATCGCATTTCACTGGGTTCCGAAAAAGACATTGAATAGAAAAACCAGCACCGTATCAGGGGAAAACTGGTACCCCGGAATTACGTACGCGCCAAGGTTCTTGATGGAGCGAGCTGCGGGATTTTACCCTGATCGGACCGAATTGACAGCAAACATCTGCAAGTCCCGGCAGAGGATCACGATAACTTGAGCAGAATTCCCCATTTTCCACGAGGATTGGTGCGCGCATGGTTCAAAGCGTTGTTGATCTCTTCAATCAGCTGGCTCGCAATGAATTTGGCTTCTTTGCCCGGCTGAAATCTGTCACCGAACTGATGACGACTCCGGTTCCCGTGGTCAGTTCCGAGCTTACTCTGGGTGATGTGGTCGGCCGAAAAGATCCATCCAAATTGAATTCCGTGGCGGTGATCGATTCCGCGAAAGGCGATCTGATCGGACTGCTGAAACACTCCACGATTCTTCTCTGCCTGCCTCGCTACTTGAACACTCTCAAAGAAAATGATCGCGACCGCAGCATTCTGACCACCAACGTCTGCAATCTCATCTCGCGTCAATCACCCAGCCTCAGCCCATCCGCTACCCTGCTGGATGCTCTGGAGATTCTGGTTCAGCAGGATTGCGAGCAGATCCTGATTTATGACGATCCGCATCAACTTAAAGGCATGATCACTCCCGGCAGTTTTGCTCGGGCGATGCTGCTCTACTACAGCGTCTTTCAGCAATTGCAGCCTCTGAAGCGACTCCGCCTGGTGGATCTGGACAGCGACTTATCGCTCGATGAAATCTTCTGCCGGGGTGCTCAAACAGTTCGAGATGTGATGAGTGCTCCGGTTGCGATTGCCAGTCGAGAACCGGTGGCCACTGCGATCACAATGATGCGTGATAATCGCGTTCGATTTCTGGTGGTGCTGGACGAAAACAATCAGATTACGGGAGTCGTCAGCCAGAATGATATTCTGGTCGCTCTGCAGCCCCCTGTTCGTGCTTCATTGCTGGACCATAAGTGTGCTTTGCCGGCGATGGTTGATCTTCTGGCCAGTGGTCAGGAAGCGACTCTGTCGGAGCCAGTTACGAGCATCGCAAAGAGCCGGCTGATCACGGTTTCACCGACCTCTCGGCTCCCTGAAGCGCTCAGCCGTCTGATCGAAACGGAACGCGATGTCGTCGTCGTACAGGACGAGAAACAGTTGTTGGGCACGGTCGCGCTCTCGGACGTCGTCCGCGTGTTCAGAACCTTGATGCGATTGCAGTTGATCAAGGCGAACTGATAACCGTTTGCGGCGATTCTGTGTCCAGGCGATCTCTACATCAGGATCGTCATAAACGCGTCAGAAGGGCTGAAGTTTCTGGAAAACTCCAGCCCTCGAACTTACGCCAGCGGATCAACGCCATGTTGAGCAGGGACTCGATCGGGACTTCTATTCCGAATGATACTGAGCCCTTTACTTTGTTTCACCAGGCAAGGACCCTTTGTACTTCCCGCCACTCTTCTTCATGCTCTCGTCCATTTGCTTCTTAATTTCCTCCGGTGATTGTGGGGACGGGCCTCCCCCTCCTGGTGGGATTTCATCAACTGCCCCGCCACATCCAGCGGAAAAGCAAAGACACAGAACTGCTAATCCAACGAAAGATGATTTCATATCAAGCATCCCATTCAGACTTTGTCAAAAAAATCAGTTAACACGTCACGAACAACTGAATGCGAGTCTCAGCAAACCGCCCCTTATGGCCTCGCTCCTAAACACAATGCTATTGTTCTTAATCAGAGCAATGGGACAGGATGGAAAAGCTCGGTACCGCAGTATAACTTTCAACGTGCAGACAACAATCGTTCAAGTTCGGTTTGCCAACAGGTTGATTCTCGAGCCCGATTCAGACTACGGTAGAATTCAACCATCAACTTCAGGGTGCCCGGATCCTTAAGATCAACCAGAGCGAGCCGCAGCTTGTTATGAATTTCAGTTTCCATTAACTGCTCGATGCGTTTGGATTCCTGACGGCCCTTTTCCGCTTCTTCCCGATCACCCAGACGAGCTAAACATTGAGCACGGCGGTGCATCAAGGTCCACTCTGCCGGACCGGGCCATATTTTGAGGGCTTGGTCATAGGCTTCGACAGCGGCTTTGTCGTTCCTTTCAGCGATCTCCGCAATCCGCCCGGCAGTTCGCCAGAAAATGTGTTCATCCCTGGATGTCCTCCATTTTGCAAAAAACGATTTCGCCTCTTCCAGTCTCCCCAGCTCAATCATTGCTTCGATCAATGTAAACAGAAAAAAATGATTCTGAACCGCCGATTCGATGTTCTTAACCCCCAGCAGAAGTTCAACAGCCGCGTCGCGTTCTCGGCTATCCAGCAACGCCCTTGCATTTGCCGCTACGACGACAGCCGAATCGCTTTCATTTTTCATGAATGCGGAAAGTCGGTTTCGGGAGGCGAAATCATTTGCCATTTCGCCCGCCTGAAGAAACCCCATTCTTCTGTCCAGTTCAGCCGTTGCGGCTCCTGGGCTGAATTGGCTCGTGTACCATTCACGGAGGCGTTCAGCTTTCGCAGATTCCTCAGTCAATCGGTAGACGTTCCAAAAATGTTCCTCAGCATGCTGAAAGCGTTCCGTTAAATCGAACAGTTTCCACAGCAGAAAGTGGGAGTCGAGCAGTTGAGCATTCAAGCGGACAGACTTCAGTAACAGTTCTTCTGCAATGGCCGGCCTTTGCAGAATGAACAACGCAAGTCGGCCCTGTCGCATCCTCGCCTCGGCCGCGAGCGGTGAAGAGTCAGGGATTCCCTGAAGCAGGTCCATGGCAATCTCCGCAGCGTCCTGAGGTTGCCGACGATCCCCTTTCACAATAGCCTCAGCCAGCAAAAGGCGAGCTTCCGCGTGAGAATGATGCCATCGAATAAACCGCTGAAACTCGGCTTCCGCTTCGACATTGCGCATTTGCCGAAGAAAACGTTTTCCACGTTGCAGCGATTGGCTTGCGTTATAATAGGAAACGCCCAACCAAACAAAGAGTCCCGTTAAGACAAGCAATGCAATGCCGGCGAGGAGCCGTCGAGGACGTGGTGGATGGTCCGTTGATTTCAAAGTAATCCTCAGATCGTCGCTCATTTTACGCTCTCAGATGGCGAGCGGCGTTCTGTGATTTGCCAGCCGCGGTTGACCGGCAGTGCGTCATAGAGTTCAGATTGTCCCGAGGGCCATTCCACAAGCAGTCTGACTACTGAAGAGCTGTCCTGGACTGCGAAGTGCAGACGATCATCGGACGACGACAGGTAGCTTCCGCCCGCTCCAAAGACCTGCATTACGTGATGGTCTCCATCTGTCATTGTCACCCTCGCACAGTGGCACGGCGTGCGATTCCGACAGGCGAGTTGTACCGTAATAAAGTTCTTTCCTGTGGTGGTGTCGTTCCGCAGCAAAGCAACGGGTCGGTCAATATGGGAAACGCAGATATCAAGATCTCCATCATTATCAAAATCAGCCCCCGCGGCTCCACGTCCCAGCCAAACATCTTCAAAATATGCGCCAGCTGTCTTCGAATGATCCATAAAATTGCCCCGACCGTCGTTCAGCAGTAACTGTGGAGTCATTGCATTTGGGTCAATCGTTGGGCCAAGTACATGGCCGTTGGCAACAAATAAATCAGGATATCGATCCTGATTAACGTCCAATGAGACTACACCAAATCCAAGAAACGGAAAACTGGTCACTGCAACGCCAGTTCGAAAACTGTCATCTTCGAACTGCCCCCCCCCAAGGTTACGGTAGAGCGTGTTTTTCATCTGGTAATAGTGTGTCAAATAGAGATCGACTAACCCATCGCCATCAAAGTCCGCACAGGCGATCCCCATGCTGGCCTCGTTGAGACCTTCTCCGCTCACAGCGCACCCGGACTCCGGCGCCACGTCACGATAGTGTATCGAACCCGTACCGTTGTCCGGGGCTTTGCTCACGGTACGAACAAAGAGGTTGTTGGCCTCCATATCGTTGGCGACATAGATATCCGGATAGAAGTCTTTATCAAAATCACTGACCGCGACCGCCAGCCCTTTTCCCTGAAGGTCGCCAAACCCCAGTTCAATGGTTGCGTCGCGAAACTGGCCATCGCCTGTATTGAGCAGGACAACATCTGCAACACCCTCGTAATTTCCCGGTCCGCAATAACCCGAACTCTCTCCATACTGACAGACTCTGCTGTTTTGCAGAGTGCAATCCATGTAGTTCACACAGTAGAGATCCAGATTTCCATCTGCGTTCAGATCAACCCAGACCGCACTGGAACTCCATTGCCCGTCGTTTTCCTCCTCAATGCCGCTGGAGTGCTCGAACGTCCCGTCTCCGTTGTTCGACAGTAGTGCGTTGCGACCGTAGTTGCACAGATAGACGTCACAAAAACCATCGGCGTCGAAGTCGCCAATCGCGCATCCCTGTCCATAACCGCTGTCCGCTGCATTTGCCGTTAATCCGACGTTTGTCATTCGGCCACCGCGGATGTTTCGAAACAACACATTTCGATGCTCGCTCTCTCCAACCGCTCGCACTGACGGATCAAGCACGGCACCATTCATGAGATAAAGATCGGTCCAGCCGTCTCGATCAAAATCTCCCCAGCCAACGCCACCTCCCATGACCTCCGGCAGAAAAAAACGGCCCGGGACCCGATCCTCAAAATACTCAAATTCAAGTCCCATTGTTGCCGCCACATTGACGAACTGCGGTTGAACAGAAGCAGCAGATTTCTCCTTAATCACCTGCGGTGATGGCTTCGATTTCGACTTGTCCCCATTGGCTACAGGCTTCTTTGCTGACGTACTATCTGGCTTCATGTCCTGACCTGAGTTGCAACCAAGCAGGACGCAAATGGCAATAAGTCCTGTGTACTGTGTTTTCATCAATCGGGTCATCCCGTTTTTAGGAGCCTCTTTTCTGCGCCGCAAAGCTCTGAAGTCCAGAGACCGTGAATTCGCGGCAGTCAAAACAAAAAAAGGTCGAACTGCTGTTTCCAGCAAGTTCGACCTTTTGAATCCATCTTTCCTCACCAACCACTAGAACTCGCCGATGACTTGTCCGTCGTTACGGTTGCCGAGTCGAGCCCAGGTTTCGTTGTCAACATTGTCGCTGACGAACCGGACTGAGCCGTCCGCCAAGGCAACCTGAACGCCACCAACGTGATAACTTGAGGCTGCATTAAGCGTGCTTCCGAACCAGTCTCCCTGGTGTGAGAAACAGCTGTTCTCATTCGGATTCATGTTGTGAGCATATGTAGAGGCTTGGCCGATGAATGACCATGACCACCCCGCACCACGCATTGAATGACGGCCACCACCGTTGTCGGCAGACGCTGTCTGTGCGAGGCAGGCCTGCCGAAGCTGCGTATGGGATCCCGCATCTGCGACCCAAGTCTTCAACTGCTTGCCCCTCGGGCCATAAGGCTCGGGAATGAAGGGCTCTTTCGCAAACTCAGAATATGCCGCGACGTTGCTTGTGCCATCAGTGATGTTCGAAAATCCTACAGGAGCGTTGTGACCCGGGTAACCTGTATATGATGCAACCCCGTTATGACGACCTTCCCAACCACTCGACGGACCTGAGGCACCAGGGTTAGTCCAACGCATAGTCCCGTTACTAATCGCGTAGGAGAAATTTCCATCCGGACCATTCTGATTTGGCTGATCGGACGGGCAGTTAAAGACAGGAAGTCGACCACTCAGTCGGGTATTACTGCCACGATCCCAGTGAGTGTAGGGAAGCTCATTGTAGTTCAATGACGCAAACTCAGCGCTTCGCTCCAACATCGGCAACAGAAAAACCTTGTCTGACCAGGCTGCATGACGATCGCCCGTCTGCTGACCCCAACCGATGCTTGGAGGGAACACATTGTGAACATCGTGGTAATTGTGCATCGCCAACCCAATGTTCTTCAAATTGTTTTTACACTGCGTTCTTCGAGCGGCTTCACGAGCCTGCTGCACCGCCGGCAGCAAGAGAGCAATCAGGATTGCAATAATTGCAATCACAACCAAGAGCTCGATCAGTGTGAAACCAGATCTGGACAACCAGGACCGCTTCATAGATGACTCCAAAAAAAGGGTAAGCAGAGCTACAGACCTAAAAACGCACGCTTTGGAGCTCGCGTCCTAAGTTCAGGAAAGTTAATATATGCCCAGAGAAAGATCAATGGTGTTGAGAAAAAAAGAAACATCACTGTTGAGCGTATACCTTCAGCCACTCTTGCCGGATTTTTCTCTAATCGGCATTTCCTGCAAGCAAAAGCCAGTTTCCCTGCATGCAAACAGCAGGGGTTGGCAATGAAGCGACAGAATGCTGGGTGGCTGCAGCCGACGGATTAAGTCCGACTAATCCAAATAACTAGTCCACCTGTGGGGCTGCGATTCCGGGCTCATCGGAATTAGCATCTGCTGCGGCCGGGGGAATCGCATTACCCCTCGGCGGTGTCGATCCCGCGCCTGGAAGTGATCCTTCCAAAACGATTTCGAGTGTGTTTTTTTTCGGATCGGTGGAAACATCAATCACGAGGGGAGTTGTTGCCATGCTCGCATAAACACCGGGAATCAGGGGTTGTGGCGGCATTGTTTGTGTCATGCTTGAGATAACAACCTTGTGACGCCCCACATAGGCACCGGGCTCTCCGTTGGTTTCCAGAGTAAACTTACCCTCGGAGTCCAGCGCGCTGGTAGCGCTGTCCAACTGATCATCCAGCCGCAGGGTCGCGATGCCTCCAGTGGTCACAGGCTTTCCCTCATAGACCACTCTTCCTGTGAATTGAACGAGCGTGGGGGGCGTTTGCGACGAGGTCCAGATCCCATAACTGCCTCCAGCGACAACACCAAGGATCACTACTGTCCGAATGACTCGAAAGATGCTGAACCCCGTTGCTGCACGAACAACCGGGGCGGAGTCAACATCAGGATTTGTGGAGAGTTTTTCCGATGGTGGATTTTGCATGCTGAGTTGCACCAGGTCTGGCGTAGGTCCAATTGCCCGGCGCCGCCATGAGAGGCTGCAGGGGACATCAGGACAGGGTCTTCGGGAAGAGATCGAACGGACCACGAATTCGTTGACGGCAGACCGTCGTGGGAATAACCGCCGTCAAGGATCCTTGATCCTGACAACACGCACAGGGCTGCCGGAATCCGGCGGTCTGACGATAACAAAACCTGCCCCGGCCTGCAATCCGTCGATCAAAGACGACGTACCATCCGGCCAGGTGATCCTCAGTGCGGCCGCCGCGGCTTTATCAATCGCAATCGCAACGCGACGGTCAGAGGCTGAGGCATAACTCCCCCCCCCGGAAATCGTTCGCCGGACGGGAAGATCCACATGCAGTTGCTCTATGACGGCACCGATCGCATTGCGATTACAAGACCTGTCAACCAGTCTTAACCAGATCATTTTCCCCGATGGAGTGTCCACACTATCGTTTCGAAGTAATCCCGGGTGATCATCCTGGTGCCCGATCACAACGTCGGAATCACCATCATGGTCCAGGTCCGCAACGACCAAGCCACGGCCATTGTGGAGTTCCTCGAAATAGGGTCCACGATCATCCTCAAGGAGTCTGAATCGCCCGTTCCTGTTCTTCCATAATCCTGGCGGCTGCAAATAGGCACCTTCTTTGCCCAGTGCCGCCAGATTTTCATCGGTGTGACCGTTTGTAACGATCAAATCCAGCCATCCGTCCAGATCAAAATCTTCCAGTGCGGTTCCCCAGCCGACGTAAGGCAGACTTCCCTCCGGTATTCGCGTGATCCCTGTTTCCAGAAAGATGCCATTACCGAGATTTTCGTAGAGTGCATTATGCTCATTCTGGTAGTTCGTGACGAACAAATCGAAGTGCCCATTTCGATCGACATCACCTGCGGCAAGCCCCATACCAGCTTGGGCCTGACCCTGATGATTAAAAGCCGTCCCTGAGAGTTCACCGACTTCGGTAAAGTGTCCCTTTCCGTCGCCCAGAAACAAGAAGTTCGGGTTGATGTCGTTCGACACATAAAGTTCTGTCCTCGCGTCGTCATTCAGTTCGAGGGCAATGACGCCCTGCCCTCGCCCGTTACGAACGCGAATACCGCTGGCCTCTGAGTAGTCCTCAAACGTTCCATCTCCATGATTCCTGTAGAGGACGTCATCTTCAGACGGCACCATCGTAGGGCTGCAAAACATACGAATACCACGAGCCTTATCGCCGCAATACTGATTGGTTTCAAGGGTCCATTTTCCGTAATTGCAGACGTATAAGTCCAGCAGACCGTCGTTATCAATGTCGGTGAATGCAGCACTCGTCGCCCAACGCGGGTCATCTGTGCGGCTGGATGTAGACACGTCGACGAAGGTTCCATCACCAAGATTCAGGTACAATTGATTCCGACCGACACTGGTCGTGTAAACATCCGGAAAACCGTCGCCATTGAAATCGCCGTATTCAACTCCGGTGGTGTAATTCGGATTCCGAAACCCGGCCAACGCCGTTGCCTTGCTAAATCGCCACTCGCCAAGGTTGCGATAGAATTCATCGAAGGATGAGTCGCGTTCCGAGTCGACAGGAAACCGGGTTCCGTTTCCAAAATACAAGTCGACATGTCCATCCATGTCCGCGTCAAACGTAGCCAGCCCGCTTCCATTGGCTGCCGGAAATGCTTTTTCCCCGGAATTCCCACTGACATGCCGAAAGTCAATTCCCGATTCACTCAGCATCGAATGGAAATAGATTTCAGCCCGTTTTTTGAGGGCTCCTTCGCTGCCCTTGTTTATGGGGGCCGCCTGTTCGGCCGAAGTACGATTGACAACAGCCTGCTGATTGTTTGATTCCTGCGGCGTTGTCTTGTTTCCACAGCCGATCAACACGATGTTCAGCATCGCGACTGCGAAGCATATTTGTCGCAGGCCTGGATTCATCGTGAGTCCCTCTGTGACTGTTGCGTATCTCGAGCAGAGCGGGCCTGACTTTGTGCATCGGCAGCGATCTTCGCACGGACACGGTCTGAAGTGGCAGGCCACTTGCCGATCAGATGATCGCGAATCAGTGCCATAAGAGTTCCCGATTTCATTTCGATACTGACCTGCTCGTCTCTTCGTGAAGGCATATGGCATTCGACACAGCGGTCATTAATCGCTGAACCGGAAGTTTTCTGTTCGCGACAAGTTTCCGGCTGATGGCATTGCTGGCAGGTTCTGGAAAAACCAGAGGTGTCACCTCGCTGATCCTGATGCGGATCGTGACACGTGATGCAAGTCATTGTTTCGCTGGCGATATAACACTTGCTCTTCATCAGCCTTGCAAGCTGATTTGCGCTATGGGGATCTTCATTTGTCGGGGCATCTGCCGCAAGATCCAATTCCAGATACTCCGACAACGGCTCTCCGGGGCGATAGGTGAACGAGGGGGCGAGTGGTTCTCCGGCGGAATGACACTGAGCACACAGTTCATTGATCCGATCACGTGATAGTCCGGAGGGATTGACAATCTGCCTGCCGACTCCTTCGTCCGGATGCTCGCGATGGTAGGCAACATGTTCGTGTCCCGGGCCATGGCAACGGACACAGGTTACACCCAGCAGATAATTGCTGCGATCAAATCGATTAACTGCGGTCGCATCTTCGGAAAACCACGTCGTGTGGCAATCAAGGCAACGCCCTGGAACCGGCCTTGCAAAGTCTGCGGTGCCGTCCACATACATCCCGGGGCTATTGACCCATTGGTCTGACTCCGTCAAATAGCTCACGTGCATCTGGTAGAGGTGATCACCTTCCCATGACAGATAAGCCTGACCATGATTTCCAGACCCAATAACGAGATCGATTGAACGCTTCTCCGTGTAGTGGATTCGATCCTTTTGCACTGTCAACTGCTGGTAAAAGCCTGTTGTATCGGCCAACATCTTAAACCAGAGGTCCGGATTCCTCGTCGACAGCATACTTCGCTCCTCCGCGAAACTGCCGAGGATCGAATGGTCGTCGGGTTCCCGTGATGTAAAGGCATGAGCAGTGGTGAGAAATCCGCGGTAATTCTCTGCATGGCACTCACTGCAGACTTCTGGAGAGAGAAATCCTCGGGACTCCGGCCGCACCCCTGACCGGAACTCCACCCCGGTGTTTTTTTGGGGGATGAAAACCGTCCCGGGTGCAGTGTTTTGTCCGGCTGTGACAAGATCAACCCACTCGCTGGGCGCGATTTCCCGAACCGAGTCAAGATCACGCAGGGGCTTTACAGTAAACTCATCCCTCTGCAGAACAAGTAGCCAGGCTATCAGGAATAGCACGGCTGCAATCAGGATGAGTCGAGAGGTTTTCATCAGAATGATTATCGCGCGCTGCCTCAAAGACACAACGCCTTTCAGATTCTGTATTCGGAAATATCTGGCACTGTTCTGGTCAAACGACCTGTTTTCGTCATGTTTCCCAAAAACTTGAAATTCGGTCACCAGGGTGGGGTGATCAATTTTCTGTGCACGGCCACGATTGAGGCGATCTTCCGGATTGAGGCGATCTTCTACAAGGTATCTCGCGGGCACCCGGGCTCAATTGACGACGAACGGAGAATAATACCCTGCTCCGGACTATGGAAATACTTCCAGCGGGAGTGACGTGAGGTCCGGCAACGGTCCGTGATCGCGAACTGCGTTCGCCAGTTTCGTGATAAAAGGATGCGATTGTTCATCCGGGATCCCCGTCATCATCAAAGCGGCCTGATCCCAGTTTTCCTGTTCTGCCAGCCGATACGCCTGCAATACCTGACCCCACAGCGAAGTCGGGCTATCGATCAGGATCTGGTCCACGGTTCTGTTCCGTTCTTCACGGCGACGAATCTCGTTTGCACGGCTTTGCCATTGTTGCGAAGTCGTTTGATCACCGGAAAGCGAAAAAGCACGTTGCAGCAGAAACGCGGTTGTGCTGGAAATTGTTGGCGCCTCTGCAAGCGGCATCAGCCAATTCAATGCTGACGAAAAGTCGGACCTTTTCATGGCCAGTTCAGCAAGCCCCTGTCTTGATTCTTCGTTCGTCTTATCCAGAGAAATCACTTCCTGCCACGTTTGTTTTGCTTCTTCAATCCGGCCTTCCTGATAAAAAGCCTTTCCCAAAAGCATGAGCGACCTGACAGTTGGTTTAGTGCTGACGCTGCGTTGCAGTTGAACAAGTGCAGCGGTTGGATTGCCGACTTTGAGCAACGCTGCACCATATTCGGCGAGAAACTCTTCAGGCGGCACTTGAAGCCCCTCTCCACCGGGGGAAATTGTGAGCACTCGTTGCCATGCTTCGCATGCTGTCCGATGATTCCCTCGTTCCGTTTCAAGCAGGCCGATCAAGGTATAGCCTCTCGCCTCACATTCGGGTAGTTTTGAAAATTCCAGAGCAGCCGTGATAGCGTCGTCGTAACGTCCCAATTTGGCTCGACAGGCACTGAGTTCATGGAGCAGGTCAGGGTCTTTCGGATTCATCGTGTGCAGATACTCGAGCAATGGCAGCGCCTGAAGCCATCTTTGAAGGATCAGGAAAGCCTTTGCGCAGTCCCGAATCTCATCCGGGGATGCGGCTCCAACCTGATCAAATAAGCGAACTGCCTCTGCAGCATTTCCCTGATGCACCAATGCCCGTGCTTTGAGAGCAATACCACGCCCGTTTTCCGGGAATTTTCTGAGGAATCTGTCGACCAGTGCCAGGGCCTGATCATAGTCTTTGTCCCGAAGTTGCTTTTCTACTTCTGCCAATGGGCGTTCTTCCCACCAAACTGCTCCCCACAGGACACCAGCAATCAGCCCCGCAGCCGCGATCAGTAACATCAACCACCGTAGAGGGCTCGGCGAACGACCTCGTCGGTGACGAGATCGGCTGGCAGACTTTTGTTGTGATGCAGGCTGATCCACTGCGAAAATCCTGGAAATGACTTATACTTCAGGCGGCATAAATTGAGGCGACGTCTTTGTGGGATATGTCGTTCAGCTCGTTACCTAAATCGTGGCCGCGCATCGCATACCACGCAATATTCAATGAATTGCCGAATCACTCCAAGGTAGCACGAACAACTGGTCCTCGCAAACAGGGCAACCGTCTGATCAGATACACTGTCAGGGAAGTTGTGGCAGGCTGGTCTTCGGCAACTCTGTTCATGCACCGTCCCCCGGTTCGATGCGTGGCCCTCTTCAATGAAAATAATGCGCCACTGCCGAGCGAAAACTGATCATCGTACGAAAGCATTACGGGCAGAAAGCTGGCCGGGGTATTTCTGCCTCAAAACTCCTTGCTTTTGAAACACTGTCTTGAAGGCGCACACGATCGGATTCCTGAGCTTAGCCTTGCAGCGGGCCTATGAATGAAAAAGGCCCGCAGAGTCGGCTATTTTCGACTCACCGGGCCCAAATTATCCTGCTGATTCAGCCATGAGTCCGCATTAAGCAGACTTCATCGCATCTCCAAGAATTCTGGAAGTGCTCGGTCGCATAATGCGGCCGTCGACCAGTTCGCCCTTCTGCAGAGTCGCGCGGATATCTTTGCCGCTGATAGACCATGGCTTTTCGTCTTTGTGACGTTCCATCAGGTCGACTCGACCAACAGATTCGTAGTAAGCTGCGAATCCGACATTGATCGTCTTAATCTTCAGATCGCCGCCAAGCTTGCTGAAGATTTCCTGAGCATCGAAGTCGCCCCAGATGGATTCGCCGTTGGCGTAAGGAGCATCTGCATGCTTGCGGCCAATCACGAGATGAGTGTAGCCCATATTCTGGCGATAGATCCCGTGCATAACAGCTTCTTTTGGTCCGCCGTAGAACATCTTGATGTCCAGGCCCAACAGAATCACTCGATCAGGCACAGACTCGCCACGTGGTCCCCACAGGGTCGTATCGCTGTCGCCATCACCCAGTGAGCGGTCGGTGATCAGCTTTTCGTAGGTCTGCATTCGGATTTCGGCGTTAACGTCATCGCCTTTGACTTCGCCAATCAGAGGATTCAGGCAAGCGCCGGCGTTCTTGCCTTCTCGAAGCAAGGTTTCAAGACCGTGTACCAGAGCGTACTCGTGAGCACGATGCAGCGGATTGCGAGTCTGGAACGCCACAACGGCGTCCCAGCCTTTGGCCGCAAGAGCTTTGCGGACTTCACGAGGAGTCAAAACGTACTTGCCGAAGGAAGGATTCTTTGGCTGAGGCAACACGCGAATCTCGCCACCGATCAGGTGTGAGTTAGCAGCTTCGCCCTTGATCACCATATCAGCACCTGGATGATCGATTCGGTCAGTCAGGTAGACCGACTTCAGATACTTCAGTTTCGGCCACGCGTAGACGTCGTTCAGTTCGAGTGTTGCAACGATATCGCCAGCAGGATTAGTCAGAGCGACCTTCTGTCCAGGCTTCAGCGTCTTGGCCATTTCTGCCGTAATCGGGAACGCGATTGGAATCGTCCATGCGTACTTTTGACCGTTGCTGAGGACGTAGCATTCGTCAAGCACCTGGTTGTAGACCGCAGAGTTCATTGGCCCGGTCAGAGGGCTCAATGTGCCGTCGCCGAAGCGGTAAACACTGGACAGATCTGCTGAAGAGACAGGGACTTTGACAAGCGTTGCGGCTTCCGCAAGGAATGCTTCACGTTCCTGCTCGCCTACGGTGCGACAAACAGGTTCTGATAATCCACCATGAGGTGCGATCAGGTCGGCCATTTCGAAAACTTCCTTTGAACCAGGGATTCCTTCGGCCAGAACTTCTGCCGAATCTCATGAAGAGGCGGAACCTAGAGGAACTACTCTGCTGAGTCAAGAAGTTCCTGGAAGCGGTAGGTTTTGCTGCGTTTTTGCAGGATCACCGCGTTTCACCGAGTCATTTCGGCAATGGATGACTTCCCGGGTTCAGTGAAAGCTGCTCACCGAGGACACCGGGGAACGCGTTGGCCGGACGCACAATCGCCGTTTAAGCCATATCAGATCGCTCTAAAGTTCCGGCCGAAGTGGTCCAGGATTCCTGAAAGATGCTAAGACCTCTGACATTCCTGAATTCTCGCCGGCGTTGCTTGCGGAGATTCCCTATGACTCGGGTTAGCCCCTGCAGTACTTCGTCACAATCGCTGAGAATCTGCAGATGCCATGAGGATTCCAGAGTTTCATTATCAGTAGTGTTCATGCCAGCGTAAGGCTTTCGTGGCGAAATGATCGAGCAGATACTTGTCTGAATCGGCCTTGAAACACTCAAACCTTTACTGGATTACCCATCACCCTGAATCCGCATCAGTTACCACTTTTGGCTACTCGTTGAGACCGAACTGACTAACCTATTCGGAAGCATTGGCACGATCTGAACTGCATGACCGCAGAAACGCAAGGCCCATGATACCCAGAGCAGTGAAGTCCTGTTATGCCCTGCCCCTGAACGGCATGAACGCTTGAACGATAGGCTTGATCGATATCTATGAAGCACCAAACTGTCGCCGCGGGGAGGCACGCTTGTATTACGTAGTGGCGGTGGCAATAATTCGTCCGAATATTGCCACTAAGTGGACGGGGGTGATCCCCACAACTTGACTTCCTGACCACACACTGACTTTTCCTGCATTCTTTGGCCGTTCCGCATGTTCGATAATCGCGACACGTGCGTCACAGAGGTGCTGTCCGGTATGATTCTCTCCGCCTAGAATACGGGCCGCGAGTTCTCCCGATTTGAGCTTTCACGGGACGGGTCCCGTAAACGAGTCCGCTGTGTCACCAGGCTGACTCCTGAATCGTAAATTCATGAAAACGGCTGACTGGATTGTCTTTGCGGCGTCGCTGCTATTGATTCTGACCATCTCTGTGGTCATGAGCATGCGGATGCGCGCCCCGGATGAATACTTTACGGCCGGTCGACGTGTTCGTCGCTGGCTTTTGATTCTGTTTGCCTTTGGGTCAGGAACCAGCAGCGATACCCAGTCTTCGGTGATGGCTGCGACGTGGCGTTCCGGGCTAGCCGGGCTCTGGTGGCAATTTCTATGGCTTCCCATCGCCCCGTTCTACTGGATCGTGGCTCCCCTGCTGCGCCGCCTCAGAGCCATCACCACGGCCGATTTTTTCGCCATGCGTTTTGGGCCAAGCACGGCCGCGCTCTATTCCGTGTACGGAATGATCATTTCTGTGGTGCTGATGGCAGGAGTACTCTTTGGCGGTGCGCGACTGCTGGTGACTCTCACCCACCCATTTTTCAGCGAAGTATCTCAGGCTGTCCACTTGCAGCTTCCTGTGTTTGACATCGCAGCCGCCATAGAACCGCCCTCCGCGGACCGCCCTCCGGTCGTTGTTTGGCGTCAGGTTGGCAGTGAGGATATCGCGGCTTGCTGCCTCGGGATCGTTCTGATTCTCTCCGGAGTCATCGGCGGGCTGGGCTCGGCAATCGTCATTGATGCCTTTCAGGGGATCCTTCGAATCGGGCTCACTTGCCTGATGCTTCCGATCCTCTTCCGAAAGATCGGTGGCTTCGGCGTGATGCACACGATGGAATCACTAAAGCCGGGCATGCTGGATTTTGTTGCCAGTTCAAACGCACGCGTCGAAGTTGGTGATGAACCCTTCACTCCGTTTTATCTTTGCATGTTGTCCATCGCAGCGTTGGCCGGAATCATTGTTCAGCCGCATATCATTACGATGTGTGGTGCCGGTCGAACAGAAATGGATTCGCGGATTGGCTTCACCTTTGGCAGCCTGCTGAAACGCTGTCTGTCTGTGGCATGGGCGTTCATGGGGCTGGCCTGCATCCTCTGGTATCTCGGCCCGGACAGTCCTCTGCGTCAGCAAAATGCGACGCACGAACAATCTCAGGCTCTGAGTCAGATGAGTGTCATTGCCTCCGGTGACTTTGCGACACAGTCGGCTGAAGAAGTCACCCAGGCCAAACTTGCCGACGCTTCGTTCGGTGACCGCGTACTGGGCTACGCTGCTCGCGATATTCTGCCGGACATCATGCCGGGGCTCGTGGGAGCCATGGCCGCGATGGTTCTGGCCTCAGTCGTCAGCCATTGTGGAACCCAAATGATTGTGGGCAGCGGACTGTTTTCAGAACATCTTTATCGGCACCACATCGCACCTGGTTACGAACCGGCTCATTACCTTGCCGTGGGAAGACTCTGCGGACCCTTGCTGGTTGCTGTCGCCCTGATGCTGCAAACGACATTCACAGACATTACCGATGTGTTAAAGTTGGTGATCAAGACACCAGCTGTGATCGGTATCAGCATGTGGATGGGACTCGTGTGGGTCCGCTGGAATACCATCTCTGTCTGGACCACGACACTCACGTCCGCGTTCCTGGGGATTCTCTGCGGGTACTATCCTGAAGAAATTCAAAAGACATTACCGGGCTTTTCAGAGCTGATGTTTCTGCAGGAGCCGACCGGACTCGTCATGATCGACGCATGGAAGATCGCCTGTATTCTTTCCGGCGGACTGGCCTGTGGTGTTATCGCTTCAATTCTGACTGATCCGCAGCAGGATGATCAGCTCGAACATTTTTACCGTGTTATCCGCACACGAGTTTCCCCGGACGAATCAGAATACGCAGATCAGTACACTCCGCCGGAAGATGCTGAACTGGTTCCTGCAGTGTCCTTTTTCGGATTTCAGTTTCCTGGGCCCACGGCGGGCGGTACGGTGGGTTTCCTGATTGCCTGGGTGATTGTTATCGTCATGATCATCGGCACAAAATGGTTGTCGCTGCAAATCTGAGGTAACTCGATGGCCCGACTGTATTTGGTGATCGATGGATATAACCTGATGCATGCCGCAGGCCTGGGCCGCTCAGAGTATGGACCGGGAGAACTGGAGCGAAATCGCAATCGCCTTCTGAATCAGACTGCGGCCGTTCTGGATGAACAGATTGCCGCAGATGCTCTGGTGGTGTTCGATGCCCACATGGCGGTGCCCCGCGATCCTGATAACGGTCCGCCGCTACCTCGTTCCCCGCTCGCGGTACGATTCTCACGCGAGGGGCGAGACGCCGATGCTGAAATCGAACTGATCCTGGAGACGCATAGCAGCCCCCGACAGATCCTGATTGTTTCCAGCGATCACCGACTCCACAAAGCGGCCGGTCGCAGGAAGGCAACCTGCATCGACAGCGAGGAATTCCTGCGGCAGTTCGACCAGCCAGAACCGCTCGGCGCGATCCGCAGGAAAACAGCAAAGCTGACGAAGATTGCGGCGAAAAAGCCTCGTCCGGAAAAGCTCCAATCGACAACGTTCTCCGAAAAGACTTCTCAGGACAGCGAACAGACGAAAGGGAACGAAGCGGAAGACTACCTGGAGGATTTCCTGATGATCGACATCAGCGACATCAAACGGTCTGTTCGAAAGGAAAGGTTCTAGCCGCGTTAATGCCAAACCAAAACTTTCGTGGCGAGTCATCGCCTGTCGCCTTCGGACAACTTCTCCGGCGCAGGATGGGGCAAATGGCGGAACTTCATGGCAAAGTTTCGTCGGCCGGTTTCAATTAAGACATTGCACGCATTATCATTCGTGAACTTTTTTTCGCGTTAGCTTCACAGCGAATCATCCAGATTGTCGTGTAAAGCGGATCCATGAGTTTTCCTCCTCTACAAATTGTCTCTGGTGAACGGCACCTGACGCTGCGATACGACGTCATCGAGGCGGACGTTACTCGCGTTCGGGAAATCGTGGAGTCGACAGGGTTTTTTCACCCCCCTGAAGTTGATGTCGCCGTTGAGCTTGTTGAAGAACGACTGCGACGCGGAGATGCCTCCGGGTATTTCTTTGCCTTCGTAGAGTTTGATGGCAAGGCGATTGGGTATTCGTGCTACGGTCCGATCGCCTGTACAGCCAGCAGTTACGATGTTTACTGGATTGCTGTGCATCGCGATGAACAGAAAAACGGCATCGGGCGATGGCTCATGACTCTGACCGAACAACTGATTCGCAGTCGAGAAGGTCGACGAATCTATGTCGAGACATCCGGACGGCCCGACTATCTGCCCACACGAAGTTTTTACGAACGATGTGAATACGTGAAAGCTGCAGAACTGCCAGAGTTCTACGGTGATGGTGATTCCAAAGTGATTTATCTGAAAGTGCTCTGAAAGCCACTTATGAAAACTCTGATTCGTAACGCAACCGTCATCCTGCCTGACGCGATCGAACGCATCAATGTTCTGATTGACGGCCAAACGATTGTTGCTCTGGACGCCGCGGATTCAACAACCGCTGATGAAGTCGTCGACGCAGCGGGTCTGCATTTGATTCCCGGAGTCATTGATGATCAGGTCCACTTCCGCGAGCCAGGGCTGACTCACAAGGAAGACTTAACTACAGCCACACGCGCCTGTGCGCGGGGCGGAATCACGTCATTCCTCGAAATGCCGAATACCAAGCCAACGACGACAACTCTGCAGGCGCTGGAAGACAAGCTTGCAATTGCCGCAGAGAAATGTCTGGTCAATTACGGCTTTTACATCGGAGCCACTCCGGACAATATTGATGTCCTGAAGGCTGCTCAACGAACACCAGGCATCAAGATCTTTATCGGCTCCAGCACCGGTGATCTGCTCGTCGACAGCCAGGCTGCGTTGGAAAGAATCTTCGCCGAGACAACTTTGCCAATCTGTGCTCACTGTGAAGACGAAGCAACCGTAAAAGCCAATGCCGCGGCACTGGGTGGCGGTTCAACCGTGGCCGATCACAGTCGCATTCGAGATAACAAAGCGGCCATCATTGCGACAAAACGAGCGGTGGATCTGGCCGAACGACATCGCCATCGATTTCACGTGTTGCATGTGTCGACGGCTGAAGAAGTGGAATTCCTGCGAGGCACCAGTGATCTGATCACTGCCGAGGCCTGCCCACATCATCTGTTTTTCAGCACAGACGATTACGATCGACTGGGCACACTGATTCAAATGAATCCGTCGATCAAGTCCAAAGCCGACTGCGCTGCCGTGTGGCAGGGGTTGCTGGATGGGACTTTGGAAGTCGTTGCGACGGACCATGCTCCGCATACGCTGGAAGAAAAACGTCAACCGTATCCAAAGTCGCCCTCGGGCCTGCCAGCCGTTGAGAATTCTTTGGCTTTGTTGCTGAACGAAGTGAATCTCGGCCGATGCCTTCTGAGTCAGGTAGTTTCCTGGATGTGTGAAGCGCCGGCCCGAGTCTGGAATATTCACAACAAAGGGGCCATTCGAGTCGGCTATGACGCAGATCTGGTGCTCGTCGACTTGAACAAGACACAGACCATTCTAAACGAGAACCAATTGACCAAGTCACGATGGTCTCCATGGCATGGAACAACTCTCACCGGCTGGCCGGTTCGCACGTGGGTCATGGGCCAGACCGTTTTCGCCGATGGCAAATTGAATGAGTCTGTTCGAGGATCAGAGATTCAATATAGCCGGTAAGCCGCTCGACAGAATGGACTCCGCACATTGAACATCACCATGATTTCATCGGCGGTGTTCTTTTGCTTTTTCCTTCTGCTTCTGCTGATTGGCTGCGTCACTGGCCGGCGTGCAGCACTTTGCTGGAAGCTGGTCGCGTTTCATCCTGCCGCAGTTCGCGGTTTGCATCCCCTGCCTATTCAAAAGCTGCGTTCACGTAGCGGAGCATTCGAGTAACCAACGAGGCCGGCTCCACAGTCACTTTTACATGGCCGGTCGAATAGAGACGCGGCGGTGTGTTTCCATCCGGAACGACCGCCTGGCAAACAACCTGCCAGCGTCGAGCGTCTTCGCCGGGTTTCGCGGCCGTCAAAGGAGGCACGAGACCAGCGGCGGTCAGCTCCTGAGGAATCTCCGTCGATTCCAGCGTCGGCATTTGTACGATCGAACCAGAGAACTTCAGGCGAGGATTCCCGGTTGGCTGAAACTCAACAGACTGGCTGTCTCGCAGAAGCTGTCGCTCGGCGGAGTTCACAGGCAGGATGAGTTCCACAGTCGCTGGATCACCAATTGTTCCCAGCAACGTTCCCTCTTCCAGAAACGCGCCGACATTGTTGGCATCGAGCGGACAGCCATGCCACTTGCTGAGCGAACTTCCATCGTCCGACAACGGCGTTGCGCGAGGCGGCATGAGGAGGCCACTTGAGGGCGATCTCGTGGCTAATCTTTGTAGTTCCGATTCAAACTGGTCAACTCGCTGCGCAGCTGAGTCGAGCATCTTTCGAGCTTCCGGAAGCAATGCGGACTGCGTGCCAGAGCGGTCAAGTTCATAAGCTCGAACTCGCGTCTGCAGGATTTTCACTTCGCCCTGGAGATGCGTAAGCTGCTGAAGAAGCTTGAGGTCGCTGGTGACTGCGACGACATCACCCGGCGAAACGATCTGGCCATAATCGGCCGCTGACTTTAATTCACCGGACATTGTTGCATAGACCGGCCTACCGACGGGTTCGACAACGCACGGCACGATGACGGAATGCGGTAGAGGAACAAACAGTGCGGCGACAAGAAGTGCCAATATAAAGCATGAACGCATCAGCAGATATCCTCGCTGCTTCTGATGCAGGATCTCGGCCAGCACAGTGCTGACAGAACTGAGCAGTGGCAGAATGACCATTGAAACCGCAGCCATTATGGTCAGTGTGAGGCCGATGATTCGTAAGTTCCACTGGTCACAAAGGTGATACAGCATCAGGAGAATCGCAAGGCTCAGACAGATCCGATAGATCCCTGAACACACGCCATAGGCCAGTACAAACGGCGGTTCTCGGTCACGGCGAATCTCTGTTCGTCCAAGCAAAAGAAACGACAGAAACTGCTGTAGGCGATGTGAAGCACGTTGAGAGAGATTGGGCAGTCCAGCCAGATCCGTCAGCAGGAAATATCCATCGAATCTCAGCAGAGGATTCCCGTTGAAAACGATCGTTCCGACGGTACACAGCACCATCACATTGGCGAGCATCGCTTTAAGAATTCCGGGAGCGGCAGCAAACCACAGGATCGTGGCAACGGAGGCTAAAGCCAGCTCCACAAGCATACCGGCCGCAGTGATCATCAATCGACTGCGACGGTCCAGAATCCATGCATCCGTAACGTTTGTATAAAGCAGCGGCGTAAACATCATCAGCATGACCCCTGCTTCGTGGCACTCGGCACCAAATCGTCGAGCTGCGAAGGCATGTCCGATTTCATGCAGAGTCTTGACGACGACAAATGTTGCCAGAAGTAACAATAAGTTATCAGGGCCAAAGAAGTCCCACGGGCCGGGTAAGTTGTGGGCAAGCTGATCAAACCGCAGGAACACCATAGCTATTGCAACGACCACCAGCATCATCAGCGCGAGTCCGCATTTCTTTGAAAAGAGCTGACGAATCAATGGTTCCAGTCGATTCAGGAATGCGGTGGGATCGATCAATCGCAATTGAAATCGCAGCAAACTGCCAATTCGGAAGCGCGGCTTTGGGGCTTCGGGTTTCGTTGAACGAGAGGCGGCGGTGGCTCGGTTCATTGATGTTCGGACAACGAGTTGATTCTGGATCAATTGAGCAAGAAAATCTTCAACATCTTCGCGAGTGAACTCCCTCTGGGGCCATGCCGAATTCAGCAGGCCGAGAAGATCGGTCACAGTCCGAGAACCATCAACGTGTCTCAGGACTGCCATTTCCTGTTCATTGAGCATTGTGTAGCTGAGTGACAGCGGATCTTTGACGATCCAATACCCTGAATCCTGCGGACGTATGATCAGATCGCATCGCTGACGCCAGTCTATTGGCGGCGATTCTTGTCGCTGCTGCGACGATCCTTGCAGGTATGCTCCGGATTCAACCAAAAATCAGAGTCTCCGTTTATTGATGCGGATCATCTCGAGTGATGAGATAAGAAGTTTTTGCCACCGATTATCTTCACGCCCTCTGATGGCTGAGCGAACTGTTAACCTGGTTGAATCGATGGCCGAAACGGGCAGTTCTAACTTCAACGCTTGGCTGGTGGAGTGTTCCCCTTACTCGCCTCACGGTCGTCTGGTTTTGAATTCGTGGATTTGACTTCCATCGTGGCGACAAGGCCCGGGCGAATTCGCTTTTCCGGGTTATCGAATTCTGCCCAGAGACGAACCTGCTGATTGACTGGTTCAACCTCCGGGCTCACAAACGTAATCTCACCTGAAACTGGTTTGCCGACGTTACCCGGGAACACGATCCGTACACGTTGGCCGGGTTCAATCGCAGTTGCCTGATCTGCAGAAACAAAACCTTCCACTCGCAAACGATCGAGTTGAATGAGGCGCAGAACAACCGAGCCAGGCTCGACCCACTCGCCAGTCTGACGACTCACAGCGACAACAGTCGCGGAAAACGGAGCTTTCATCTTTCGCCTTTCTAATTGCAGTTTGGCTTCGGCGAGTTCCGAGTTGGCTAGCTCCAGATTAGCCTGCGCGACCTGCTGTTCCTGTTCTTTCTCGGCGGCCAACGATTGAGTGCGTGCAATCGCTTCTGTCTGTTGTTGCACGGCTGCCAGATCGGCCTCGGGTTTGAGCAGGCTGATCGCACGGTCTTCCTGAGTTTTTTCAATTTCGAGCGTGCGTTGATCGAACAAAACGGTCAGTCGATTGAGTTCCGAGTTTGAGATGCTTCCATTGAAAGATTCTTTGGCCTTCTGAGCACGGTCAAGCTCATACTTTGCGATCTCTTTGCTCTTCTCAGCAAGGCGGACTGCTACATCACTCTCGGCTTGTTTTCGACTGATGCGAGCCGCGATTTCGAGTTTGGCTTTTTCCTGCTCGGCTTCACGAACCATGGCCCTGGCCGTCTCGACCGGGAGACTGTTGTTGGCTTTCAGTTCTGCAATTCGAACATTCAGTTCAGCCTGTTGTACAGCGATTTCCTGCAACTCATCATCAAGTGTTGCCAGAAGCTGGCCTTCGGCAATCGAGTCGCCCGGTTTGACGGGCAGAGATTTCAGAATCCCCGGTTCGCGCGCTGCGATCTCCGCATGCTGAATCAAGGCGGTCGTCATTGATGGAACGGTGATTGAGGTTTCAAATTCGTCCGTCTGTGCCGAGACATGAGTCAGCACGAGAATATTCAGTGCGATTGCGATCGGTCTGGTTCGAAAGATCGTGCGACATGCAGCCATTGTGAGACCTCTTCAAATCTATCCGCGATTAATCAACTGGACATTTCCATGTCTGAATCAGCAGCAGAATTGCGTTAGCGGGGTATCGATTCATCGCTTAACGGAAATCCCCGTGCGTCTTTGCCTGATCTCGCCTGCGACAGCGGCTTACGGTTAAACAAAGATTCTCAGACACACGGACGCTAATTTATTCGCACTACTAATTCAGAACGCCGTTTTTTCAGGACGCTGCCCAGCTAAAGCCAGGTGAATCTTTTTCTTTGCCAGAATTCAACGATTTCTCGAAACCATACAAACGCCAAAGACTTTCTCCCGCAACGAATACGAGCCGACACGGTTTGTCCGGGGCGCAGCTTCTTTGTCAGAGTTTTTTCGACGCCGACAGTCGCCAGACAAGTGAGTTGTCCATCATGAAGATGGGTGGCTGTATCGAGCGATGTTAGTGTCGCCTCGTGAACGAAACGAGAATCATCGTTTAAAGTAAATTGGACCTCGACTTTGTCGATATCTTTTGTGAACTCTGCCACAGGAATATAGCCGACAACCAAATCAGGTATCTGCAGATCCAATTGCCATTCTCCCGAATCGTTTACGATCTCCAGCAACTGCTGGCCACGCTGGACTGGCCGTGAACGCAATTGTTCCTGCAGTCGGCTTTGGTAAACCACGCCATCAATGGGGGAAGACATGGTGAGCGCCGCAATTTGCTGCTCGACCAGCGTCTGTTCCTGACGCAGCGTCTCCAGCTTGCGTTCCTGTTGTTGCTCTTCGCTGCTTAAATCTGCCGAACGTGCGGCGGGATTGTTTCCGTTTGTCGCTCCGGTCGTCGTTCGAGTAGCCCGGATTGCCTGCAGTCGTGAAACGGCCGAATCGATATCCCCGAGCACTCGATTCAAATCGAGTTCTCGCTCCGGGTTTCGCAATCTCAACAGCGGTTCATTAGCAGACACCTTTTGATCGGCGGTCACCAGAAGCTCTTCTACGATCCCGTCATCCGGCGCAAAAATTCGGCGGCGTTCCTGAGGAAAAGCCTGTCCCTGAACTTCGATTTCAAAATCAGCCGGGATCACCATCAAAATGCCAAGTATTGCAGCCGCGATGAGCAGCCAGCGAGTAACAGGGTTTCTCGGCAATGCGAGGCCGGATTGAGCAACCTCCCGCGGCAGTAATCGAGCCGCTTCAGAAATTTCCTGTCTCAGCAGTTGAACGAGCGACTCCGGGGGAAGCGTTTCAGCCCCAAAGACCTCTGTCAGAAACGCATGATTCACACTGCCGTCATTGCCGCAAACGGTTTCCGCTCGGAG
>CAIXQV010000175.1 GCA_903921605.1 uncultured Planctomycetaceae bacterium | reverse complement strand
GGAAGGCGCCGCTCGACTTTCGCTGCGGGTGCGTTCCTGCATGAAAACAGGCGAACTACCCGCGGCTAGCCCCAATACCGTTCAATTGAGCATGACGATGGACTTGAGAAATGGCATCGTAGGTTGCGGGAAATCGGGGTGTTTCAGGCGTTTTTTGGGCCAGTTGCTCATTTTTCGTTTGATGACTCGCGGGTTGACGCGGTCGCGTCGTGGTTCGATGCGTTCTTCGGCAACTTCTTCAAGGAGTGTGGTGTACCAAAGTCGAATTCCTGCGGCTGATCGTGGCACTTCCGGTAACCGGCAACGGAGGATTTTCAGCGTGTTCACAAAAGACAGATTGCGAGGCTCACAGTTCGCGGTCACGGCCGCTTCGCACATCAGTTTGCGAATCACATAATGGCCCAGCAACAAGCCATAGATCTCCTGCACAACTCCGGCGGGTGTTTCGCTTCGCAGGACGGGGCGTTCGCGTTGGTGTGTCTTGAGTTCGTCAATGGACAATTCCTCTTCCCATCGCTCGTGATAGATCACGATCAGTCTTTGTGCGGGATGCTTCCGCGCGTCAAGCAATGTGGTCAAAAGTCGATGGGTCTCACCGGATCCGGGCCTCCCTGGATCATTGAATGTGTACTCGACAATTCGCACCAGAATTCCGCCGACGTCGCGATCCCGATGACGTGCCGACGGATACAGCTTTGCCAGAAAGGATTGGTCCTTCAACCGCTGCACAGGCTTGAAAACCATATTCTTTTTCACGCGTGCCAGCAGATGAGCTTTCTTTGCCAGAACCTGCTCGACAAGGCGGTAACTCAGAAAGTTGCGATCCCACAGTAACAGCATGTTTTCTTCGATAAAACGCAGTAAATAACGTGTCATCGGTACTTCACTGCGGCGATGTGGCTTGATCAGGGACCGGTAGAGCACGTGAGTTCCGGCCTCGCACAGGCTGAGTACGCGAGCCTGAGGAAAAGCGCCGGCCGCTCGGCCACTCCCGGGCCTGCCAAAAGCCCGTTCATTAGCAGGCGAGTCGGCCAAATCAACGACAAAACTGTCGATCGCCATCAGCCGCATGCCCTCATAAAATGAATGAGCATCTTCACTGCGTCCTTCCAGCCGGACGACCTCCTCTGTCAACAACCGCAGCGGCGCAATCCCAACACTTTTCCGTGCCTCACAGAGCGTCGAGCGACCTGGGGTGAGATTGCTGCGAAAGCGATTCAGCCACCGGAAAACCTGTCGATAGCTGTCCGAAGAAAACAAGCCCAGGGCAATCACAAACCAAACCATGAACCAACGTGGCAAACGACGGCAATGTCGGCTTCCGACATTTGTTCGCTTCAGGATTTTTTCAATGGCACGCTGTGGAACAATTTGCTTCAATGCGGACAGTCGTTCCGCCGTCGACCAACGCACCGCCAGACCCGCATCCTTGCTCAAGAAACTCATCGCAGCCTCCTTGCTACATTGGACTTATGAACATCCAAAGTATGACGGGAGGCTGCGACTTTCTCGATATCAATTGAACGGTATTGGGCCTAAGACTCTG
>CAIXQV010000174.1 GCA_903921605.1 uncultured Planctomycetaceae bacterium | reverse complement strand
CTTCAGCAAACCGGATTTCGCGTCATCAGCGCGTCGCCTCGCGGAGCTGTTCACAGTGATGAAACAAGCTCAGCCGTGAAGCTGAGCTTTGCTTTGGGAACCGCCCTGTGGCATGCTCTGGGAATTTTTCTGGCCCCAGGTGCCGTGATCATCGCCGAAAAGCCCGAGTAATCTGCAGAGCTGCTCAGCGATTTAAGACGCGACTGACCTCAACCACAGGGTGACGATCACATAATCGTCACCCTGTTTTCCGTGACGCAGTCTGTCCATGCCAGACCACAGCCAGCCAAAGTTCGCACGTCAGGAAACGCGTTCAAGTTTCGTCACGCGTCCCGTGGCTACCCACTCGGCCACGAAGATGTCGCCGTTCGGAGTGAAGCAGGCATCGTGAGGGTGGACGAACTGGCCATCAAGCCACTGATCCGGTTTGCCTCGCAGGTTTTCGACTTCGCTGAGTCGTTCAACGGCTCTTCCAAGCCGAGCAACCACTTCGTTCTTCTCATTCAACAGCGTGACGCTGGATTTGAGTTCCGGAACGAGCATCAGATTCTTCCAGGTATCGATATTCGCAGGCAGACCAAATCCGGTCAGCGTTTCTTTGTACTGCCCGTCCATTGTAAAGATCTGCAGTGTGTCATGAGCACGATCGGTCACGACGATTGAGGGCTCTCGTCCGGGGCGATTATCGACCCACAGACCATGAGCCGTATTGAATTTCCCCTGGCCGTCTCCTGCTCCTCCGAAGCTGCTGATCCATTTTGCATCCTTGTCATAGCGATGAATGCAGAAGGTTCCGTAACCATCGACCAGAAGAAATCCGCCATCATCCAGAAAGGCAAAGTTGGTCGGAAGAAATCCGTTCCGAGTCCATGTCGGTTCAGTCGATGTGTCCTCACCGGGAGAGTAAAGGCCAGATTCCATCGGGGCTTTGCGGAACCAGACGATGTCGCCATTCAGAGTCAGCTTTGCAAAGGCTTTGACCTGCTGATACGCCGCCACATACAAGTACTCGGTGCCACCTTCGTCACGAACTTCAATCCCGTGGCCGCCTCCCTGAAACTGTGCGCCGAAGGCTTTGATGAACTTGCCCGTTAGATCAAAGACAAAGATCGAAGGATGATCCTTCTGATCTCGTCGCCCTTCATGAATCACGTACAAGTTGCCAGCTTTGTCGACGGCCACATTGTGAGTCGTCTGCCAAGTGTATTTGTCAGGCAACTGAGCAAACGCATGGTTCACGCGAAACTGATATTCGCCTTCGCCGATAATGGTTTCTTTATTGGTACGACTGGCGGTCGCCACGGCCGGAGCTGACAGAATCGCAGCAGCCCCGAGAGCAGCGGTGGACATAAACTGACGGCGGGATGCAGAAGGTGTCGTCATCGGTGGGATCCTGATGAAGAAATGGGATGCAAACATCACCGCAGTCGTTACTTCTCAACGAGAAGGAGCACGGTGAGCCATCTGTTTACCATCGCCGCGTCATTAATTCCAGCCACGCCAGCTTAACCGTGCAGCGTGCCCTTGGAACTTGGCACGCCTTGCTGACGTGGGTCAACAGCAACGGCCATCCGCAAGGCTCGTGCGGTTGATTTGAAGACGGCTTCGGAGATGTGATGGCTGTTCGTGCCATGATGAAGCAGCAAATGAAGATTCATCAGAGCATTGCTGCTGACGGCCGTCCAAAACTCCTGAACCAACTCCGTGTCGAACTGACCGATCTTCTCCGTCGGGAATTCCACTCGGTACACGAACGCCATGCGACCGCTCAAATCGACCGCTGACGTGACCAGCGTCTCTTCCATCGGCAAGGTCATGTGACCGTAGCGACTGATCCCCTTCTTGTCGCCCAGTGCTTGGTTCAGACAGCGACCGAGACAGATCCCGACGTCCTCAACCGTGTGATGGTAATCCACGTGCAGATCGCCGACAGCTTTAACCTTCAGATCGAAGAGTCCGTGTCGAGCAAACAAAGTCAGCATGTGATCGAAGAAACCTACGCCGGTAGAGATCTCATTCTGGCCGCTGCCATCGAGATCAATGGAAAGCTCAATCTGAGTTTCAGCGGTATTGCGAGTGATCGATGCGGTTCTGGCCATGGTTTCAGCGATTTCAGAATTAAAATCAGGTTCGTCAACCGGCAATCTTGCGCTGTGAACGGCAATAATCGATCGGCAAGTGGTTCAGCTTTTAACTCTGACACCACTTGCCCGTCGCAAGCTCGCTACAGTCCGCACAATCGGTCACTCTTTCGGCGGTGTGATGCCGAAGTCTTCGATCGTGAGCAACGCTGAAAACGGAATACCGCGAGCTTCGAAAGCTGCTCGCCCGCCCTGCAGACGATCCACAATGCCGACCGCGTGAACCACTTT
>CAIXQV010000173.1 GCA_903921605.1 uncultured Planctomycetaceae bacterium | reverse complement strand
CGCAGCTCTGCTGAACGCTCTGAAACGCGGTGAACTGATCCGCGAAAATGAAAAGCTGCGACGTCAGCTGCTCAACCGCAATCTGATGGACCTGGTTGGCAGCACGCCAGCTATGCAGTCTCTGCGAGAATCCATCCGCATCGCAGCCGATGATGATCGCACAGTTCTGGTTCGTGGCGAACCGGGCAGCGGAACAACTCTGATTGCCGAAGGCCTGCATCGCTGCAGTCGCCGAGCTGGCAAGCCGTTCCTGCGAATCGACTGCAGCCTGCACTCAGTAGAAACTCTGGAACATCAGCTCTTTGGTGATGCGACTCCGGATGGCTTCCCCGGCTATCTGAAGATGGGTGATGGCGGCTCGATCCTGCTCGACAATGTCGACACGGTTGCTTTGCCATTCCAGAAACGTCTGGCTCAGTTGCTGGAACAGCGAGCCGCCGCGGTACTTCACGGAACGATGGACGGACCCAATATTCGGTTCATTGCGGCAACGCACTGCGACCTGAATCGACTGGCCATGGAAGGCCGGTTCCGTGATGATCTGCTGCAGCACCTCAGCGGAATTACTCTGCAGTCGCCACCACTGCGAGTTCGCACGAACGATATCCCTCTTCTGGTCGAACACTTCATCAGCCAGATCTCGTTGAAGGAAGGTCGCCCGCCGCGACAGGTCAGCGCCGAAGCTATTCGAGTTCTCGAAAGCCATCCGTGGCCGGGCAATGTTCGTGAACTGCAGAACGTTGTTGAACGCTGCTGTACTGTCGATGTCACGGAAATGATCGGTGCTGAAGATCTGCGACCATGGCTGCAGAACGACACGATCGAAGACGGTGCCGAGTGTGTTGGTATGACACTGGCTGAAATGGAACGCAAGCTGATCGAATCAACATTCGCTCGCTGCAACGGCAACCGTGAGAAGACGGCTCAGATTCTGCAGATCGGTCTGCGAACTCTGTCCGGGAAACTCAGAGAATACGGCTACCCTCCACGAGGCGGCCCCGGTTCAAACATCAAGCGACCTGTTGTTCCTGCAGCGATTGTTGCAGAACAACGTCGAGCTGCCTGATACGAATCAATACGAAAAGAACCTCCCCCCTCCAGAAAAGGGCGAGCTTTCCCCCGGAAGCTCGCTCTTTTCTTTTTTGTAGGCCAACCTCTCTCAAGTCGGCTATCTTGTAGTCACCACATCAAACCCGCAGAACCAAAACAGATGTTGATCATGATCACTGTGGTTGCGCCAAAAGTGGCTCTTTCGCAACGTTAGACGTTGTTCTGCAATCGAAGAGTTTATTGAGGCCTATCCACGAGCAATGTGAACTGCGGGGCCAATCGGTCAAATGTTGCTACTTCGCGTCGTTCGCAGAATCCTTCTGTAATGCGTCGAGGAAGTCTCCTGCTTCAGTAGACCTGGAACTCCACGCCGGTGGATATTGAAAATTCCGCAGCAATGGCAGTTTGACATCCATCAAGTTGCCGTTACGTTTGACTGTCATTTCGACCATCGTGCCAGCCACAGCAAGCATCTCGCGAATTTGCCACCAAGACAATGTGGACGCCTGAATCTCTGAAATAGCAACCAACTCGTCATCAGGTTTCAGGTCTGCTTCCGCTGCTGGCGAGCCATCTTCAATTCGGCGAATTCTGTAATACCCACGGTCGTCCCAAACGAAACGTATTCCGCTGGCATCGACCGGAAATTCATCCCGGCCCTCCTGCGCATCACCGTTCAGGTACGCGATGGACTTTCTGAAATCCACTGTGAAATTGAGGTGTCTCAAAAGACCCATCCCTAAATTGTTGCGTTTACCAACCTCCGCCGGAACGTTTCGGAACTGAACTCCCATGACCTTGAGTTCTCGGATAGCAATCAACGATTTCGTATGAACCCCTAAGACATCCAGGCCCCTGGTCTTTGTCAAAAACCTTGCATCACCCGAACGAAGCAGCAGATCAGCAAACTCCTTAGAAATGGCTAGATGCTCCGAGAGCCCAGTATCAAATCCAGCATTTCGCGGTCCCAGTACCGGATACTCCAACGGAATTTCTGGAATCTGAATCTTACTCCCTGTAACAGGCCATGTTGGGACTTCAGTAACAGGGGCAATTGGTGAATTCGTAAATCGCGGCATCCCATCCTGCATGACAAATGCAAGATTTCGAATGTAGTCTGCCCCAACAATGGCACCGACCTTCAGTCCGGTCACTTCCTGCACATTGGAAAGATCAAAAACGAACGCCCTGCTCTTCTGCTTCCCATACGACCCAATCGACACTTCTATGTTGTCGTAAGCCACCCGACGTTCCGTCGCTGAAAGCGTCCGAATGTTTACCTCGTTGCCTTTTGCGGTTACAGGAAGAACTTGCTCGTAATCTTTGTGCAGAACTGTTGCGGCTGCACCAGTATCGAGGATGCAAAGAAGCGATTGGTTTTCGATACTCCCGGCAGCAGCGATAACCCCAGTGCGCCAGAAGCTATTTTGTGTCTTTGCCGGCAACTCATCAACAAAAGCCCGCTCGCAGGAAGAACACAAGAAAACGAAGGCGAGTAGTGCGGCAATACGGTCTCTCGCGACACATTGATTCATGTGGAACCTCCTGTTCGTTTCACAAGCAAACCATTAACCGTGGGTTTGCCAATTCTTGATCACCTCGCTTGGATAGGCAAGCATGAAGACGTTCAGGATAAGGCAATCTCGGATAGTGATCAGAAGAATCAGCTCCGTCAGCAGGAAGAACACAATCGAACGACGAAACCCCAGTCGTCGTGCCAACAGGTAACCGAGAATACAGGCGATGAGGTCTCCAGCAGAGTTGATAATCGAATCTCCAAAATAATCTTTGGAGATCGTGGCCGCTCGATAGCGTTCGATGATCATCGGGCAGTTCTCCAGAATTTCCCAGCATGCTTCCAGGATGACAGCTGTCAGAAAACGACTCGATTCCGACACCCTTCGCGGCAGCCAATACAACAGCCCGCACAAAACAACGCCATGAAGCAAGTGCGTAAAAAAGTACGGATCCACAAGGTGCTGTGAATTGTGTGACGACCAGATATCCCATGACCACGGGGAAAGTCCGCCACATTTGCACCACAACGGCTGGCCCATAAGATGGAGGATGATTGCCATCGCCATACCGACCGCGACAGTGGTCAATCGCGAACGCCGAGAATCAGTGGCGGCGATCTCCTTCTGTTGCACTTCTGTCTGCATACCTACCGGCCCTTCATCAAAACTGCCGTCGTGGATTGGCGAAGCGATTAGAACAATGTTTTCTGACTTCGCATACTCTTCACCGCTTCTTCTCCGGGCCAGGCAGGCATCTCGGGCACTATGGCATTGTACTGCCGAATGGCGTTGTGCATCCGGCGAGCAAACTCGGGGGCGAATTTGTCGTCGGGTGCGTGTGTAAAAATAAACGGCTTCAAGCCCTGACGAATCCACTCGGCGATAACAGGAGCCCATTCATCAATCCATGGCGTGACATCGTTCAAGTTGTTGCGACCAACAATTCGAAGAAAGGGATGTTCGCCAGTGACTGTCTGTCGACTTGGTGTCTTCGGCTTACGACTCTGCGACACCTTTTCGACATCATCCGCAGGCGGCATTGAGTACAGACAACGGCTATCAAACAGAACTTTGTCCATACGAAACTCTCGCAGCAGATCATCCAGCCAGAGTTCGTTAGGCCCCGAGTCGTACCAGTCAAAGTGCCGAACCTCAACGGCCCAGGGCATGTACGTCGGAAGCGCTCGCAGGAAGTCTTCCAGAACATCACGTTCGCCCGGAGAAAAGTCCGGCGGCAATTGCAAAAACGATGGGCCGAGGCATTGATGCACGTCCAGCACATCAGCGACATCGAGAAATGCTTTCAGCTCTTTATCCGCATTCCGAAGTCGCTTGTCGTGGGAGATCGATCGAGGCATCTTCAGAGAAAACTGAAATCCCTTCGCGACCGATTCAGCCCAGCGTTTGGCGGTGTCCGGATTCGGCAGAGCATAAAACGTGCTGTTGCCTTCGACAGTGTGAAAGATCTTCGAATACTGCCCGAGCCAGTCAGCGCGCGGAGCCTTCGCCGTATACAACGAGCCTCGCCAATGGTCACAGGCCCACACGGGACATCCGAGATACAAAGAGTGTGAAGCAGCAGACATCAGCAGGTTTTTGTCAGTCGAAGGCGAAGAGGCGATGGCCACGGGAACTATATACAGAAGCGTCACGACTTGTCGCCCAGCGATTCCTGCATGACCAGAAATATCACCTCGCCACAGCCGCTAACTGTGACTGTATCGTCCGAAATCGCATCGATTAACGGACGGAAGCTCATCTCGTAGGAGTAACGTCCCGAATACGCTACATGAGACAAACGTTTTCCGTTATGCTCTGCAAACCAAGCTGAGTATCTGTCATATCCTGAACATCCCATGGCGGGGAGAATCTTCGGTGG
>CAIXQV010000172.1 GCA_903921605.1 uncultured Planctomycetaceae bacterium | reverse complement strand
GACCGATCGCAGAAACGTATCGCGGCTGACCATCTTCAGGCCCGCTGGATCTGGGTACTGCCGATACTCCATGACCCACATGCGACCTCGTTCATCCCACGACATGAAGAGCGGCTGAGCAATGTCAGGATCGCCGAGGACAAGTTTTGCACTCAGGTCTTCAGGCGTCAGAAAATGCTTGACGGCCTCAGAGGGTGACAACGGATCTGTGTCACCGTTTCTGCGAGCGACGTATTTCTCGATGTTGTCGACCGTGTCGACCTTCAGATAGACGGATTTTGCCGCAGCGTCTGCATCATTGAGTGGTTGAGTCGGGTCAAAGTCGAACTCAGCGGGTTTCGCTTTGCCCCAGGCGACATCGTCACCCGGACGATACTGCCAGACGCCTTCCAGACGGAATGCCTGCATTGTGGCTTCGTTCATCAGAACAGGAGGAGCCACGCTGAAGTTTGGTCGAGGATCATTCTGGTAGACTCGAATTGCGATCGTGTTGAATTCACCCGCTTTAATGAGCGATGCATCAACGGCGTAGCGGCCTTTCTCACCGAGTCCGCTGCGGAACTGCGGAGGAAAGGTTCCCGTGGCACCGACAGGTTGCCCACCGACGTAGGCCGATCGAGCATCATCCAGAGCTTCCGAGAACAACGTCAGCGGCTGCCCGTCCCACTCTTTCGGAATCTTGACGAGCACTCGATACCACGAGTATCCATTGATCGGAGCCAGTTCTCCCGTCGGTACACTGCGCCAAGCATCGGGGACTGTGAGTGCTTTCCAGTCGGCGGCCTCGAGGAAACCTATTGAACTGGTCAGAGCAATCAGAAACGCTGTCAATGTGATGCAGCGAAGCGGCGCATATTGAGATGTCATCGGCGGGCCTTCAAACAGAAGGAATCAAACCCGGAATTGCCAGCCGTTGTTGTCCGCTTTTGTTCATCGAGAAGAACACGCTGCTTCAAACTCGAAGAATTCCGCAGATTGCAGATCCCCGAATACAGGCAATCCCATCAGAAGGTGGGATCGGGATTATTCCGATTCAGCGGCGGAAATCCAACTGCACGGGGACAGATGCGACTATTCTGCCGACAGGCGTTCGAATCCCGGTACTCCGCCGTTGCGAGCCAGATAGGTCAGGATTCCCGTCAGCAATTTGGCATTCTGGTCATAGTTGCGGCATTTATGACAGACGCGCAGGCATCCGCCGTTAGCAAGACTTTCTCGCCAGCCACGTGGTAGCCGACACGCGATCGTTTCGCCGCGAACAATGATCATGGGGCGAATTGTCTGAGATCCAAGCCTGTCCACCCAACGTAGTGGGCAACCTTTGATCTTGAAGACATCCGTTTTGCAGCCGAAGACCGTGTCGTTGGGAATCAGAAGTTGAACTCGACGCTGATCGGCATAGTACAACACATCGGTCAGACCCATGCGAACCGTGCGTTCCGCGTGGTTGTATGTGTGAAGGCCCTGCTCACCGGGCACGACGACCAGGAATCGAGCTCCCAGGTCGGTTGCAAGATCGACCGCGCGGCGAACATCGTCGGTAGCTCGGTCAAAGGTCATTCCCAGAGAACCTGTAAAGCCCCCTGCGAATCCCAGGCAACTGACACTGATTCCTGCGTCAGCAAGAACATCATGCAGAGCATGCTCACCGATTCGAAGTACTTGCTGTCGACGGACGGCCACATAGCGAATGCCGCGGCGATGCAATTGCTCGACTTCAGCAAACAACGATTCTGAGGAGTGCGCCCGAAGTGGCATTGATACGGCAATGCGGGCCACCATCGAAGGCTTGGCCCATTCGGTCTCTTGTTCGAGGAATACATCCATGTATGACGCTGCAAGCCAGTGAGGAAAGTATCACAACGCCTTCGACGCAGTTCACAAGCTGGAACCGGTCGTATCAAACATCGACGATCAACGCGGCTGCGAATCGTCACGAGCGTGAGTACTGTGCTGAATTTTTCTCCACTTGTAAACGTCGGATGAACAGCTTTTTTGTGACTCGACAAACCTTGTGCTTCAACAGGCTTCTATGCCCGAAACGTACTTGACGCAAATCGCAGGAACCGATAATGGGCGCAATGATTTGCGAACAATAATGATGAGCGTTCAACGTTTGTCATGACGAATGCAATCGATGTCGACCT
>CAIXQV010000171.1 GCA_903921605.1 uncultured Planctomycetaceae bacterium | reverse complement strand
CGAAGTGGTTGCTCGGCTTGGAAGAGCCGTTGAACGACTCAGCGAAGTCGAAAACCTGCGAGGCAAACCGGATCAGTGGCTTGATGGCCAGTTCGTCCATCCTCACGATGCCTGCTTTACTCCAACCGGAGACATCTTCGTTGCTGAGTGGGTCGCGACGGGACGCGTGACGAAACTTGAACGCGTTTCCTGACGTGCGAACGTTAGCTTGCTGTGGTCTGGCGTGGACAGACTGCGTCACGGAAAACAGGGTGGCGATTATGTGATCGTCACCCTGTGGTTGAGGTCAGTCGCGCCTTAAATCGCTGAGCAGCTCTGCAGATTACTCGGGCTTTTCGGCGATGATCACGGCACCTGGGGCCAGGAAAATTCCCAGAGCATGCCACAGGGCGGTTCCCAAAGCAAAGCTCAGCTTCACGGCTGAGCTTGTTTCATCACTGTGAACAGCTCCGCGAGGCGACGCGCTGATGACGCGAAATCCGGTTTGCTGAAGCAGCCCCAGAAAGCTGCGAGTGGGCATCGAGAAACGATGATCGTTGACAGCACGCCGTAGAATCCGTTCGCCTCGAGCCGGGGATACGTGCTGAAGAAAGGCACCAATACGAGCCATCCAGGACTTGTCGACATTGCGCATGACCAGAATGCCGCCGGGTTTAAGACGCTGATAAATTTCGCGAAGCTCACCGGGTTGATCGGGCCAATAGATATTGGCGTCGAGAACAGAGATCACGTCAAACGGTTCTGACTCCAGCAGAAACTCAGAGACTGTTCCGCAGCACTGGGCTTTCAGTCCGTTTTGCTGCACATACGCCACAGCCTCCGGAACAATATCGAATCCACAAACTTCAAACCCGGCGGAGCTCGCGGCTTCGAGAAATCCACCGTATGAACAGCCGACGTCCAGAAGTCTGTGTCCTGCCGGCTGAACATGTTGAATCAATTGTCGCAGGATCGACTGATACATTCGCTGCTTGAAAGAATTCAGTGCGGCGCCTTGCTCGGCATCGCCCCATGTCATCTTTTGAGTATGCTCAATCTCGCTTTCGAGGTTGTACTCGCGGTCCATGAAATACGATTCGCAATGGTTGCACTTCAGCCATTCCGTTTCGCCTCGCGCATTGACAAACTTCCATGCTTTGGATGCGAGCGGCGTAACATGACCACAGGCTGGACAGCAGGCTGTTTCGGGTGTGGAGTTCGGCTTGGAGATTTTGAGAACAGCCGACATGATCACGCTTTCAGCAGACACAAATGATTATGGTCATCTGGTTGGACAAATTGACTTTGGGTCAGGACGATCTGCCTTCAATGTTAACCCAAGCCAGACAGCAGTATCCTCGAACCCATAAAAACGAGTCAATACGGCTGTCTTTGTTGTGTTTTGTTCGTGTTTTTCCATGGCTGCAAGTGCTGCGTGATGGCTCTCCTGTGTCTGTTTTGCTGCGGGATAGCCGTTCTTTGTTCCTTTGAATGAGTGTGTTTCATGCCAGAAAAATCCCAGAACGTGCCGGTGTCGGTTCTGTTCGAATTTACCCAAGCTGCACTGCTCAGTACCGGTCTGAGTAGTGCCGATGCGCAGGTCACCGCTGAGGCGCTCGTCTCGACGGATGCGTTAGGTGTGTTTACTCATGGGACGAAACTGCTGGCCGGTTATCTGAAGAAACTTCAGGGCGGAGGATATTCGCCCAAAGCTCAGCCGCGGATCGAACGCGAAGGACCGGCGTGGGCTGTCGTCGATGGGGATACGGGGCTGGGGCAAGTCGGCTGTCATTTTGCGATGCAGACGGCGATCCAGAAAGCATCGTCCACCGGTGTTGCTTTCGTCAGCCTGCGGAACACGGGACATATCGGAGCCGCCGGGCATTTTGCTGGTCGAGCAGCTCGGTCGGGATTCGTAACGATGGTCACGGGAAATGATATTCCCAGTGTGGCGGCCCCGGGATCGAAGAAGGCGGTGTTGGGAAGCAACCCGCTGGCTT
>CAIXQV010000170.1 GCA_903921605.1 uncultured Planctomycetaceae bacterium | reverse complement strand
AGACGGATTCGGTATCAGGGTCGGATCGATGATCAGTATGGCATCGGAGTGATTCGAAAAGCGGCGACGATAAACGACCTTGAGGATTCGATTCAGAATCTTCTCAAGGGAATAGACCCGGTTGTTGCGAAGACTCCCGCGGTGGGTTGTGTTATCGGTCGGAAGAAAAACATCGAGCCGCACGGTGATGTGACTTATTCCAGGCACATTGCACCAATCTTCAATCAGCGATGTGTCGAGTGTCATCGCGCGGGCGAGATAGCTCCGTTTCCGCTGACAAGTTATCAGGACTCGATCGGCTGGGAAGCGACAATTGCCGAGGTGATTCGTGAAGATCGCATGCCGCCATGGAATGCAAATCCGGAGTACGGTCATTTCCGCAATGATTCGCGGCTGACTGCGGAAGAGAAGACAACAATCCTGACCTGGATTGAGAACGGGTGTCCGGAAGGTAATCAGGCAGATTTGCCCCCAACTCCCTCGTTCGTCAAAGGCTGGCGAATGCCTGAGCCGGACAAAGTTATCGCGATTCGTGATGAACCCTTCACCGTCTCTGCGACGGGTGTTGTGGAGTATCAGTACTTCAAAGTTGATCCCGGCTTTACGGAAGATGTTTATGTGACGGCTGCGGAAGCTCGACCGGAGAATCCTGAGGTTGTGCATCACATCATTGCGTTTTTGCTGGTTCCGGGGCAGGAGAATATCAGCCTCGGCAAAATGCTGATTGGATATGCCCCGGGTACTTCGCCGCTGATTTTCCCGGACGGCGCAGCCATGCGAGTCCCCGCAGGATCTCAGATTCTATTTGAGCTGCACTACACCCCCAACGGCACCGAGCAAACTGATCGAAGCTACATTGGGTTGAAGTTTACCAGTGCCGATAAGGTGACTCGCGAGGTCGTGGGGCTTGAGGCGTTGAACGAGCGTCTGCAGATTCCACCCGGTGCCAATAGTCATGTCGTAACAGCCGAGGAGCGATTTCGCGAAGATACAACTCTGCTGAGTCTGACTCCGCACATGCATCTGCGGGGCAAAGCGTTTCGTTACGATGCGACCTATCCTGATGGAACTACCGAAACGCTGCTCGATGTTCCAAAGTATGACTTCAACTGGCAACTTCGCTATGAGTTTTCTGAACCCAAGCTGATGCCCAAAGGCACGGTCGTCAAATGCACAGCGACATTTGATAACTCCGCCGACAATCCGAACAACCCGGACCCGAGTCGCAAAGTCACCTGGGGCCAACAGAGTTTCGATGAGATGATGATTGGCTTCTTCACCGGCGTGCGACCCATGGTCAGGTGACTTTGTAGGATGGGCATTCCTGCCCGTCTGTCTTCACAGAGAGAAGATCTCGGACAAGAATGTCCAAGCTACGTGTCTGATTCTGTAGGTATGCCTGCAGTCATGCCCCCGGCTTCAGCTATGAGAGTTCTTTCTTTACACTCCCCTCATGAAACAACTTATTCGAGCATCTGCGGGGAGCGGGAAGACTTTTCAGCTCTCCGGACATTTTTTGCGACAGCTGTTTCTGGGGCATCGGCCGGAAACAATTCTTGCGACGACGTTTACTCGTAAAGCCGCCGGCGAAATTCTTGGCCGAGTTCTCCTGCGGCTGGCCGGTGCGGCTGAAGATGCCAAAGAAGCGAAGAAGCTGGGGGAGTTTCTCGCACCGGCTGTTGTCACGACGGAAACGTCCAGCCAATTGTTGTCTGAGGTGACTCGTCAGCTCCATCGGCTGCGTGTCTGTACTCTCGATAGTTTCTTTCAGCAGGTCGCTCGTAGTCTGACTCTGGAACTTGGCCTGCCTCCGGGCTGGAGCATCGTTGATGAACACACGGACCGTGAACTGCGTGAGCAGTCCATTGATGCGGTCCTGTCGCAGCATGTTCCCCAGGACGCGCAGAACCTGATGCAGATGCTGGCCAAAGGGCGGTCGAAACGAAGTGTGCGAGATCTGATTGACGATACCGTCAGCAACTATCACGAACTTTTTCTGCTGACGGATGACGAAGCCTGGAACAAGTTGCCAAAGCTCAATCGTCTGACCAACGAACAGCGTGATCAGGCTCTGCGAGATCTCTATGCGGCTCCGCTGCCGACGGATAAACGATTCATCAAGGCTCGCTCCGAAGATCTCGAACGATTTCAGGCCGAACAGTGGGATGAGTTCGTCGACAAGGGGCTGGCCGCAAAAGTGTTGGCCGGGGATCTCAAGTACTATGGGAAAACTCTGAACGACGAAATCGTAGAGGTTTATGAACGTCTGTTGAGCCACGCCAAGGCCGAATTGCTTGAGCGACTTTCATTACAGATGAAGGCCATTCGCAATCTGATGACGCGTTTTGATCGCGAGTATACTCGACTGCGTGCCGAGCATGGCTGGTTGCGATTTAACGATGTGACGCGCATTCTGGCTCGGCAAGGTGGCGCAGCCAGCGGACAGAGGATGAGTTTTCGGCTGGACAGTTCAATTCGCAATCTGCTGCTCGATGAGTTTCAGGATACGTCGTCCGATCAATGGCAGATTCTGAAGCGGTTAACGCTGTCGCTCAAACACCACGGTGAAAAGTCCAGCTTTTTCTGCGTGGGTGACAAGAAGCAGGCGATCTACGGTTGGCGAGGTGGCGTTGCCGGGATCTTTGATGCCGTGGAAAAGTCGGTTGAAGGGATCACCTCGACGGAATTGGACACAAGTCGTCGGTCATCTCCGCCGGTCATGGAAGCTGTGAACCAAATCTTCCGGCACATCACGAATCACAATAATCTGGATGATTACACTGCGGCCAGTGTGAAGTGGTCGGATGAGTTTCCGGACCATTCGACAGCTCTCAAAGACATGCCGGGCTACGTTTGTTTTCGTACCTCGCCCACGATGGAAGGTGACTCGGCGGATGAACGCAGAGTTCCCTGGTTTCGCTGGGTCGCAGAACAAATTCGCAACATGCATCTGGAGACGCCCGGAGCTGAGATTGGCGTGCTGACTCGAAAGAACAGCACGGTAGCACGACTGGTACATGAGCTGTCACTTCTTAATGTTCCGGCCAGTGAAGAAGGCGGAACTCCGCCGACTGACAGCCCAGCCGTGCTCGCGCTGTTGTCGCTGTTGCATATGACGTCGCATCCGTCGTGTCAGGTTTCTCGTTATCATGTCGCGCAGACTCCGTTTGCGGACGTGATTGGGTTGACTCGCTGGCGAGATCTTCAGCAGGGAACTCGAGTGGCTGCGATGTTGCGAGCTCGTTTGATGGACGACGGCTACGGCCGTACTTTGCAGTGGCTTTCTGAATCTGTTCAGTCGTATTGCAGTGCTCGCGACGTGCTGCGACTGCAGCAGGTTGTGGCCCAGGGATGGTTGTTCGACAACAGTGGGTCTTTGAATCCCTGCGATTTCGTGCGGTTGTTGGAAAACAGTAAGTTTCAGAAGTCTGAGCCGGCTCCGGTGCGAGTCATGACGATTCATCAGAGCAAAGGTCTGGAGTTTGATATCGTCGTTTTACCTGAGATTGATGGAGCTCTGTTTCAGAGTCCTCAGGCGGCTTTCACGGGACCTGATGCCGGTGAAGCTCCCGATCGAGTTTGCGTTTGGAGTCGAAAAACGCTTCGTCCTCTGTTGCCGGTTTCATTGCAGCAGGCGTTTGACGATACCGTCGCCAGACAAGTCTCCGAGAGTCTCTGTCTGTTCTACGTCGCGTTGACTCGTGCGAAACATGCGATGCATCTGCTTGCGCCGCCGGTCATGGGTGATAAACCTCCGAAGACTTATGCCGGACTGCTGATGGCGGCTTTGGCCGGGGGGAATCAGGCACCACCATCAACTGTGATCTATCAGACGGGCGATCCCGAATGGTTTCATCAAGTTCCTCGAATGCTCGAACAGGAGGCTTATCCAAGTCGAGCGGCCAAGTTCTTTGTGCCCAAAGTTCGGCTATCACCGATGCACGACGGACGCCGACGTGGGCTGCATCGTCGAGCTCCCTCGCGGCACGATGAAACGCGACTGTATCTTCCTGAAGTTACTGTCTCGATCGCTCGCCGAGAAAAAACGGCGGATGCTGTGGAATCGGAACCTCGTCATGGTGCACATCCAGCTGTCGATGCGCGGACTCGAGGTACTGTGATTCATGCCTGGTTCGAGTGCATCGAATGGCTGGATGAATCTCGTCCCGAACCCGATGAAGCCAGCCTCCGTCAGCGAGCGGCAGATCTGACAGTGTCAGAGAGAGTCGTCGAGCGACTGTTGCCAGATTTTCGAAAGATGTTACAGGTTGCGGGAGTTCGCAAGTTATTCCAGGCTGCCACAGGTGGAGCGGCCCAGGTATTTGGTCCTCATCGCACGCAGATCGAATCTGGTTCCGCCAGTTTGAAGGTCGAACGCGAACGTATGTTTGTGTTGTTGCACGATGGTGAGCTAGTGCAGGGGACAATCGATCGACTGGTTTTGCTCTATGAAAACGGGCGACCCATTGCTGCTGACATCGTGGATTTTAAAACAGATCGCCTGGTCGGGCCAAAGCAACAGTGGATCGAAAACAAACGCAATCACTACGCTCCGCAGTTGCAGGAGTATCGGTTTGCGGTGTCGCACTGCTTTGGGATTCCGGCAGAGAAAATCAGCACTCGACTGCTGCTGCTGGAAGCTCAGGCAACGGTTGAAACATAGCCAGCGCAGGTAGAAATGAGCATCGCCGAATAGCGGAGGGGAATTTGTTGCATTTGCGATTGATCCCTCTCGCACCGTGAAATGATCATTTTCTCTTTCTCGCGGCATTCTCCAGGCCCGATCCCCATGTGGGAAATGCAGCCACGCTGCGTTCATATTTGTTGCCGGTCATGGTTGATCTGGTGCACACTTCAAGGCAGCATCTCGGCGGAGCGAGATGTCTACATTATGTCGACTTCAGCAGTTTGCGAAACTCTTTCAACGTCCGAGTATTCGCGACATCGTCTTTGGTCAGCCCTGCGCGGCGAGCCTGGTCGACACCGTATTCCAGAACCTCGAAGCCATTGACGCTGTGCGAGTCGGTGCTGATCACAATCGGAATACCCAGATCTTTGGCCGCTGCCGCATGGATGTCATCAAGATCAAGCCGGCTGGGGTGAGCATTGATTTCCATCATGACCTGATTGTCGGCAGCGGCTTTTAACAGCTCTGAAAAATTGATATCCGCGCCTTCTCGACGACCAATCATGCGTCCGGTGCAATGACCGATGATATCCACGTGAGGATTGGACACCGCTGTCATCAGGCGCTTCATGATCTGTTCACCAGGTTGCTTTAAGCCGTAATGCAAAACAGCGATAACCCAGTCGGCTTCAGCAAGAACATCATCGGGAAGATCCATCGTGGCATCTTCCAGAATGTCGCATTCGATCCCGCAGAGAATTTCGATTCCGGAGATGGTCTCACGGATTCGTCGGATCTCCTCCCAATGCTTCCGCAGGCGAATTGCATCCAAGCCATTGGCCATGGAGACTCGTTTGCTGTGATCTGTGATGGCGATGTACTTCAGGCCTCGTTCGCGGGCGGCGATCGCCATCTGCTCGATCGTCGCCGCTCCGTCTGAGGCGGTCGTATGCATGTGCAGATCGCCCTTGATATCGGCAAGCGTGACAAGCTCTGGAAGTTTGCCGGCATCGGCCCATTCAAACTCGTATCGATTCTCACGCAGCTCCGGAGGAAACCACGGCAGTCCAATCGCCGCGTAAACCTCTTCTTCCGTTCGGCCTGCGACCTGAACATCGTCTCGAAAGACACCGTATTCGTTCAGCTTGAGACCCAGGTCTTTAGCCCGCTGACGAACAACGACATTGTGTTCTTTGGACCCTGTGAAATACTGCATTGCCGCACCGAAGGATTCTTCAGGGACGACTCGCAGGTCAAGTTCCATCCCGGTTTTCAGGCGAACACGTTGCTTAGTCTCGCCGCGCTGGAGGACGGATTCGACAAGGGGGTGAGAGGCGAGACAATCCATCGGCGGACCGGAGTCGGAACAGGTTGCAAGAACGTCAAGATCTCCGCAGGTCTCTTTGCGACGGCGACAACTGCCCGCCACGGCGACTTGTCCAACTTCTTTCAGCTTTTGCAAGTCCTCAACAATCGCCTCTGCAGCCGCGCGAGCGTCAGAAATTGATGCTCTTTGGCTGTGTTCAGTCGCCATCGCAATGTTTGCCAGAATCGATTCTTCGGTCTTCTTTCCGAAGCCTTTCAGCTTGGAAAGTCTGCCGGCTTCGCAGGCGGCCTTCAAATCTTCCAGCGATTTAAGACTCAGCTCGTTAAAGAAGACTGAAACCTTTTTTGGACCAACTCCGGGAATTCGCAGCATATCGAGTACACCGCCAGGGATTTGTTTCCGCAGTTCTTCCAGCGCGGAGTGCTGTCCCTTGGTGGTGATCTCTTCGATCTGTTTGGCAAGATCTTTTCCGATGCCCGCGAACTGTGTCAGATCCTGTTTCTCTGCGACAAGGTCGCTGAGGGATTCCGATGTCGATGAAATCGTTCGCGCTGCGTTTCGGTAAGCTCGAATTCGAAACGGATTGGCGCCCTGGATCTCGAGAAGATCGGCAAGCAGTTCGAACTGAACCGCAATAAATTCATTCTTCATTGGAACGACCTGAGAATTCCTGACGTGGGGGCAAGATGTTCGAAGTCTGACCGAGAGAAGGATTCCATGGAACCGTGGACGGATTTCGAATCAGCTCTGAGAGATCTTTACTGGCGTTCTCTGTCAGCAGAAAAAGAGGGGAGAAGTGATGATGCTGGCGAATCTGAAACCGTGCCGTCTCACATTGCATGGCCTCTGCGGCATGCGTCGTAATCATGGCCAGCAGTTGCCCGGGCGACAATTCCGAGGCCACTCTGGCGACGTGCTGAAGTTCCCGCCAGATACTCAAGTCCGGATTCGACGCGCGGCTGTCGGTGCCGAGTACCACTCTGCATCCGGCAGTGAGCAGTTTACGAAATGGATGAGGAGTGTGACCAAAGAAGTGATGTGTTCGAGGACAATAGACGGTTGTGATATTGCGATGGCGAGAAAGAAAGCTGACGTCGTCATCGGTGAAGTAGTTGCCATGAACGGCCAGCACTTTGGGCGCAGAGCTGAGTGCCTTCAGCAGATCGAGAATGCAGCGGCCCCCGGGAAACAGCTTTGGATCGAACAAGCCCATCGATGAGAGAAACGTCTGAAATCGCCCGGTCCCGGATTCCAGTAATTCCAGTTCGTCAGTTGTTTCTGCTAAATGCATGGCCAGCGGAACCTGGTGCTTGTTGGCGAGAGCCACGGTTTGTTCCAGCAGATCGGGATGGACAGTGTACGGAGCATGTGGGCTGAGTGCTCTGTGGACTCCAGCAACAGGAACAGCCGTCAGAAAACTTTCCGCGAGTTCGAGTTGTTGTTGAACTCGTGCGGTGCCAAGCCCTATCAGTTCTCGAAATGCAACGCACGACGTTTGTTGATTCGGCAACTGTTGATTCGACAACAGCGAAACATTGTCATTGGTTGAGATCTCCCCGATCAGCCCGATCCCGAAGTCTACTGATTCGGCGAATCCGTTTCGGATGGATTCCGCCTGCGTCGCACCATTGCTGCCACGCCACTTCATCAGCGATTGAATCCAGCTCTGAAACGGAAGAGCTGGTTCAAGTGGTTCGGTCAGTGCTGAGAACTCCAGGTGCGTGTGAGCATTCACAAGTGGAGGGATCAGTACAACGGGGAGGACATTTGTCAGTTCACTCGTCGAACATGGTCGGATATCGAGAAGTGTTCCCCCTTGTTCCCGAACGCAAACGTTTTGGAGAGCCGCTTCTTCCGGATTCAGAAGCCAACGCACGCGAAGCAGGCGTTCCCCTCCCTGACGTGAAATCCATTCGTCTCTCCAACGCTGGATTTCCGTCGTTAGTTTAGGCTGCGAACGGTGCAAACTGGACATCTTGGAAATCAGTTCTGAACCCAATAGACAATCAGATCATCGGCGCGAGACGTTTGACCAGTTGAAGTGGCAAGCCCCACGGATCGCGTAACATTGCAAATGTGTCACCCGTTGGCAGAGTATGAACGTCTGCCACAATCGAAGCTCCCGCAGAAACCAGGCGTTTTACATCCGCCGGGAGATCGGCTGACAGGAAAGCAAGATGCAGAGCGGGTGGCTGGACGTTTGGAAAGTCCAGCTTTGGTGCATCAGGATTTCCATAAACTTCCAGCATAACGGTACCGCTGTCGTCGGCCAGAAAGTGAACGTATGGCGGTTCGATAATTCGGCGTTTCACGGTCAAGCCAAGATGCTCAACATACCACCGAGCAAAGGTCAGCGGGTCAGAAACGTTGAACGCAAGATGCTCAATCTTCATGTCAAACCTGTAAGCGAATTGTTGGAACTTGCAGCAATAAACTCAGCATCGTCAGCAAAACGAATAGTCCTGAGCGATTGTAAGGCATCCGAAAAGCAGCGTCGATCATGCAGATTCAAACGGTCACCGTCCGAGAAAACTCCAGTCTCCCACGTGCATGAGTTCAGACTGAATCGGTGATTGGCTCAAATCTGCCAGTCTGTGAACCATGGATACGGACTTGTTGAGATCACTGCGGAAAAATCAGCCAGCCCCGACGGATCTTTATTGCGGTTCTGCGTTTGGACCGTGTCGAATTCCAGTCCGCAGTTCTGTCAGGCTTCGCCGCGATGGCAAATCTGTTCGAAATCGTATTTGTTCGAATTTGGTGGACCTATGACGCTGATGAACCGTTTGGATTCTCTGCCTGTTACCATTGGTTGAACATTCTGGAAGGGCTGGTGTGGATGGTCTTCTCTGCATTGGTGCTTATGAGATTCCTGCGGCACCGCCGGTCACCAATCGAACTTTGCTACATTGCACTCTTTGCTTCGTTTGGGGCGTCGGACCTTGTTGAGGCCTGGCAGCAGTCGTCATGGTTGATTTGGCTCAAACTGTTCAATTTGTGCGGGCTCGCGTGGACGCGGGCACGCGTGATGCACCGCCATTATCCGGAGGCACGCGTTTACTAACCGATTCTGTTTTCTGCTTTATGTCTTCGGGGAACAGATCCTGTTTTGCAGCTGTCAACAGGCTTCAGTGTTGAAAACGCGCCGGCGTTGTTTGACTTTGGCGGGTTTGGAGCGAACATTCGGGTTTGGTAAGTCTTGCTGAGTTCTCTGAGAGATTCGAGGATGTCCTTGTTTGACGAGTTTGAGCAGTTTCAGCGTTTCAAGAACGCTTGGAGTTCCGTTCGTATCGAGCGATCGGCGGAGTATGGATTGTTCACATTCGGAGATTCCGAACTGCCCTATTATCTGGTGACATCAACTGACGACGATGATCGGCTGGTGAAGGTTCGCAAAGGCAAGGTGACGATCAGCCGAGCGAGAATCATTACTCCTGACAGCATGCATCCGGATTTGCGAGATTTCTTCGAAGAGCAAGAAGATACCGGTCTCATCAGTTTTCTGATGTCCCGTACCGCTGCGTTCTCCAATCTGAAGCTAGCGAATGAATCAGGTCCCGATCGAATTGTGACGGATACCGTCGAAGAGGCGGTGGCAAGGCTGAACAAGCAATTGGACGCGGAAGAAGAAAATCAAGTTGGGATTCTGTCAGCGCCTGCCGAGTTGGGACGCTTTGCTGTGTTCAGGTATGCTTCCGAAAAAGTGCTCTCCAGCGCACCGGATAACATTCAGGAGATGCGAGAGCGCGGCCTGTTACCCTGAGGTGATCAGAAATAATTGATCCCGGAGAAATGAGAGCGAACCTGCACGAACGCTTCCAGTAGTTTCGTAGGTGATTGCGGCTGAGAAACGACCAGAGCGACTCGGTCTGCTGTTAGGCGCACTTGTCCCGGGATACCTTTCAGGGACACATGACACCATGTCGTGTTACGATCGTAATCCAGAGTCACCGTCTCCAGACCTCGGTCTTCAATCTGATCGATGAAGTCAGCCAGATCGATGGCCGCTGGAGGCAGGAGTTCCACCGTGTCGAACAGGTTCCCGAACACGGAAGAGAATGCCGAAGAAAAGATCTGAGCTGGCGAACGAAATTCTGCGACTTGCCGACGCCAGAGAACCTCGGAAGGATCGTCGGGAGCAATCGAGGCGATGATCTGATAGTCGAACCACGGCGTCGAAATCATTGCGGCTCCGGATTCGGGATCAGTGACCTGCAGATCGACGCGTTTGAACTTCAGGAGTTTTCGAAAGTCGGCAAAGCGAGTTTCCAGATCGGCTGCCAGATCTTCAGCAGCAATTCGGCCGACAAAGCTGTTCGTGTGTTCTGTAGACTCCGTCGGTATCTGATGCCCCTTGCGGAAGCCCTGCAGGTCGCGCACACGTGATCGCTGCTCTTTGACGAGCGTGACGTTGGCAAGATGAGTCGACTCAGGCTCCGAAGGCATATGATTCCGAATTGTTTGTTACTGCTGACGCGTTTTGATTTGAGAAACGGGCAATCATTTTCCGTTGGTCGTTTTTTCAAATATGATGGTGATAGTACCGCCTGTTATTGTCAACTACCCGACGAACATAGTTCAGAGGACGGAGAGACAGCAATGCAAAGCAATGCGAAAACGGTTGAGCAGTATCTTAAAGAGCTGCCTGAGGATCGGCGAGCCGCCATCTCTGCGATCCGAAAGATGATTCTCCAGAACCTCGATAAGGATTTCGAAGAGGGAATTCAGTATGGAATGATTGGCTACTACGTTCCGCACCGCTTTTTTCCTGACGGCTATCATTGCGATCCAAAGCAGCCTCTTCCGTTTGTGAGCGTGGCTTCGCAGAAGAACCACATGGCGGTTTATCTGATGTGCATCTACATGGATAAGAGCGAGGAACAGTTCCGCAAAGCGTGGCAGAAGACTGGTAAGAAGCTCGATATGGGCAAGAGCTGTATACGCTTCAAAAAGCTGGATGATGTTGCGCTGGATGTCATTGCAGACGTCATTCGAAACGTCACGGCAAAAGATTTTGTTGCCAGATATCAGGAAGAGCTGCTGAAGAATGCGGCGAACAAGCCTGCAAAGAAATCGGCAGGGGTTCCTGCAAAAAAGGCCGCGAAAAAAGCTGTGAAGAAAAGTGCAAAGTCTGTGAAAGCTGCTTCGAAGAAGGCCAGGAAAAAATGATTCGTTTAACGGCAAGCCGAGGGCGTAGGCGAACTCTCGCAACGACGCCTGTGGCTTGCCGTTAAACTGTCAGATCAACAGAGCACCAGCCCACCGCGGCCCAGATGGACATGGTGGTATCCAGTTTGTCCGGATGCTCAAACGTATCGAATACGTTTTCGGATATCGGTATTCACACTCTGGTAGCGATTGCTGAGGCTTCCGGCGCTGAACATTTGTGTGCGGATTGCTTCCACGTCATCCAGCCCGATCGCATTGGTGAAGATCGGCTTCAGATAGTCCATGCCGAACTCGGAAAGTTGCATGCGGTGCGCGTCGTACATGGAGGGATGGACTTCGCGAGGATGAATTTCACCCCATTGATCGCGCAGCTTATTAGCGGCGATGGAACTGAGAGTAAATCCCTTGTCTCGACAGTATTGGATCGTGGCGATTTCGTTTGACTCGCCGGAAACCAGCAGATCAATTGCCTTTCCGCCCAGTTGAGACGCATGAAATCGATCGAACAGAATCGGCCGGCCGCCGCGCTGAGTGTGCCCGATCTTTCGAGTGAACATGGTTGATGACGCGGGTTCGAAAGAACGCATCTCGGAAAACACTTCATCTCCGATCGACTTGGCCAGCATGTCAGCCAGAGCGTCGCCCGCTCCGCTGTAACGGATATTGCCGGCCGGATCATAAGTCGGCATGGCTGCTCCAAGCTCTCGGCCTTCGGCATCGCGAACGCCTTCGCCGACAACAATCACGACATGTTTTTGCAGGTCATAGAGTTGGGTGACTCGAGCCGTCAGTTGATTGAGGTCCAGCGGAACTTCCGGGATCAGAATAATGTCCGGTTGAGCATAGGCGGCTCCCAGAGCGATGTAACCGGATTGTCGGCCCATAACCTCAACGATCGCAATACGTCGATGACTTTCCGCCGTGGTTCGCAATCGCTCAATGGATTGTGCCACTACAAAAACGGCCGTCGCGTAGCCTGGGGTTGCGTAGTTGATAATGTCCTCCAGCCGCATGGTATCGCGCGCCGGAACACGTTTCTCAACGAACCCACTTCCGCCCGCTTTTGGCGTACGAGTCCATTCGTTGGGTTCATCGATGTAATTCAGGCCCAGATCGTTGTCGATCGTTTTCGGGGCAAGAACGCATGGGATAATCTCGGCGATGGGTTGCATGCCGTTGATTGTGCCGTCGCCGCCGATGCAGATCAGACCGTCAAGTTTCAGCTTCCTGACGTGAGCTGCCACAAGTTCCAGTTTGTCTCCGCAGGTTTCATCGAGGTAGGTGCGGGAAGACCCCAGAAGAGTTCCACCTTTACAGGGATCCAGTTCCGGGATCGCGGTGAACAGGGGATTCAAATGTACGTGAGGGACTCTGGCATCGAGCAGTCCCGCATATCCTCGCTGTAGTCCCAGCAGTTCAATCTTCAGGGCGTTCGCACGCTCGACAGCGCCGTAGATTGTTGCGTTGAGAGCGGGAGTGTCACCGCCAGCCGTCAAAATCCCGATGCGCTTCATAACGATTTTATCCCTGTCAGGTTAAACCAAACTCTGCTCGGAGCAATTGAAGTGCCCGATCGCATTCTGATGCCGAAATCACGATGCTCAATTTGATTTCGCTCGTATTAATCATCTGGACGTTAATCGAATTGTCGCCCAGCGTCCGGAAGACTCGACGACCGACATCCGTGTGACTGCGGAGCCCGATCCCTGCGATCGTCAGCATTCCGATGTGTCGATCAGAAGTCACTGCGGAGCCTTCGTATCGCTCCAGAACTTCGCGAAGAAGCAGCAGGGATCGATCCAGATCACCGAACGGAACAGTGAACGAAATCGTCGCTCGGTTGTCGCGAGCAACGTTCTGGACAATCATGTCGACCAGAACACCACCCTCGGCGATGGCTGTGAAAATTCCCTCTGCAATTCCGGATTCATCCGGCAGGTTGCTGAGGGTGACTCGTGACTGATTCACATCGGCCGAAACATCACTAACGAGGATGCTCTCCATACCTTCCAGGCGTGATACGATGTCATCAGCGACAGCTGCGTGAGACGCATCGCTGGCACCGTTGCGGCGACTTGTGGCGACGTATCCGACTTGAGGCAATGCCGCGCTAGCCTGATGAAGCTCAAATCCTTCATGGACAGCCAGCACCGCATCGCTGCAGCGTTCGCGATCGATCAGCACGGAGATTTTAATTTCGCTGGTTGTAACCACTTTGATGTTGATCGAATGTTTGGCCAGAACCTGGAACATCCGGGCAGCAACACCTGTGTGAGCCTGCATTCCGTGACCGACAATGGAGACTTTGGACAATCCCGTCTGAGTCGTGACTTCCTGAGCGCCGAGACTTTGAGCGGTGACCTGAACGACTTTCATCGCGGCCGGAAGTTCGTCTTCGGCTACAGTGAAGGAAACGTTCGCGTAGCCTTCTCGAGCGACATTTTGCACAACCATGTCGACCGGAATTTTGGCCGATGAGAGTGCAGTGAACAGGCCACTCATGATACCCGGCTGATCAGGCAGACCAACGAGGCTAATCAGAGCTTCATTGCGAACAAATGCAACGCCACTGACGATTGATGTGACGCCATCGGCTTCCGGAGCAATCAAAGTCCCCGGGCCGTCAGAGTACGATGGGCGAACTCGCAGATGGACGCGATATTTTTTGGCGAACTCGATCGATCGCGAATGCATCACGCCGGCGCCGAGGCTGGCGAGTTCCAGCATCTCATCGTAGGAAATCCGCTCGACCTTCCGCGCGGATGATACCAGACGCGGGTCGGTCGTGAAGACGCCTTCGACGTCGGTGTAGATTTCGCAGAGTTCAGCGTTCATGACAGCCGCTAATGCGGTTGCCGTTGTATCGCTGCCACCACGCCCCAGCGTAGTGATGTTCATGTTGGAGTCAACGCCCTGAAATCCGGCGGCGATGACGATGTTCCCTGCTGACAACAGTTCGCGCATTCGCTGAGTGGAGATGCTGACGATACGTGCCTTGGTATGCGTCGTGTCGGTGAGTACACCGATTTGCGCGCCGGTCAGGCTGATGGCTTCTTCGCCCAACTCGTGGACCGCCATGGCCATGAGCGCCACGGATTCCTGTTCGCCCGTGGAGAGCAGCATGTCCATTTCGCGTGGTCGAGGCGTTTTTGTGATTTCAGCCGCCAGGTCCACGAGTTCATCCGTCTTGTGACCTCGTGCACTGACCACAACGACAACGTCGTAACCTTTGCGTTTGGCATCGACGGCCCGCTGAGCTGCCTGACGAATTTTCCCGGCATTCGCAACGCTGGTGCCGCCAAACTTCTGAACAATGACCGCCACGATCTCTACCCGCTAAAACAGTGACATGTGTTGGAACTCGCGGATTCGCGAGAGGCCGGGAGTTTATCGATCGGCACCGCCCTTGTCATCTGCGTGCCTGCGCGTCGTAGATTTGCTCATTCTTGAATGAAATATCAATTGTTTTAGCATTGCCGGTCGAGTGATTTATCCCCCCTGAGCCTGCCTCAGGGGCCTGCCGGCCTTTGCACCACTGACTTTGACTTTATCGTTACTGGTGCAAAGGCCGTTAAACCCCCGACGCAGGGTCGGGGGCGGGTAAAGCAACAGTCTGCTCGCGTCTGAGTGATTTGGCGTTCGCATCAGAAAACCTCTGATCATCCAAGCCACGGCCCAAGTTTATCCAGAATCTCCCCCAGGATCGGCATGTCACTTTCGGGTCGTACGGGGCTCTGAGGATGTGTCAAAGTTGTCTTAAGCCAGCCTCGTTGGTGCAGAAACATAGCTGCAGAATGTTTATAGGCGGGCACGGGAACTCGAAACGCGAAGAATCCAAGATACTGCAGGACATCATTCAACTGGAAGAAATCGGCATCTCCCGCAGCCCACATGGCATCTCGTCGGGCAAACAAATCCGGCGCGAAACTACTGAGGCCAAGCAGGTAATCGCTGCCGTACATCACCATGTCGATTGCCAGGTCGTTGCCGGTCAAGACCATAAAGTCGGGGCGAATCTCATCCCGCCATTTCAGTCGCTGCCATTCGAGTTCTCGCTGCAGTGAGGAGTGTTTGGCACCAAGGCATTGAGGAATCTGCAGGAGTCCGCGATAAACCTGTTCGCTGTAGATTCGTCCAAAGGGAGCGAACATCGTTCCCAGCTCGAAGCCGATGAACTTGTCACAGGCTTGACCGATTTGGGAGTAAGCGTTGATGATGTCCGCGTCAGGCTGCTGAGTCAGTCCGTACGACTGAAAGATCACCGGCGTACCGCCATGCTTTTGGATCTCTTCCATCCGCTGACTGTAAAGCGGCAGATTGAAAGAGCTTCCCGGAGTATCTTTGACAAACGCTCCGGCAACATACATCCGGCCAGCGGTCACAGCCTGAGTTCTCCGCAGGACTTCCAGGCGCGTTGAGTTATCCAGCAGGTTGATGTAGCCGGTGTCCATGTTGACTGCGGGAGCAAGTCCAGCGTCACAAGTGCGGGCTACGTGAGCTTCGAATGAACTCCAGTCGACTTCGCCGGGAGCAAGAAACGGCAGGAGCACTGCCGACATCCCGGTGATTTTTCGACGCGGGCGAAGTTGCGAGAACGGAGACATCTGAGACTCAGGAAGGGAAAAGGGGGTGATTGATCTGGCCACTTGGTTATTCTGACTTCGTGGCATGTTCATACAAGCGACGGACATATTCTTCGTCCGGGCCGGCAGTGATGTCATCTCGCAAAGCATTGATGATCTGTTCGCCGGCTTCATCGATTTCCAGCATCGCTGCATGGCGGACAAATGTGTTTTCGGATTTGATCAGAGCCTTGAAGGCGGCAGCAGCGTCTTCTGTCCTGTTGGCTCGTGCCAAGCCTGCTGCTGCGGCCAGTTGAATTGCGGGATTCGATGAACGAATTTCTTTACTCAGTATGTCCGCAAACTGCTCAGCATTTCCCGCATGAGCCAGCAACGTGAGCTGCCACCAGCGGACCGCCGGATCGCTGTCGAGCTGACCTGAAACGGTCGTCGCTGTTTTCGGATCGAGATGTGATGTTTGTTTCGCGGCTTCCAGCAGTCGTTGAAGGCGAAGTTTTCCTACGTCGCCCTGAAACATCTTCCAGCGAGAGCCGTGTTCATGTTCCGCTTCGTCCAGCATGATCTCCGGCAGCAGGTGAACATCTCGGACTTCAACCTGCCAGCGGTCACATTCTGCGCGCAAGGTTTCCAATGTGGCTTTGTGAGTCGGATCATTCGCGAGGTTGACGAGTTCCCATGGGTCTTTTTCGAGGTCGTACAGTTCTTCGGCGGCTCGAGGAGACGCAAACCACTGCGAAGATTGCGGAGCCAGTTCTCCGTTGGCCAGAAGTCGTCGCATCTCGCGCAGGATCTCATTCTGTTCGCCATAGGCCACATGTTGCAGCGCTGGGCGCCATGGCATTAGATTTCGAACGTATCGATGAGTGCGACTGCGGACCGTACGCACCATGTCGAAACGCTCGTCCAGACGATCGCGGGCTCCGTAGATAAACTCGTGGCCGTCGTGGTTTTGCTTGCCGATGAAAGGGATGCCATGCATGTGAGCCGGCTTGGGAATTCCGGCGAGACTCAGCACCGTTGGCCCCAGATCAATCAGGCTCACCATGCGGTCATCTTTTGTTCCCGACGGAGTGGCCTGAAGCTCGTCACGAAGTTTCTCGGGGACACGGACCATTAGCGGAACATGTGAGCCGCTGTCATACGTCCAGCGTTTGGAGCGAGGAAGCCCGTTGCCATGATCGGACCAGAACATCACGACCGTGTTGTCCGCGAGGCCGGCATCCGATAATTCCTGCAGCAGGATTCCGACCTCTTGATCCATCACAGTAATAATGTCCGCCAGACGCGCGAGGTCTGCTCGCACGGCCGGTGTATCAGGATACAGCGGCGGAACAATCATGTTCTCCGCTTTGTGGCGTTGTGATTCCGGAAGATCTTTGACCACATCGATCCAGCCCTTTGGCCAGACCTTGCTTTCGTGAGTCATTGTCAGGTTGAACACGGCAAAGAAGGGCGTCTCCTTTGACGGACGATTCTTCCAGTGAGCTTTCCCGGAGGACTCATTCCAGACCGCTTTCTGATCCCAAACGACGTTGTAATCGGTCTTGCTGTTGTTGGTGCAGTAGTAACCGGCATCTTTCAAATACTGCGGGAAGAGCTTCACATGATCAGGCAAAACGGCCTTGGATCGCATGTGATTGGCACCCAACGAAATGGGGTACATTCCTGTGATGATCCCCGTACGACTCGGAGCACAAACGCCATGGCAGGAAAATGCATGCGTGAACAGAGTGCTTTCAGTCGCGAACTTGTCGAGGTTCGGCGTCGTGGCTGTGGAGTCACCATAACAGCCCAACTGAGGGCTGATGTCTTCGCAACTGATCCAGACGATGTTCGGATGCTCGGTGGCGGAGATTGAACGGACAATCAGGATCAAGATCAGCGTTGTCACGTGCAGGTGCAATCTCATTGGGCGTAGGCCTTGTTTGGTCAGGAGCGATCTCAATGGATGGCAGATCATATCGAATCGTTAAAAGACGTACACGCAGAATCGCCTCCTTAGACTCGGCCAGCCTAAGGCCAAATCTGTGGAGTTGGTTACGCTCCTCTGCAAGAATATCTTTGCCGTTCGCGGCTGATGGATCTGGAAGTCACAGGAATACCTGAAGACGTATGGTATTGGTTTGCTCGATAACATGGACGAAGCCATGGCGCTGGCGAAATCAGGGCAGCCACTGGACAATCTGGCGTGGGCCATCAATGGGAATTTCACAACGAAGCGTGGCACCCGATGGTACAAACATGGCATCCATGGAGAGGAGTACGTGGATGGTGTTTACAAAGGGCTGAAGAAAATTGTAGATGATGGACTTGAGAATGGACTTTCGCCGGAGGAAATCGCACTTAGGCTGCGGAAACAGCTGGAAGAGTGGCGTAGTCTGCTCGAGCGCGGCAAACATTTCTGGTACTAGGCAGTCAAAATGAAACTGGCAATCACTGTTGTTGTTTGTTTGGCCATGCTTTATCTGCAAAGTGTCTCGTCGGAGGAAAAGATGATTAATCTGGATTCAGCTGAAAAAGCCTCCGGAACGGCTTTCAGGGGCATTATTCGTAACGACCTGGCGGCCGTCGAAGCTGCGTTTAAGGCGTATCCATCCCTAAAGAACGACAAGGCCGTGATGAGACCATGGCTATTGGAGGCAGTTTCATACAATCGCCCCGAGATTATCGAGCACTTACTCTCATGTGGTTGCGATATCAATGACACTGACGAACGACGTTCGATCAGCGTTCTCACCAAGGCAATAGACACGAATCACTATGAGCTTCTGCCACTCCTGCTGAAACACGGGGCAGACCCAAATCTGGGAGATACTCGCGCCCTTTTGTCTGCAATCAATGCCAACCAGAGAAAGCTGGAAACGGTCAAGCTGCTTGTCGAACATGGTGCCGACGTCAATCTTGTGTTCGATCTTTACGGAGATCCAGATTCGTTGTTTACCGCAGTTCAGTTTGCTGAGCCCTATCCTGAAATTGTGGCTTACCTGAAATCGAAAGGTGCGAAGACGGTTGGTCAGCTTCGTGCTGAAGGCAAACTCGTGGCGTCTGAGAATGAGCCGGAAATGGATGAACCGCCATCAAGGCCAGGACACGTCATCGAATGGTTCGAAAAGAACATCGGGCCGCTTGGTAAAGAGTCCTTGACGGAGATCATCCCGACAAGCGGGGTGCCACTTACGATTCATGTGGTTCCGGCCACTACCAAGCGTCCGTATATCACGCTGTTCACATCAGGCATGTCCGAAGAGCCACTCGACGTGAATGCGGAAAATAAAGAGTACGAGTATGCAGAGCTTTTTATCCAGTTGCCCAAAGACTGGAAGTACAAGGATTTGAAGAATCCTCGCTGGAACTGGCCGATTGTCTGGCTCCGGAAAATTGCGGACATCGCTCAAGAAAGTGAGGGCGGCCTTGGCGGCGGTGTGACGATCATCGCCGATGACGATCCACCAAGCCCGATTGCTCCCGGGTTGCCGTTCACGTCAATGCTTCTGATGGCCGAACATGAGTTGTCGTCAATCGAGAATTCGAACGTGCATCTCTACCGATTGACCCCTCTGCATACTGACGAACGCGATTTGGAAATTCGTCAGGGACTGCCTGCTCTGATGAATGCTTTTGACAAGAAGAGCATGCCGTCCATTGTTGATATCAACCGGAAGAGTGTGGTTGGTAAGAAATAGACGGACCGGGAAACGACTTTCCTCTTCGAAAAGTCTTGCGCGTGGACTTGGTTTTCGAGATCTGCGGAAGGGGCTGTGTCTCGGTCCCAGATTGGCGACGACTCGAATCTTCCAGGTCTCTGATCGGCCACAACACGGGGCGGCTCAATCCAATGATAGGCTTCGGTTGAGGTAGTCAATATGCAGGACGTGGTTGAGCAGCATTTCTGTACCGATCAAAGGAAAACGACCTTCACTTGCGATGACTTGTAAGGGAACTTGCACGCCGAACCATTCAACGTAACAAAAGTAGGTTTCCAAAATCACACGCGAACCATCCGCGAGGATCGCGTCGGTCTGAGCAAGCGACTCGAGTTCCAATTCTTGGATTAATTCGAATGGCAATACCAAGTGCCCGTCGAAAGCTGTGTCGATCCAGACCTGCACCTGGAAATAAGGGGACTCTTTCGCGTTGGCTATTGGAATAGAAAGCAACGCTCTTCCTGCTTCGTCAACGTAGCCGATCATCTCAGTGCTGATCCAATATGAAATGCTGCATCGTGACCGACTCGGATGACGAACGGCTTTTTTGTAGGATGTGCAGCCTTTGCTGCAAGGGCCGCTCCCAGAAACGAATCACTGACGAAGTACTCTTTTGTATCTGCATCTATAGCGACAAACTGCCCATGTCTGTTTTTTTCCAGGTCATGCCGCAATTCGGAGTCGTAGAACAGCCTCGCTGTGCTTGAAATCGACATTTGGCTACTCCCATTGACAGTGCGATCAAGTTCCCGAAGATTGTAGGCTGGCTCAGGTCAATTCTCAATTCGTGATGTCTGTCGGAGAAGATTAATGCGTCCGTGGATTCTGGCGGAAACGAATTATGCTCACGTCAAGTCTTGTGAGTATCAGGTAGCCGTGTTGCCAATGGGGGCTACGGAGCCTCACAATCTTCATTTGCCGTACGGGACCGACACGT
>CAIXQV010000169.1 GCA_903921605.1 uncultured Planctomycetaceae bacterium | reverse complement strand
GGGGCGATCCTTTGCCGTGAATGGCACAATGGTCGGCGTCTTCCTGTCTCAGGGTCGTTACCTGGCGATCAACGACTTTTGCCCGCACATGGGGGCGTCACTTGCGGATGGGCATGTCGAAGACGACGCTGTCATGTGCCCATGGCACGCATGGCGATTCAGCCTGAAGGACGGCACGTGGCTCGATAATTCTCGCAGCAAGATTCGAAGTGCCTGCTACGAAGTCCGAGTTGAGGACGGCGCGATCCAGGTGAAAGTACCAACCGAGTGTAAAGCCGAGTAACTCAGACGACTTTTTTCCCGGGGCATAAGTCGCTGCGATTCCCTTAGTGTCTTTGCGGCTTCGCGTGAGACATTTTTTCACGCAAAGACGCGGAGACGCAAAGGCGAAATCGAGCTGCAGAATTCTATTAATTGCAGGCATACCGCACTGTAATTCTCCTCACAACTTTGCGCGTGGTATGTTTTCTCACAGAGGCACAAAGGCACAGAGATAAAACACACTCCAGATTAAGTTGCTGCTGGGAACACCGCCTTGCGATTCACTCCGTGCCTCTGTGCCTCCGTGAGAAAAACTGTCAAGCACCTGCGCTAAACAGCACACACAAAATCGCGAGCAGGATTCCGCCCATGCGGCATACCGCACTGCAACTCTCCTCACAACTTTGCGCGTGACATGTTTTCTCACAGAGGCACGGAGGCACAGAGCTAAAACACATTCCTGGATTCGGCTGCTGCTGCCGGGCAACCTGCCTTGCGATTCCCTCCGTGCCTCTGTGCCTCCGTGAGAGAAATCGTCAAGCAACTCCGCGATACAACACCCACGGAATCGCTCCCAGTGATTCGCGCTGACGGCCATACCGCACGGCGATTCTCTACAAAACTTTGCGCGCGGCATGGTCTCTCACAGAGGCACGGAGGCACAGAGCTAAAACACCCTGGATGCTGCTGCATCCGGGAACACCTCGCGATTCCCTCCGTGCCTCTGTGCCTCCGTGAGAGAAATCGTCAAGCAACTGCGCTAAGCAACACACACGAAATCGCGAGCAGCACTCCGCCCATACGGCATACCGCGCTGCGATTCTCCTCACAACTCTGCGCGCGGTAGGTTTTCTCACAGAGGCACGGAGCCACAGAGCTAAAACACATTCCTGGATTCGGCTGCTGCTGCCGGGAAACCTGCCTCGCAATTCCCTCCGTGCCTCTGTGCCTCCGTGAGAGACATTCTCACGCAACGCCCCGAAAGAGCACACAAAATCGCCAGAAGGATTCGGCCTATGGGCACACCGCACTGCGATTCTCGTCGGGACTTAACGCGCGGTAGGTTTTCTCACAGAGGCACGGAGCCACAGAGCTAAAACACATCTCTGGGTTCCGCTGCTGCTGGGAACACTGCCTTGCGATGCCCTCGGTGCCTCTGTGCCTCCGTGAGAGAAATCGTCAAGCACCTGCCCGAATCAACACACACGGAATCGCGAGCAGCATTCGGCGGTTATGAAGGCGTCGCGGCAATATTTTTAGCGACGGAGAGCAATTGGCCAGACTAATGAACCGAGATCGCCAACAAAATCAGGCGACTTTGTGCGGCAGGCGAATTCGACCGTACCTCTTGCCAGTCGCATCGTACAAAAGAACCTCGTTGGAGGACTCTGCCCAGACTGCAGCGAGTTTAACGGATCGAGGACCGTGCAGAACAAATTGGTAACCACAGCGGCGACCATTCTGCTGCAGCTCCAGTTCGCTCATTGGAAAATGATTTTCCAATAGATTCTCTTTGCGACAGAGCGTGATATGAACGAAATGTCTTAAGTGGTCCAGAGAACGCACTTCAGCGGGTGTTTCGGGAAGATGTGGAGCAGCAACAGACTGACACATGCAGAAACAGCCCTGACCGAGAAATAGGGGTGAGTTTTCGGGATCGACGGATTTAATAAGGCAGGAAAGCTCGGGAAGCTTATGCCCTCCGCCGGTGGCTGTGATATCGGACGGTGTGTTTCAGGCACTTCCGAATTCGTGCGCGTCACTGTACAGCCCGCATGAGCGCTTCGAACCGAATCATCTACGAATCCGAACTGGTCGGAGAGTTGATTGGGAGCGACCGGGGCGAAATCAGGACTTTAATCAAGTCCGTTAATTTTCTGCTGACCAGCTTCGGATGACAAATGGCGGCTTTGGGGCAGTCAACGGCCGGCACCAACGGGCTATTGAAAACGCTCTTAGGGCTGACTTCAGCCAGCATGGTTGCTCAAAAGATCGCTGGTAGAAGAAGGACGCCAATGCGTTGAGTTCTCGTACCGACTTGAGACCAAAAAAAACGGCCTGCTTCGTGAATCGAAGCAGGCCGTAGTTGGATGAGAGATGGTTGAGTCTCGCTGGTCTGCCAGTCTGAGGCAGCCTGGTTTGCGACTGCCCCTTTTGACACTGGTCCCAGCAATGTGTGAATTAGTAGCGGAACACGGCCCCGACACTGAATCCATTCACGACAAGATTCTGCAATTCGGCACGCTGACCAATATCTGCCGTGCGATCGCCCAGAGCATCTGTAACGCTGTTGTAATAGATGTTATCAAACGGCTTGCTGACACCGGTCAGGACCATAAAGTCGTAGCCGCCGAACACCGAGAATGCAGGGCTGAGATGAATCTCTGCCGCAAGATTAATTTGGGTAATCGTTCCAAAATCAACGTTCTGGTAGTCGTGTTTGGTCCCGTTAACACCCTCGATTATTGAGGACACGCTGGAACTGTTGTCATTGATACCGAACATGACTCGAGGCGTCGCACTGAAAGTGAAATACTTTGACGACAGGGCAAGTCGAGCCCCAAGCTCAGGACCGTAGAAATTATTGATTGAGGATGAGTTTACTGAAGATGCCGCAATGTTGACTGCCTTACCTACGAAGCCGTAGCTTTCATCAACATTGACATAGCGAAAACCGCCCAACCATTGGAATGAAGCACCTGCTCCGCCGGGAGCGTTGCTGTCCGTCAGGAAGACGATTTCTGAACCCCACATCTGTGTCTCGAGGTTCTGCGAGAACGACTCGGAGAAGATCAACGCGTTGACGTCAGCTACTGGAGCGACATTGCCATCGGTCAGCAAAGGAACCGCTGTATTGGGAAACAGACTTGTTCCGAACTCGGGAGGTGTCGTCAGCCCGACGAAGACTCGAGCTGCACTGATATCATCATCCACCATACTTGATGATGACTGACCCATTCCGAAGAAGCTCATTTCCATGTCAGCTCCGTTCAGATCCAGTCCCCAGGTACCTCGAACGCCAGGGATGTCTTTTGTCCCCAGCATCGTGGCATTGGGAAACAGAGCGTCCCCAGTGTCGACCGTGCCTCCGTTGAGGTTGTCGATCAGCGGCACCGGAACTGTGTAGCCTTCCAGCTCACCGCGTGAGTTCGCCTGTAATCCGGAAACGGGAGCACCAATATGATCGTGGTCTCCGTTGTTATTCCACATCAGGAATTCCAGACGGATCCAGCTTCGATCAGCTACGTTACCCAGGAAGCTTTCGATCGGTCGGTTTTCGTCCCACACCTCGGTGTTACCGCGAATGTAGTGGTCCTGGATCGGCGCCTGATACGACGAGCGAGGCAGACGATGGGCCGAAGGATCACCCGGTCCACCATAATACCCCTCTTGGGCGCTGGCGGCAACGGGTGCGAGTGTCAGGCAGGCGACGGCTGCTGCGAAAGAACGCAGGTTCGGACGGATCATTCGAGCCGGACCTTTTTCAAAGAGTCAGATCACCCATAGCATTCCGCTGGAGAATCCGTTTCGGGACTCACAACGCCGATGGCAGACGAATCGGTGTCTATGGACAAAACCCAACCGTGTGGAAAACACAGTCTGCTGTCGTCGATATCGTCCTCGTCTGACTGTGAACTTTGCTCCAATTGTTCCGAAGAGATCGAATTTGACGTTTGGAACGATCCTTTCGTTTGTGTGGGTCCTGATACCGTCCCGGGGGCCATTGGAACTCTCGAAACGGCGTCTTTTGCCGGTCGGATTAGATTCCGCTGTGGCAGTCGCTGGTGGAGTCAGACAATCGCGACGATTCGTCAGACCAGCAGCGCGAGTCACTAACGAACCGCACACCGGGAGCTTTGCACGCCTCGCACAATCTGACAAACGGATGCAAGTGCTGACCGCCCGAAAACTGCGTCCACGCCTTTCGTCTGGCTCCACAAGGTAGCGCTTTTCCGGGATCATGTTTATTGCTAACCTTATGGACTGCTGTCCATCGATTCAGAAAGGGCCAGGCACGATGTCCCCCGTCAACTCCCGCCGTGAAATGTTGACCCGAGCCAGTTGTGGCTTCGGGGCGTTAGCTCTTCAGGCGATGCTCGCCGACACAAACCGGTCGACGCTCCGAGCTGCGGAATCACAGACGTCGCCGTTTAACAGCACGTCGCTGCTGGAACGGCCAACCATGTTTGCTCCACGAGCCAAGCGGATCATTTTTGTCTTCATGCAGGGCGGGCCCAGTCACGTCGATTCGTTCGATTACAAACCCGATCTGATTGCGAAAGATGGTCAGTCGATTGACTTTACCGGCGTTCGTTTTGGTGACTTCGGACAATCCACGAAGCAGAAGCTGATGAAGCCGCTTTGGCGATTTCATCAGTACGGACAGACCGGAAAACATGTTTCGGATCTGTTTCCACTAATTGGGCAACACGTGGATGATCTCTGCTTTCTGCATGGTGTGCATACGGAAGGTGTTGCTCATGGTCCGGCGACTTTGTTCCTGCATACCGGCGCAACCACGCAGGTGCGTCCATCAATGGGCTCATGGATTCTTTACGGGCTTGGTACAGAAAATCAAAGCCTGCCTGGATTCGTGTCGCTGCAGCCTTCTGACGCCAACGGCGGGCCACGAAATTACTCGAATGCTTTTCTGCCGGCCGTCTGTCAGGGGACTTCCATCGGTCGTTCGTTTCAACCGGCCAGTCAAATGACGATCGACTTCATTCGGAATGCGGAGCTGACACAGGATCAGAGTCGCCGACGTTATTCGCTGACTCAACAAATGAATCAACTGCAGTCCGCGCGGAATCACAATGCCGACGACGAGGTCAACGCGGTGATTCGCAACTATGAGCTCGCTTGGAGAATGCAGGCTCAGGCCCCAGAGATCCTTGATCTGTCAAAAGAGTCGGAAGCGACTGCAAAAATGTACGGTATTGGGGAAAAAGAAACAGATGAGTTCGGTAAGCAATGCCTGATGGCACGACGCTTGTCGGAATCAGGTGTCAGATTTGTGCAGGTCAATTACTCAGACCAATCGACAAATCCCCGCTGGGATCAGCACTCGGATATGCCTCAGCATGCGATCCATGCCAAGGCCACAGATAAACCGGTCGCCGGTCTTCTGCAGGACCTGAAGCAACGTGGGCTGCTGGAAGATACGATCGTCTGGTGGGGCGGTGAATTCGGCCGAACGCCGTTTTCTCAGGGTTCCGACGGACGAGACCACAATCCTCGCGGTTTCACAGTCTTCCTCGCAGGCGGTGGCGTTAAGCCTGGCTTTTCCTGGGGCACGACTGACGAGATTGGACACCTGGCTGTGGAAGGCAAAGTTCACATGCATGACCTGCATGCAACTTTGCTGCATTTGCTGGGTGTCGATCACGAACGTCTGACCTTCGAACATGCGGGGCGCAACTTTCGTCCGACAGATGTCTACGGACGAATTGTCCAAGAGATCATCAAGGCCTGACAGGACAAACAGCGAATGCCAATCAACATCGCCTGTCCTCAATGTCAGCGTCAATTTGTTGTGCGTGATGAAATCGCCGGAAAGGCGTTTCGTTGCAAAGACTGCGAGGCGATTGTCAGCGTCCCGGCGCTCAAGTCTGCGTCACAAAAATCTGTTCAGCCAAATTCCGCTGCCCGACAACGGAAAGCAACAACTCCGGAGCCTCCCGCCGAGGATGAATGGGGTTACGAGACCTGGCAGGATGATCAACAATCGGAACTGCCGATTCCTGCTCCGCGTGCAAAGCGAAAAGCCGTTGCGGAGCGAAGTGCGGATGCAAATAAATCGCCGGTTGTTCCCATCGAAGGCATATTATCTATCGCCAGTATCGCTGTGCTTGGCGTGCTGAATCTCTGGGTGTTGATTTCCCCAGACGAGATTCTGTGGAAGCTGATTGCCGCAATTCGAATTGCAGTTGAAGCACGAGTTGTCTGGGGGATTCGCGAACGTAACGGTCAGACAGGACTCGCCGCCACCATCGCGGCTGTCATGATGACGCTGATCAGCGCGTTTATGCTCTGGAGTCTTATCTCGGACCCGGAGGTTCGTGCCGATGTAAGTCCACAGGAACTGCGAAACGGACAGATCTTCGTGACGGTTCAGCTCGTAGCCGAGATTGGTGTCATTGTTGGTCTCAATCTGCCGAGAACCAGACGCTGGATGGCAACAGGGAATGGCTCCTGAAGTAAACGCTCTTGGCGTGCGTGTTGAGCGGCTGGAGTACGTAACCAGAAGCGGCGAAAAGGTATGGATCTGTCCGATGGATTTCGGATGTTGCCGCAACTGATATTTTGCTCGTTGCTGACCTATTCGCGCTCAAACACACCACACGCCACATGACCGCCAAAGCCCAAAGACAGCTTGGCGGCCCGCTGCAGGCCGGGCCACGATTTCGAGGCGGATGTCAGACGAAGTTTGCAGTGCGGATCCTTGTTTTGCAGATTGGTGGTCCCGGGAATCGTTTGGTCACGCAACGCAAGAATGGTGAGGATCGTTTCGACGCTTCCGGCGGCTCCCAACAGATGCCCCATTGCCCCTTTAACGCCGAAACATGCCGGAGCGTTGCTCGATAGTGCGGCGTCAATTCCGCGAGCTTCCGCGAGATCATTGGCTTCTGTCCCAGTTCCGTGCAAGCTGATGACATCGGGGAGGAAATCATGCTTCTCGAAACTGCGCCGCAAAACTTCTGCCACAATTGAGCCGCTTTGATCAATCTGAGTCATCCCTGTCGGATCACTCAGCCAAAGGCCGCCACGAACACAAGCAAGCCCCGCAACTCCTCGTGATTCTGCATGGCGTCGAGACTCCAGTATTAACACACCAGCTCCTTCACCAATCAGAAATCCATCACGACTCACATCAAAAGGCCGACAGGCACTTGCAGGATCCGCATGGCGCGAAGTCACTCGCAGACGATGAAACGACGCGATCACGGAAGCTCGCAATCCAGCATCCGCACTGCCGACAATGCAGACATCGCATTGTCCGCTGCGAATCATCGCTGTTCCCTGCAGCACAGAAATCAGGCCGGTCGCACAGGCGGCCACAGGACAACTGACGCCCGCCGTTGCGCCAGAAATGGCAGCGATCGCGCGAGTCGCACTGTCGGAGGCAAAGGCATGTTGCCAGAGCAGACCAATCTCGCTGTGATCGAGTTCGCCATGCCGATCATCGAGATCGGCAGCACTACCCGATCGTATCAGCTCACTCAGCCGTTCTGTCGTTCGCAGGCCACCTTTGCTGCTGCCGTAGACCACTGCCGTCCGAGTCTCGTTCTCCCGGTGGCCCAGACCCAGAACATCTTCGAGTCCTGCCTGAGCAACGGCTTCGCAGTAAGCGGCGATCGACATCGCCACAAGTGGCTCGGACAGCCAGGCAGCGATCACACTCTGCGGGATTTTCGACAGCAGTTCTGAATCCGCAATGACCAGCTCAAGTCCCCGGAAATTCACCGGTGCTCCGTGCAATCGAAGCCCTTCGATGCGGGACAATTGTTCATAGTGATCAATGTCGGACGACTTCAGAATTCGCCCGGCTCTGTCTCCAGCCAGCAGGCGATTCCATGTGACATCCGCAGAATTGCCAAGCGGCGTGACCAGTCCCACGCCAGTCACGAGCACATCATCGGAACCTGAAGTCATTCGCGGTGAAGTCACAGAGCAGCCGAAGAGCAGGCGGTGTAGGAGGCCTCAATGTTGAAGCAGCGACCCGTCCGTTGGCGGCTGAATACGAAAGCAGCACTGTAGCAAAAGCCACAGTGCTGCATCGAAAATACACTCACGTCGTGAGCCATATTCAGAAGACTACTTTGCAGCAGCCTGAGCTTCTTTCTCTTTGCGTCGTCGTTCCAGAATTTCGCCCTGCAGACCACGAGGAACCTGACGATAGGCAAGGAACTCCATGCTGAAGGTACCCTTACCCTGTGTCATCGAGCGAAGTTCGTTTGCGTAGTCGAACATGGCAGACAGCGGAGCTTCACCATTGATGACGCAAACGCCGCCATTAACTTCGGAACCAGTAACCAGCCCACGCTTGCTGGAAAGGTGACCGGTAACCTGACCCTGATATTCGTCAGGCACTTCAATTTCGAGCTTCATAATTGGCTCCTGCAGAGTCATGTCTGCCTTACGCAGAGTTTCTCGCATACAGCCAATACCAGCGATCTTGAACGCCATTTCCGATGAGTCCACGTCGTGGTAGCTACCGTCCTGCAACCGCATACGGACGCCGACCACTTCGTATTCTCCGAGAGGTCCTTTTGGCAGGCTCAACTGGAACCCGGCGTCAACCGGAGCAATGAATTCGCGAGGAATTCGGCCACCGGAGACTTCATCAACAAACTCGTAAGCGGTCTCGTGAGTTTCCGGAAGTGGCTCCAGAACACCCACAATGTGAGCATACTGACCCGAACCACCAGACTGCTTCTTGTGCTTGTAGTTGAACTCCACGGACTTCGTTGGGCATTCACGGTAAGCCACGCGTGGCTCACCAATGATGCACTCGCACTTGTATTCACGTTTGATTCGTTCAACGTAAATTTCAAGGTGCAACTGCCCCATCCCTGCGATCAGCGTCTGTCCGGTTTCTTCGTCCGTCAGAACACGGAACGTTGGGTCTTCACGACGGAAACGCTCCAGAGCCTTGCTGAGCTTATCCGCGTCGTCTCGCTTCTTCGGTTCGATGGAAAGACGAATTACTGCATTGGCAACAAAGATATTTTCCAGAGAAAGGTGCAGGCCTTCTGTTGTGAAGGTATCCCCTGACGCACAGTCAACACCCACGATGGAAATAATGTCACCCGCTTCACCGAAGTCGATGTCTTCGCGGTCATTAGCGTGCATCCGCACAAGTCGACCGAATCGTATTGATCGCCCGGTACGAGCATTCACATAGGCCTGGCCTTTGACAAGTTTTCCCTGATAGATTCTTGTGTAGGTCAGCTGGCCAAAGCTCTCAACCACGGTCTTGAACGCCATCGCGACGACCGGAGCATCGTTGGAATCGCTCAACAGCACGCGAGGGTGCTTGCCGTCTTCGCCAATTGGCTTGCTGTAATCATTTGCGAACTTGTCACGGTCCGGAGGAGAAGGCAGATAGCGAACAACTGCGTCAAGAGCTTCCTGGACACCCTTATCTTTGAACGCGGTTCCCATCAGAACGGGAACGATCAGCTGGGCAAGTGTCGCCTTTCGAATGATCGCACGAATCTTTTCGATGCTGACTTCCGATTCTTCGAGCAGAGCAGACATCAAATCGTCATCATGGATGGAAAGCTCTTCAAGCATCTCGCGGCGAGCGGCCTCTGCATCGCTCTGGTATTCCGCAGGAATCGGCTTGCGAATTACGTCACCGCCCTTTTCACCTTCGAAATAAACAGCTTCCATGCGGATCAGGTCGACAACGCCCTGGAAAGCGGACTCCAAACCCATCGGAATCTGAAGTGGCACAGCGTTGCACTTCAGCTTATCCTTCATGGCGGCCATTACCTTGGCCGGATTGGCACCGATCCGGTCCATCTTGTTGATGAAGGCGATACGAGGCACGCCGTAACGACGCATCTGACGGTCGACGGTCAGAGACTGGCTCTGAACACCGCCAACAGCACACAGAACCAGAATGGCTCCGTCGAGAACTCGCAGAGATCGTTCCACTTCGACAGTGAAGTCCACGTGTCCCGGAGTGTCAATGATATTGATCGGGTGCTGTGTCCCCAGTTCTTCGTCTTTCCACTCAACGCGAGTTGCAGCGGACGTAATGGTGATTCCGCGTTCGCGTTCCAGGTCCATATGGTCCATGGTCGCGCCGCCGTCTCCACCCTTCACTTCGCGGATCTTGTGAATTCGACCAGCGTAGTACAGGATGCGTTCGGTCAGAGTCGTCTTCCCTGAGTCGATGTGGGCCGAGATCCCGATGTTGCGAAGCAGGGTAATGTCAGTCATTGCAGAACGATCCTCAGTCTGAAAAAAAGATACGAAATCCGCGGGCTTGCCGCAAAAAACAGGGACAGCCAATCGAATAATTCGGTTCGTGGCTGTTCGATAAGAACAGGCTGCCTGTTCCCATCTTGCCAAAATGCCTGGTGCCTGATGCCCAGTGTCCGCATCCCCAGTTTCTGCTTGGAGAGTCAACCGCAACGGTCGCAGAGACCTGAAATGCCTGACCTGCTTCCGCCCGCAGGACCAGATCGGAAAAGATCCCGTCCACCGCAGACTGGTCAACATTTCGCACTGCCGCAAACCGTCACCGGGTTCCCGGCAGGATACGAACTGAGCTTACATTTCGACGACAGAAGGACTAAAAGTCCACCACCGCCCGCGCGCACACATGTACATCATCTCGTGTTTAGAGATCGCGGATGGTATCGGCGATTTTTACGTTTCGAAAGAGGAAGAGGCCCGAATTCATTGAACTCGAACAGCTTTCCCTCGCTGAGAAACCCGGTTTCCTTTGGAATTCCCTGCAATATGCCAGCCAAAACCTGCGGTGTCAGTTCTGCCGTGGGGCGTTTCATCATTGCTGGTGGTCCGACATGCCTCTGGCCGTTGATGTAACGTACCGGGTAAATCAAAGGAATCTGCTCCTGGTCGATGCGTAGGGCAGGTTTGTAACCTGCCAGCTTTCAGGGAAATACTGAAGCATTTCCCGCATTTCGAGGGCGCTCGGCAGGTTGCACACCTTCCCCACAACGAGGCCTTAATGAATCGGTTGCAACGATTCTGCTCGACACGTTCACCTTCAGCAACAAACCCTGCCAGAAGTCACCGGCACCGACAACTCACGTCGACGATCTCCAAACCACGACCTAAGATGCAGGCATACGCTGCCACAAAACAGATCAGTTGCTGAGACGTCCAAAATGGGCATTGAGAATCGGGAATACCTGCGAGACGAGTACGATGGTCCTGGACCGATGCGTTTTTCCGCGTCATCTGTGCAGGTCAAGCTGATCATTGTCACTGTCGCTGTTTTCATTTTGCAGCTCCTGACGACTCGCAATGGTGATTCCGTCGTGACTCGCTGGCTGGACCTTAGCGGCCCCGACCTCTATCAGCGCGGTCAGGTTTGGCGGCTGTTGACCTATGCCTTCTGCCATAGCGTCAACGATCCATTCCACCTCATCTTCAACATGATGACGATGTACTTTGCGGCCGACACTCTGCAGCGACTACTCGGACAAAAAGAACTCTTGTGGTTCTATTGCTGCTCTGCCATGTTCGCGGGAATGTCAGCAGTCGTCGTCTATACAGCTATGGACAGAAACGCGGCTGTCATAGGAGCTTCCGGAGCAGTCTGTGCGATGTTTGGCCTGGTCACAATGCATTACCCTCGACAGCGTGTGATGTTGATGGGTTTGATCCAGATGGAAATGCGTTGGGTGCTTGCAGTTTTCATGCTATTGCCAGTCTTGATGGAACAACTGAGTGGCACACGAGTATCACATGCCGCGCATTTTGGCGGTCTGCTGTTTGGATACCTGTACTTCAAATCACACATGCAGCTTAGTCGCTGGTGGGATAACTTCGCCGGACGCATAGCGATGAAGCGTCGCAACAAGGGTAAACTCAAGATCTTTGCACCACCGGTAGCGACCGATTCCAATCTTCACGCCCAAATGGATGCAATCCTCGACAAGATCAATCGTGAAGGCGAAGCCAGTCTGACTCAGCGCGAACGCAACGTCCTAATTCAGGCCGGTAACAAGCTGCGAAAAGAACGCGGCTAGCGGTGACCATCAGGTCTGGAAGCAACGAGAATCATTTGCTGCGCTTCGTCTGGTGATGGTTGGCTGCCAACGGCTCACACCGAAACGGGCGCTGCTGCCGAAACTGATCCACGCGTCGCGACCTTCCCGCTTTTTCGTCTTCCGGTGCGGCTTCAAGGCTTTGCTCCGCAAGCTGCACTGCTTTCGGAAAGGCCCCCAGCTCCGCGTGAGCCGCTGCCTGGACGGAAAGGACGAACCAGTGGTTGATTCCCATCTGAGATCCCAGCTCCTCGGCAACGTCCAGTGCCCGGTTTCCGTCTCTCAATGAGTCGTCATGGGCTCCGGTCAGCAGGACTGCGTAATTCCGAAGTGCGTGCAGGTTGTCTGGTTCACCTTGAAGGACTTCCTGAAGCTCATCAACGGCCAACTCAAATTGCTGATTCTCAGCCGCAACCAATGCTCGCAAAACTCGTGCGTGTGAATCGCCAGGACTGGCCGCCAGCACCCACTCAACGTCCAACGCCGCCTTTGCGAGTTCACCGCAATGCAGCAATGCTTCTGCTCGCATCAACCTTGCATTCTTCAGGTCCTCATCAAGATCTTCTGCGACACTCATCGCGGAAATCGCTTCATCGAACGCTGCAACTGCTTCGTCGAAACGATGCATGGCTGACAGAATTCTTCCGCGAGCCATCTGAGTGCTGCTGGCCACGATTAGGCTGTCTGCAGTCAAAATGTTTGCAGAACTTGAAACCTGTTGCAGGACGAGATCGTATTGCTCCAGAGCCTCCTGCCATTGACTTTGTTTTCTTTCCAGGATTGTTGCAAGAAGCATTAGACTATTGACTCGATACTCTCCTTCGAGGAGCGGGATTGCACTCCGCAAATCGTCCTCCGCTCGCTCGTAGTCTCCTTCAGCAAGATAGCAATCGGCCCGCTCAGCCAATGTTTCTCCGGGCTCTACGGTTGCACTACGGCCGTGCAGCACTGCTTTGTACGCAGCATCGGCTGCGTAGGCCACAGTCAAATCGCGAATCGCCTCTTTGAATCGCTCCAGACGAACGAGCGCAGTTCCACGATAATGGTACGCCTCAATCTGCCTATGGGCTCCTCCCGGTGTTTCTGGGACGGATTCGAGTGCCTCGGTGAAATCCTCAACCGCAGCCTCCCATTCCTGCTGTGAGATCTGCAGCATGGCTCGTTGATGCAGTAACTCAGCTCGATCATGACTCTCAAAAGCCAACATCTGTGTCAGTACTTTGATACGATCACTGGCTTCCTGCGGCGTCCAGTTCTTCCTTGGCGGCCGATACCGTCCTGAGGCGATAAAACGAAAAATCCCGTACGACAACATGATCACGAAACCGCAGACATCGACCAGTCTGGACCGGTTCCACGGTCGATAAAGCAACGGCGACAGCCAAAGAAATGACAACGCGATGATGACGAGTGACAATTGTCGGCGACGTACGTTGATCATCAGGCTGATCTTCTTTGATACTACGAATCCGCAAACAGCAGATCGGTCCGCTGAGTTCCATCCGGGTGAAATTTGGTCACAACCTCGCGAGCTTGCTTGCCGTTCTCTCGTAACCACTGGACCATCGGACGAGTATAACCGTGAGTCACCAGGATCTGGTCGGCCTCTGATCGCTCAATCGCAGTCAACAAACCAGGCCAGTCCGCATGATCGGAAAGCGGAAAGCCCACATCAACCGATCGTGCTCGGCGAGTTCCCTGGGTCAGGGCCCAGCCGGATACGATGGCAGTCGACGTTTTCCCGAATCTGCTCATCCACGCAGAATTCGCGACCATCGGCGGAGCAATGACCAGCACGCCGCCCCAGTCGTTTCGCGCAGGAGCCTGTGTTGGCAACCAGGTCGCGGGCAATTCAATTCCCGTGGCTCGATAGTCCTGATTCAGCAACTCAACTGAGGGATGACAAAAGATGGGACCTATAGAGGCATCAACTCCGGCGATGACGCGTTGAGCTTTCCCGAGGGAATACGCCAGGATCACCGCAGCCACATCGTCAGCTCGACACTGTTTCCACCAGCGATTGATGTCTTCGAACACATATTCCTGAGCTGGCCAGCGATAGACTGGCAACCCAAACGTTGATTCCGTAACAAAGGTGTGGCACTTCACATGCTCAAACGGAGTACATGTTCGGTCCGGTTCAATCTTGTAATCGCCACTGATGACCCAGATTTCGCCCTGATACTCGACGCGTACCTGAGCCGACCCAAGAATGTGACCGGCCGGATGGAGTGACACAGTGACTCCATTCATCAACACGGTTTCACCAAATGCCAGAGTATCAATGCTCGCGGAAGGTCCAAGCCGAGTCCTCAGGACTCGCCGACCTTCCTTTGAGGTGAGATATTTCCCGGAGCCTGCTCGCGCATGATCTCCATGCGCATGAGTAATGACGGCCCTGGAGACTCGACGCATCGGGTCGATGTAGAAATCCCCCACTTCGCAGTGGAGCCCGGCTGGAGTTTCCTGAATCAGTGATCTCATGAAATCATTCGAAGAATTGCAGAAGGCTTTGGTCCACCGCGATGAACGCCAGCGGCGTGAACTATTTTAGCGGCATGGCGATTGTGTCTTGCCAATACTCAATTGTAGGTTGGACATTCCTGTCCGACTATGAATCGACGGGCAAGAATGCCCATCGTACTCGCAAGTGAGGCGTGTTTGATTTGGTCCGCTAGCGGCCAGACACAATTGTCGTTGTCGGATTTCGCCTCTGCCTTCCGCTCGCCATTAAACGATAACGCGTAAGATGGACGAAACCACCATACCACGAACACTGTATGGCTCGCATAGGCAGAACAAGCTCGCATGAGCAGAACAATCTGCTGAGCAATAAAAAAAGCACTGCAGGAATCTGGTTCCGGCAGTGCTTAAAGTTCAACTAGCCTCGGCTAACCTGTTAATCTGATCGACTCAGGCGACGCCCAGATCTTCCATGGCTTCTGCTGGCTCCGGCACATCTTCGATGACAGGAAGCGGCATGTCGTCTTCCATATCAACGAATCCTTTCAGATGGACAGCTCGTGTATGATGCTGAAGTTTCTTCAGCGCCTTGCTTTCGATCTGACGAATTCGTTCGCGAGTCACCTTGAAGATACGACCGGTCTCTTCCAGCGTGTAGCTGTAACCGTCACCCAAACCGTAACGCAACTTGATAATTTCGCGTTCGCGGTAGGTCAGACTCTTCAGAACATGGTCGATCTTATCACGCAGCATCTGCTTGGCGGCTGATTCCGCCGGGCTGCTTTCGTGGCTGTCTTCCAGGAACTCACCGAAGCTGCTGTCTTCGCTTTCGCCGACTGGAGTATCCAAACTGATTGGATGCTTCCAGGTCTTCATGATGCGCTCGGTTTCCTCGATGCTCATGCCGACCGCTTCGGCCAGTTCTTCGTTGCTTGGCTCACGTCCCGTCGCCTGGCGAATTTCTTCGGCCTTGGCTTTGAGCATTGAGATGCTCTGGAACATGTGCACCGGAATACGAATCGTACGAGCATGGTCGGCAACAGCACGAGTAATCGCCTGACGAATCCACCATGTGGCGTAAGTCGAAAACTTGTAGCCGCGGCGATATTCGTACTTCTCGACACCGCGCATCAGACCGGCATTGCCTTCCTGAATCAGGTCGAGGAAGCTCAAGCCGCGGTTTCGGTACTTCTTCGCGATCGAAACGACCAGTCGCAGGTTACCGCCCGACAGTTTCTGTTTGGCATCTGTCCAACCATCCAAACGCTTCTTGATTTCCCGGCAGCGACGCAGGAACTGGTCGGGAGTTTCGAGCAGCATCTGCACGTACTCTTCCAATTCCCGCTCCAGAGCATGTCGTTCGGTATCAGCCGTTCGCATGCCACGCAGACAGGAAATCTCATCCTGCAGTTGTTCGATGCGTTCGCCGATCTGCAGCATCCGCTTCAGAACCGGCTGCAGGCGATGAGTTCGCACGCTCAGTTCTTCGCAAAGGCTGCACATTTTTCGGCGACGAATCGTAATGACTTCGCCCAGAGTCGTTTTCTCTTTTGACCCATCGGCCAGCATTCGCCATCGCAGGAACTCTGCCTTATTCAATTCCATCAGATGACGAAGCGTACGAAGGTTCAACTCCATACGACCTTCGATCTGCTCCTTACGCACATCTTCGGTTTCAGATGTTCGCAGAGTTCGCTCGAAAGGCAATTCGCCGCGACGAACCTTTTCGATGGTCTCGACGGCAATGTTCAATGCGAAGTCCGACTCAAGCATATGTCGACGCATACGCTTGCGAGTGATTTCGATCTGCTTGGCAAGAAAGATTTCTCGATCACGAGTCAGCAGCGGGATGTTCCCCATCTGGCTGAGATACATTCGGATCGGGTCACGAGATGACAACGCTGATGTTTCAGGCCCCAGAAGCGCGCGAGCGGCTTTCTCGGCCTGAGCCTGCTTGACCTCTTCCTCGACCGGTGGTGGTTCGAGGTTGATATCCGGGTCTTCGATAAAGTCGAGCCCAGCGTCGTCCAGACAGATGATCAGCGAATCGACCATCAGCGGGTCGCCGCCTTCGTCAGGCAGCCAGGCATGCGCCTGCTGTACCGTGACAAATCCTCGCTCTTTTCCCTGCTTGATGATCGCCTTCAATCCAGCATCCAGACGATACACGCGATTCCCCTTTTCAGAGTTCCATCATTTGTCACAACGCGTGTCGCCGACAAACAATGGCGGAGCATTCCGCTCCCGGTTTTAACGAGTGTCCGTGCCTCCGTGGTGAGACACACGCATCGTCAGCACACCGCTGACGAGCCCTGCCAGTTCGACTCCTGCTCAGATATGAGCGACCGGCTGTTTCAGCAAACCAGCATACCCATGAATCTGAAAAATCAATCGACCGTCAGGCCAAAAAAACAAGGATCAGCAGATCCGTCTCGAAGTCAGTTACACCAACTTCCGGAATTCAACTGAAACTCCCAATTCCAAACACCACTCACTTGAGTCCAATCTGCGGATTATTCGCGTCCGGACCGCCTCACGTCAACGTTCTGGGCCGATAGTTTGTTGTCTTTCTTTAACTGCGTCTGATGTTTTTCTCGAATCACCGTTTACCAGACTCACAAAATTCCAGGCCATTTCGCAGCCTCGACCAAACAAATCTGCCGCAGAGGATCGCTTTTCATTAGACTGCAGCCTCGCAGATTGAATGCATCCTTGTTTCATTTCAACATCTCCTTTCGCCTGACTGTTCATGGCCTCGCCGAATAACAAATCGAAATCGTCCAAAGACTCCAGCGGTCCAGAACGCCAGATTGTGTGCAGCAATCGCAGGGCTCGCCACGAATACGATGTGCTGGATGAGATCGACTGCGGCATCGTGCTGACGGGCAGCGAAGTCAAAAGCATTCGTAACAACAAGATCACAATCGAAGAAGCGTACGCCCGCGTCGATGACCACGAAGTCTGGCTCGTTGATTGCGATATCGCCGAATACGCTCAGGCCAGCATCTACAACCATGCCCGCCAGCGAAAAAGAAAACTGCTGCTGAATCGACGCGAAATTCGCAAGTATGTCGAAGCTGCTGAAAGTGATGGACAAACACTCATCCCCCTAGCGGTGTTCTTTCAACGCGGGCTGGTGAAGATCCGCCTGGGGTTATGCAAAGGCCGCAAGCTTCACGACAAACGTCAGAAGCTCAAAGAACAGGATGCTCGAAAAGAAATGCGCGAAGCCAAAGCTCGGAAGTGATCCGCTTTCTACGAGCGATCACTCATCTGTTGCCTTCGACACTCATAAAGCACAATGCCAGCCGCGACGGCGGCGTTTAGTGACGCAACCCCGCCCAGCATTGGAATGGCAACCGGAGCGCTCGCCTCAGCCAATAGTTCCGGAGCAATTCCCGCGGATTCAGAACCAACAATCATCGCCTGAGCCCCGCGCATGTCGCAGTTCCAAAGCAGACTGTCAGACTTCTCTGAGGCGGCCAACACGCTCACGCCGTGCGTCTTCAACTCACGCAGTGCCTCAAGAACATCGGGGACTCGATAAATCGAAAGATGATTGACCGCTCCGGACGAAGCTCGCGCGACATGCGGGGTCACCGACACCTGAGCCCGCTCACCGATAATCACACCATCCACCTGTGACGCATCGCAGCATCGAAGAATGGCTCCAAAATTGTGCGCATCCTGGAGACGATCACAGACAACAAACAGCGGCGGCAGATTGCGCCCAGCAGCAGATCGTTCTTCGGCTGATTGTCGGAGCAGCAGCTGCAGATCTTCGAACGTGCCGCAGGGGAATTCACCCATCCGAGCCAGAAAGCCCTGATGCTCTTCCGTGCGACACAATTCTGTGAGCCGAGAACCCGGTAGCTCCTGAAGTCGAAGCCGAACCGCTGAAGCCAGCCGGCCAGCCTCATCAATGATCTCACGAGGCAAATCTTCGTCCAGGAGCAGCTCAACGACGGGCCAGCGGCCTGCTGTGAGGGTTTCCATGACGGCGTAACGCCCCCACAACCAGCTTCTTTGGTGACTTGCGGCGAGACTGCGGGACGTCTTTTTCTGTGAACTTCGGCTCATTTGCGGAGTCTAATGGCCAGAGGTCCGTGTGTGCCAGCGCCTTCCGGGAATCCTGACTCATCAGCCGGGAATCCTCAAATCATGGCATTTCTTCGTCTCCGCATCTCTGCGAGAATCCAGAGCGAAGCGGTCGATTCGAAAAACCAGGCACGTCACGCCATAGGAACTCCCCTTGGTTCACTGCTCGAAATTCCCTATCGTCCGCGTCAAATTCCTGAAACTCTTAGTTCTCGAGGTTCCAGTGGTCGCAGGACCGCTGACGATTCCATGAAACGCACTCTGCTTAAATCCAAGATTCATCGAGCCACCGTGACCGACGCCAGCTTGCATTACGAAGGCAGCGTGACGATCGATCCTCAGCTCATGGAAGCCGCCGACATTGTCGAATGGGAACAGGTTGACGTTCTCGATATTAATAATGGCAACCGTCTGACGACCTACGCGATCAGTGGTGAACCCGGCTCCGGAGTCATCTGCCTCAACGGCGCCGCGGCGCGACTGGTCCTGATCGGTGACCTCGTGATCATCTGCAGCTATGCTCAGTATTCAGAAGAAGAGCAGCGCAAGCACGTGCCGAAGGTTGTGCGAGTCGACAAGAATAATCACATGATTGCGTCCTGAAGTATTCCGACTGTGAACAATCGGCCCCATCACTCCCATAATTCACATCACTCCCATCGCCACCCCTATTCCGAATCGAAATCCGTAAACGGCAAAGTCGGTGAACTTCGCTCCGCCATTCCTTCTTTAAAATGGCGACGACAGACGGAGACGTAGCTTTCGTTGCCGCCGACTTTGATCTGTTCTCCTGATCGAAGCGGCTTCCCGTCGCCATCAATCCGCAGCACCATGGTTGCCTTACGACCACAGTGACACACGGTTTTGATTTCTGACAAGACATCGGCCCACGCCAACAGGTACTGACTGCCTTCGAAGAGCTGTCCCCGGAAATCGGTTCGCAGTCCGTACGCCAGCACCGGGATTCCTTCCAGATCGGCGATTTCGCCCAAGTCAAAAACCTGCCGCTGAGTCAAAAACTGAGCTTCATCGACAAACACACACGCCAGCCGATCTTCCGCATGATGCTTTCGGAAAATCTCCAGCAGTGAATCTGTTAACGAAAATGCGATCGCGTCGGCTTTGAGCCCGATTCGTGACGCGATTTTTCCGATGCCATCGCGCACGTTGAGTTGTGGGGTCAGCAACATCGGACGCATCCCGCGTTCCTGATAGTTGTAGGCCGCCTGCAACAACGTTGTCGACTTGCCGGCGTTCATCGCCGAATAATAAAAATACAGCTTGGCCATGACGGCTCCGGAATCCTCAAATAGTCGCTGGCTCGAACTGTCCTTGAATGGTCACGATCAAATGTCGACGTCCACCGCTATTGCGATGTTCGCACAAATAAATCCCCTGCCAGGTTCCGGTCATTAATCGTCCGCTGGAAATGGGGATCGATAGCGACGGGCCAGTCAACGTGGCCTTCACATGAGCCGGCATGTCGTCGGCGCCTTCACACGTATGCCGATATGGCCAGGATTCCGAAACCAAACGATCAAGAGCCATCCCCATATCGATTGGCACATCCGGGTCAGCGTTCTCATTGATGGTCAGTGAGGCTGACGTATGCTGGATGAAAACATGCATCAGCCCCATTCGGCATCTTCGCAAATGTGGCAACTCACGCAAAACATGCGAAGTGATCAAATGACATCCGCGCGGAAACGCTGGCAGGACAATTTCGGTCTGGAACCATTCGCTGTTTGGCATCGACATTTTGGCTCTGGTGATCTTTCTCAACACTCAACACAATTGGAACTCAGGCAAAGTACACAACGCATGCAGTCCTTCGGTCAGCGCAGAGGACGTGCCCGG